>JBBRSG010000080.1:0-29813 GCA_038245615.1 Chloroflexia bacterium | reverse complement strand
GGCACTATTAATCGTTCCGGTATAAGCATTTGGGCCACTGTTAAAGTAAGTGGCACTGGACGGCACATAGGTATAATTGAGCGGCAGGAAATCGCGCAACACAATATTTTTCATGTCGGCGGTTCCCGACCCGATAAAATCGAGCTGGAAAGTCACGATGTCACCCACTGCCGCCACCGCCATCCGATTGACGGTTCGGCTGCCCGGCCCGCCCGCCGTCACTCCGCCAGGGTCAAGCACCCGACCTTCAAGCGGCGGGGTGGGCGTGCCGTCGCCTCTGGTCACACCCAAAATATTTTTGTTGAGCTTGACGGCGCTGGTAGTTTGGGAAGCCGAGGCATTTTCCCAGCGCCCGCGATTGGTCGTCCCGCCTGCGCCCTGGTTGGGAGGGGTCACAGCCGGAATACTATCGGCATCAAAACGCATCCCGACATGGTTGGTAAAATCGTCGGTTGCCAGCACCGGCGGCAGGCTGCCGTCCCGATAGTTGGTGCGTACCTGGGCCTGAAAGGTCAGGTTGAATTGAGTTCCCGCCGTCATCGGGGTCGTCCCCGAATTATTCAAAACACCCCAGGCCACCTGCGTCGTCCCATCAGTACAGAGATAGACCCCGGCTACCGGGCTACTGACCACCCCACCATGGTCGGTGGCTGGCACTAAATTGGGATTAGCGGCGCATGGCACGAAAACCCCATCGGTCTCTGCCCCGGTAGTCGGCTGCACCGGGCCAAAAGTCCCCAATACCACATCCTGCCCGTTGGGTACGGTGTCAATAATGTACATATTGCTGGCATCGTAGTTGGTCGAGGTCGAGGGAGTAAGGGTATAGGTGAAAATATCGCCGGTGGCAACCAGCGAGACACTACTGGATTTGGCAATTGTGGCATAGCTGGCCTTCACATCCGAGGTCGCCGGGCCAGCCGTATAATTATTGCCCGCGTAATCCCCGTTCAGGCTGCTGGTATTGGTCAGAACTTTATCGTCTTCAACCACCTGGTTTGGAGCGCCATTGGCTGTTCCGCGATATTTATAGATAATGACCACATTGGGTTGCAGGATGACTTTTTCCCCGGCTATCCGGGTGCCGAGATTCCATGTTAGAGTAGTTTTGCCGGTCACAGGGTCTGGCCCGGAAACGGTGGGGGTGATATTTGCGCCACCGCCACTGGTATTCATCGAACCGCAGTATTCCACCCCATCTGGTAGAACATCGGTCACGACCATATTCTGACTAGGGCCGACAAAGTTATTTTGGGCGGTCAATTGGTAATAAAACTGGCGACCAGCCCCCGGCCCGCTACAAGCCCCGGTATCCTGCCCGACCCCAGTGCTTTGGACAGTTTTTTTAGTCAGCTTGAAAGGCAGGGCTATTCCACTGGAAGACCCGCCCCCGGCGCTGATTGGGCCGGTGGTATCTCGCGGGTCGGTACTGACCGTTGCATCGGCAGTGTTGGGCAAAACCGTCCCAACCAGAATACAGGGGCTAAGTTGAGCCACCACTGTAATAGTATAGGTTTCGTTGAGGGCGAGGTCTTTGATATTATTCCAGCGCAAAGTTTGTTGGGCCGCACAACCCACCCCGGTAGTGGTGATAACCGGCGAACCCAAACCAACTCCGCTACTGCTGACATAGGTCAGGCCGGGTGGTAAGGTATCAATAAAATTTAGATTATAGGCACTGGGGGCAATCGAGTTATTGGTGACAGTCAGAGTATAGGTCACTTGCCCACCAACCACCGGATTACCATCCTGGGTTTTGGTGAAGGTCATGCCTCCGGCAGCTTGCGTAACTGCGGGCTGAAACACAATCGGGCCGAGGGCCGTCAGCAACAAGGCGGCTATCAGTAAACTCGCGCTGGTTAAAGCCAGAAATTTCAGGGGACGACGATACTGCAATTGAGCGAACCTGAAAAAACAGGTTGCCAGTCTGGTTAATATTGAATGCACGATTTTCCTCCCTCGCCTGACCCCAAGCAGGCTCATCCACATGCGACCACAATTTAGTCATTATACGACTAGCAATAAAAGCTGTCTGTTTGCTACCGCGCATAATAGAAGAAGCTATAAAAATTGTGCGATTAAAGTTTAGTCTGTTTTTAGTTCTGGATCCCACCATAATTAAGGAGTTATAATTGTAGCCTTGCCTTAAAAAACACGATAAATGAAGAATTAAGTGGAGAAGCGCGTAATCGCTTATCAAGTAGTCCCAACTATTTTAAAACTTGATGTACTTTATTTTATTATAGCGTTAGGTTGCAAGTAGTAGCGGGGTGGAGGGGAGATTAGATTATAGTTGCTCGACAAACAGGGTGAGTTCGGTAGCCTGCTGGCGGGCAGCTTCGACGGCAGCGACCAGGGCCTTTATGTCGGTCTGGTTGGCAGCTAGTTTGCCAAACTCCTGACTCCAGTCGGCGACCTGGGATAGCAGTTCAAGCCATTTGCGGGCCTGACGCGGGGTTTCGACGGTCAGATAGCCCAGACAACGGCCTGATTTGAGGTGAGTAATGCTATAGCCACCCCAACTTTCCTCATCCGCCTCGGTTTCTTCCGGGTCAATCAAGGCTTGATGATAGACCAACCCAGTGCCAACCCCCAAAATGGCGCTGACTTCGATAGCTTCTTCATCAACTTCTGAGCCAGGTAGCCGGAAGCTGGTGGCAATAAATTCGATTGAAGATGAAGATGTACTCTCCATATTGCCCTATATTTTACATCAGGATTTTGGATTGCCAATTGGCGCAAGCCTTAAACACATCTATTTGGGTCTTAATCGGCGGATTGTGGCTGAAATTTGTTCGATTATACCACGCCCTGAGCGCGGAGACTAGCGATTTCATCGGCGGAATAATCCAGTAATTCGCGGAGCAGTTCGGCGGTATGTTCGCCCAAAAGCGGCGGATGGCGCTGAATCGTAGTGGGGGTCTGGCTGAGGTGCATGGGAGAGCGCACTACTTTGACCGAACCAGCCGTCGGGTGCTGAATTTCCTGAACAATTTCCAGAGCCTTGGTATGGGGATTATCAAATACGCGGTCAAGGGTATTTATCGAACCGGCGGGTACATCAATCCCGGCGAGGAGTTGCTCCCATTCCGCCGCCGGGCGTTGAGCAAAAATAGCCTGCATCGCCGGAATAAGACTCTGGCGGTTGTGGACGCGAGCCGGATTGGTGGCGTAGCGCGGGTCGGCAGCGAGGTCGGGCCGGTCTACCAATTGGCAGAATTTGCGGAACTGCCCGTCGTTGCCGATGGCGACGGCAATCGGGACATCGGCGGTCTCAAAGGGCTGGTACGGTACGACATTAGCATGGGCGTTGCCGTAGCGTTTGGGGGGTTGGCCCGAAACCAAATAATTGCTGCCGATATTGGCGAGCCAGGCCAGGGCGCATTCATAGAGCGAAACTTCCAGCTTCTGCCCGCGTTTCTGCTCATTGCGCTCGCGGGCGAACAGGGCCGCCAGAATCACACTCGAAGCATAAAGCCCGGTGGTTATGTCAACTACTGCCACCCCCACTTTCATTGGGCCGCCTTCTTCGGTCCCGGTGATACTCATAATCCCGCTTTGAGCTTGAATCATAAAGTCGAAGCCGGGGCGCTCTTTGTAAGGCCCAGTTGGGCCGTAGCTGCTGACGGTGCAATAAATCAAGGAGGGGTTGAGGGCGGTAAGGCTCTCATAGTCGAGGCCCATCTTCGCCATTTCGCCATACTTGAAATTCTCGATTAGAACATCGCTTTTAGCGGCTATCCGCCGCACAATCTCGCGCCCTTCTTCACTTTTTAGATTAAGGGTCATGCTGCGCTTGTTGCGATTGATGCACAAATAATAGGCCGACTCGCCCCCGGCATCGGGCGGACTCCAGGCCCGACTACCATCCCCCAAACCCGGTTGCTCGATTTTCACGATGTCCGCCCCTAAATCACCTAGAATCTGGGTACAGTATGGCCCGGCTAATATCCGGCTCAGGTCGAGAACCCGAATGCCGGACAGGGCCGAGGATTGATGTTGGGATTGATGGTCTGGACTATTTTCGGCGTGAGTGGACATTATTCTTCCTGCGGAATTATCGCCAGCAATTCTTCGAGGCTGGTCGCCGTCAGCGAGGTCAATTGCAAATCGGCGTGGTCAAGCGAGAGTTGGGCGGTCAAGGGGTTAGGGACGGCGACACAATACAACCCGGCCTTTTTCGCCGCCAGCGCCCCGTTGGGTGAGTCCTCAAATGCGATGGTCTCATTGGCAGCCACCCCTAACGCACTGATGGCTAGTAAATACAGGGCCGGGTCGGGCTTGACCTGGGCCACATCCTCGGCACAAAAAACCGCCTCGAATTCATTCAGCAACCCCAGTCGCTTGAGGTGTCCATCTACCCAACCATGACCAGAGCTGGAAGCTACCGCCAGTTTGAGGCCCAGCCGCTTTGCATCGCTGAGATAGTTTTTTACCCCCGGCAAAACCGTCTCCTGGTGTATCAACAGATGATAGCGGGTGCGGCGCTCGTGCTGAATATGAGTGCGGTTCAGCCGCCGACCAAGCTGCTCCTCCAGATAGGCGTGCGGGTCGAAAGCGCCACTATGGGTGCCAATCGCCTCGGCCCAGACTGCCAGGGGTAAACGGCAATTGTATTGGGCGTACATCTCGGTCCAGGACTGGAAATCTGGCCCTTCGGTATCAAGAATCAGCCCATCAAAGTCGAAAATCAGCGCCTTTATCATACGATTATCACGCTCGGCAGTGGTCGGTGGTCAGGGAAAGGCAGGATTGAGTTCCCTAATCGCGGCCTCGCCCCCTTTGGGGGTAAATTCCCCATCCCCTACGAAAAAGCGTTCTCCCCGGTAATAGCTTGCCCGATAATCAGGGTGTGAATATCGTCAGTACCTTCATAGGTGTAGACTGACTCCAGGTTGTTCATGTGGCGGCTAATCGGATATTCCAGGGTCACACCGTTTGCGCCCAAGATGCTGCGGGCTTCACGGGCGGTCTTGAGGGCTTCCCGGACATTGTTGCGCTTGGCAATCGAAATCTGCACCGGATGAACCAGTCCCTCATCTTTCAGGCGACCCAATTGCAGCGCCAAAAGCTGACCTTTGGTCAATTCGGTTGCCATTGTCGCCAGTTTGAGTTGCACCAACTGAAACCCGGCAATTGGTCGGTTGAACTGGACGCGGGTCTTGGAGTATTCGAGGGCCGCTTCGTAGCAGGCCCGCAACGCTCCCAACGCCCCCCACGCAATCCCGAAGCGGGCTTCGCTGAGGCATGAAAGCGGCCCGCGCAAACCCTTCACCCCCGGCAAAATATTCGAGGCTGGAATCCGGCAATCGTCAAAGTGCAATTCGGAGGTAATCGAGGCCCGCAGCGAAAGCTTGTGATGAATATTGCTGCTGGTAAAGCCGGGCGTGCCGCGCTCCACCAAAAAGCCCCGAATTGTGTCGTCCAGCTTGGCCCAGACCACCGCAATATCGGCCACGCCGCCATTGGTAATCCACATCTTCGAGCCGTTCAGCACATAGCTATCGCCATCCAGTCGGGCATTAGTCAGCATCCCGGAAGGGTCGCTGCCGTGGTCGGGTTCAGTCAGACCGAAACAGCCGATAGCCTCGCCCTGGGCCATTTTGGGCAACCAGCGCTGTTTTTGCTCTTCTGAACCAAAGGCCCAAATCGGGAACATCGCCAGCGACCCCTGCACCGATACAAACGAGCGGATACCGCTATCCCCGGCCTCAAGTTCCTGACAGGCCAACCCGTAGCTGACCGCGCTCAGACCGGCACAGCCATAGCCTTCCAGGTGCATTCCCAAAAGGCCCAAACTGGCGATTTCGGGTATCAGTTCGCGGGGAAATGTCCCAGCCTCGAAATGCTCCCCAATAATCGGCGTAACCCGCTCCCGCACGAACTGGCGGACGGTATCGCGTACCATCCGCTCTTCTTCGGTCAAAAGGCCATCCACATTATAGAGGTCAGTCGGCGAAGGCATCTTTACCTGTCGCTTCTCGATGGTTGCGGTCATAAAACTTTACATCCTTTCGTGGCGTGGTTTACTCAAAAAGGGCTTTTACCGCTAAATCACCTCTTCCCCTAGCACAAACTTGCGGTGTATTCCCGTCAGGTAATTATACCGCATTTGGGCCGAGGCGCGCACGGCGGCTTTGGAGCGTTCTTGTAGTTCGGGGGTATTGGCGTAACGCTCAGAAATAGCCAGACCGTTGGCGGCGTGTTCGTCGTCGCCTTCGATGTGGACATAGAAGAATTTTAGCTCATCTTTGGTGAACCCCATCTTGAGCATCGCCTCGACATAGCCGATGTACATCGCCGGAAGCTGACCTTCCAGCCCGACCATAATCCCGGCGGCAGCTTCCGCAACCGGACGGAAGTTGCCCAGTTCCAACGTCCAGGCCCGCAGACCACGAGTGCCGGATAAAATCTCGCCGTTCAGGTCGGCGTTCAGGATTTCCTGACGCGACACCCCACAGGCTTCGGCAAAGCGCAGCAACAAATCGGGGTGGCGCTCGCCCATCAGCTCTTCGCCTATCAGGTTGTCAAGAGTGTGCAAGCGGGCCTCTACGTCGGGGAGGCGGACATAGAGCATCCCGAACATCTGGCCCACCGTCTCGACGTAATAATAGTGCTGCTTGGCCCATTCGCCGAGTTGCTGGCGGCTCAATTCACCTTTAGTCCAGGCGGCACTAAAGGGGTGCATCCCGCTATGGATAGGCCGCCGGGCCTCTTCCAATTCCATCTGAAAAGAGGTTTTTTCCAATACTGCTGTCATATTTCAAACTCCTGTGAAAAGTGGTCAGTAGTCAGTGGTCAGTGGTCAGAAAACTTCTAACCAACGACCCTTTAACCTGTGACCCTGGTTAGTTTTCATTAACGCTATGGCCCTCGCCGGGGTAAGTCTAAAATCTGAAATCATGGAACTTGGCATTTTAGATTTTAGATTTTAGATTTCAATTTTCAATCCATCCGACTGACGCTGCCGTTTTCGATGACGAACAGGCGGTCATCATTTGAAGTTAGGGCTTCGATTCCATTTTCGGTGATAAGCACCGTGTCTTCGGTGTGCATCATGCCAATTTCGAGGGCTTTATAGGGCATATCAATATTGATGACCATACCCACTTCAAGCACAAACGGCTCATATAGCCCACGCGGATGAGGGTTATCTATATGTTCCAGCCCGACACAATGCGGATTGCAGGTGAGATAATCTTCCGCGCCTTCGGCCCGCACCACTCGCATCACACGAGCGGCGACTTCACGGGTATCCTGACCGGGCTGAATAGTTTTGAGAGCCTCGGCCCAGCCCTTGCGAAGGGCGGTATGGCGCTTTATTTGTTCGCGGCTGGGTGGCCCGACAATCGCCGTCCGCCCGACATCGCCCTGATAGTGCTTGTAACCCCCCAGTGAATCAAAGTAAGCCGTATCGCCCGGTTGGGAAGGTCGCTGCGACTCCAGCCCGCCCGCGCTACCGGGCCGGGCGACATTGCCGACCATATAAAGACCTTGACCGCCCATGTGTAACAGGCTGGCGAAGTAGACTCGCTGGGCCTCGGCGTAGGTTGCTCCGGCGGCGACGGCCTCAATCGAAGCTAGTTGGGCCAGCTCGTTTTTACGGGCGGCGCTCTTCATGAGGGCTATTTCCTGGGGAGTTTTCAGCATTCGCACCCAGCGCAACAAATCATTGGCGGCGACTGGTTGCAAGTCGGCTAACCCGGCCCGGACGACCTTCATTCCCAATTCTTCCTCATCGAACCCGACCCGACCCGCCGCCAAGCCATGCTCTTTGAGATAAAGAGCCAGAGCCGCCCCTAAATCGGATGGGCCTCCTACCGGCGGATCGTAGACCAGTTCGCCCCTTTCCAGCATTGCTAGATGGCGGGCATTCTTGAGGGCCAGGTCTTTGTAACCCACGATTTCAGGCATCCAGGTCTGAGGATTGCCGCGCCGCACCTCGACATCGGCGGTGATGACTGCCGCCGGGATATTTTGGTCAAGCGGCAAAACCGCCAGAGCCATACCCGGATGCGCCCAGCTTATCGGGGCATCAAAATCGCTCAAATAAAAGACGTTGTGGGCCAGCGAGCCGACCACCGCCTGTAGTTTATTCTGCTCCATCATCTGTCGGGCGCGTTCCCAGTTTAGCAGCATTTTAATTCCTCACCAGCTTATTTGCCGCGCAACCGGGCGGTTTCGGCTTCGTCCAGAGTGCCATCGTTTTTCAAACTAACCCCGTAATCGCGCAAGGCCGCTTCTGCGGATATGTAGCCACGCTTGAGGTCAAGTAACACCTTTTCCACCGGACGGGTCAGAGGCGAACCATAGCCGCCACCGCCAGGAGTTCGCAATTCGATTACATCACCGCGCTGCAAAGGGACATCGGTAGCCTTGCTGACCATCGGCGGGATAAAATCGCCCTCGGCCCGCTTGAAGACCAGTTCGTTTTTTGCCGCCGAAAGTCCGCCGCCTACCCCAAATGGCGCAAACTTGCCCCGGTCGCCCAGAAAGAAGGCGCGGGCCTCCTCGCCCAGCACTCGGACGCTGTAGACCGAACCCAGCCCGCCCCGATTGTAGCCCGCCCCGCCGCTATCCGGGCGCAAAGCCCATTGCTCGAACAGTACCGGGAAATTGGCTTCCAGAATCTCCATCGGAGCAATCGTCGCCATGCTGATAGCATTCGAGCCGTGATTGAGGCCATCCGACTCCCGACTCGCGCCGTGTCCGCCCCCAAAGTAGGTGAACATCACGTAATACTTGCCGTCGGCCCGGTTGCCCGCCAGATTAAAAGAATTGACGGTTTGGAAGTAGCAGGCATAGGTCAGTTCGGGGATAGCCTGCCCCAGCGCCCCCCAGATACAGCCAATAATGACCGGCGTGACTTCGGTATAGGCGTTCATGGCTTTACCCGGCCCGGCATTCAGGAAAGTGGTTTCAGGAATATTAAACTTTACCGGGGCAAAACAGCCGCTATTGACCGCTACATCGGTAAAGATATGCTTGATGGCGATGTAGCAGCTGGAAACCGATGTCGCCAGGGGTGCATTCATCGGGCCTTTGCAGGGCGGGTCGGAGCGGCTGAAATCCAGCATCAATTCATCGCCCTTAACGGTCAAATCCAGCGCGATTTTAAGCGGAGTATTAGTTACCCCATCGTTATCAAGATAATCGTCAAAAGAGTAAGTCCCATCGGGGATTTTGGCGATATGCGCCCGCATAGTGATTTCGCTGCGGCGCTTGAGTTCGGCGCTGACCGCCTGCACCATTGCAGAGCCATATTTATCGAGCAATTGGGCCAGCCGCTTTTCGCCGGTTTCGAGGGCGTTTATCTGAGCCGACAGGTCGCCATAGGCAATCGTGGGGGTGCGAGTATTCCATAGCAGCATATCCAGAATATCCTGGTTTAGTTCGCCCGCGCTGTAGAGCTTGACCGGAGGGACACGCACTCCTTCTTGCCAGGCTTCAGTAGCCTGGGCGTTAAAGCCACCCGGCACGTTCCCGCCCACATCCGTCCAGTGGGCCGTCCCTGCCATCCGGCAAAAGAGTTCGCCATCATAGAAGAAGGGCCGCACCAGCTTCATGTCCTGCATGTGCGTCCCCGAAAGATGCGGGTCGTTGAGAATGTACAGGTCGCCGGGGCGGGGTTCGCGCCCACTGGTGTGCAGATGGTCAATTACTGCCTTGACTGCAAAGCGCATGACCCCGACGAAAATCGGCAAGCCAAATTTACCCTGGACAATCGTTTCGCCGGTTTCCGGCTCGTACAGCCCGTGACAGGCATCGTGGCCCTCCGAAATGATGGTTGAAAAAGCCGCCCGATATAGCAGCACATCCATCTCGTCGGTAATCTGTTCCAGCGAATTCTTGATTACTGCCAGAGTAATCGGGTCAATTGGCTTGGCGGTGTCGCTCTTCTGAGCCACACCAGGCTCTTGTAACATTGTCATCGGCTTGTTTCCTTTATGGATGACTCGAATTACTCGCAATCAAAGGTACTATCGTTATCACGCCAGAAAATCGGTTAAAGTCGTGGTCAACAAAACTTGATTACCTGCCGTCATCCCCATAAATTTCCTCTCTGCGAAAGGTTGTTTCAGGTGGCTCTGGGGTAACCTGATAATCTCTAAAAGTTAAATCGCTATGGTTGTCTTTATATTGAGCTATCATGTCGGCAAACTTCTGTCTCACTTGGTCTTCAGTTATATAGAAACCGCGTGCGTCCTCTTCATCGCTTATAGCTATCGCGGCTTTTAGGTCGGCTAATTCTTCTGGGTCGAATTCGGCTTCGAGGTCTAGCATATCCTCTTGAGTAGACTGGTTTTCATCAATAACAACTACGATTTGATATTCCCCCGGCTCAATATCGGCGGGAGCATCTATCGTCAGCTTGCCGTCCGGCGTGACCGTCGCGGTCGCTTCAATTGTTCGCATCCTCAGCCCCTTTCGTCAAAATCCTAGTTTTATAAAGTCATTCGCTAATCTTGACTATTATATTACCAAAGTCGTCTACTCGCACCTGCATATCGGGTTCGACAACGGTAGTCGAGTCGGCCTGTTCGATAATCGCCGGGCCATTGAATTCGACTCCCAATGGCAAAAGAGTGCGGTTGTAGACCGGGGTATCATAGCTGCGTCCCTCGAAATAAACTTGACGGACTTCGTGGCGGGCGGCTTCCAGACTGGTAGCCGCGCCCGAAACGAAGCGGCGCAAATCCAGCCGGGGTCGCAGCCCGATAATCGCGGCCCGCAGCGTCACCAACCGCACCGGGATATTGTCCAGCGCCCGCCCATATTCGCGCTTGTACGCCGCCTCGAACTGGGCTTGAATCCTGGTCGGGCTGAGGTCGGGCGGCAAGGTGGTACGGATAGCGTGTACCTGACCTTCGTAGCTCATGTCGGCCTCGAAAAGCGCCTCAATCTGCCCGACTTTGATAGCTTCTTTTTCCAGCAGAGCATGGCCCTCCGCCACATAGCCATCCAACATGGCCCTGACCGCTGTCATATCGAGGTCGTCGAGCCGTTTGTTGAGGGTGCGGGTGAAATCGTGGCGAGCATCCGCCATCAAGCAGCCGATGGCGCTGGTAATACCAGGATAATACGGGACGAGGGTCGAGCCAATCCCTACCTCCCGCATCAATGCCCCGGCATGCAATGGCCCTGCCCCCCCGAAAGGCACGAGCGCGAATTCTCGTGGGTCGTGACCGCGTTCAATCGAAATCAGCCGGATAGAGTTCGCCATCTTGAGGTTAGCGACCTTGATGATAGCATCGGCGGCCTCGTAGCGTCCCAGACCGAGCGGCTGCCCGATTTGCTCCTCAATCGCCTGGCCTGCTGCCTCAACGTTCAGCCTATCACCCGAAATCGAGCGACGCGGGTTAATCCGGCCTAGCACCACATTAGCGTCGGTCACAGTCGGGCGCTGACCACCTTTGCCATAGCAAATCGGGCCAGGGTCCGCCCCGGCACTCTGCGGCCCGATTTGCAGATACCCAGCGGTATCTAGCCAGGCAATCGAACCGCCACCCGCCCCAATCGTCAGGATTTCAATCATTGGGGTACGCACCGGGACTCCAAAATCAATCTTGGTATCACCGGTCAGGGTCGGTTGTCCGCCGACGACCAGCGATGAATCAAGGCTTGTTCCGCCCATGTCCGCCGTAATCACGTTGGGGAAACCAGCCTGTTGCGCGGTATACGAAGCCGCAATCACCCCCGCCGCCGGGCCACTCAGCACGGTATTGACCGCAAAGCGGCTCGCTACATTTAGTGACATCAGGCCGCCGTTGGATTGAATCAGCAATACGTCGTGCTTAAAACCCTTCTCGCGCAGCATCTCCTCCAGGTGGTTGAGGTAACGCGAAATGATTGGCTGGACGTAGGCATTGACGCTGGTAGTGCTGGTGCGCTCAAACTCGCGCAGTTCGGGCATGACCTCGCTAGACAGCACAATATTCTGATTGGGCCAGAGCTTTTCCAGCACCTCGCGGGCGATTTGTTCATTGTGGGGATTGGCGTAAGAGTGGATAAAACAGACCGCCACCGCCTCGATTTTGTCGGGCGAGGCCAGAATTTGCCGTACCAACCCCTCGACTTCCGCCGGGTCGAGTTCTTTCAAAAGCGTACCATCGGCCTGTGTGCGCTCATTTACTTCGTACCGATGTTCGCGGGGGATAATCGGCTGAAACGTGCCGCGCAGACCCCAGGTGTTAGGCCGGTCACGCCGCCGCATTTCCAGCACATCTCGAAAGCCTTTGGTGGTAATCAGGGCGCAATTTGCCCCTTTGCGCTCCAGAATGGCGTTAGTGGCGACAGTCGTACCGTGAACTATCACCCCGATTTCATCCATCGGGAAGGCCGATTTTTCCAGCCCGCTCAACAGCCCTAAAGACTGGTCAGCCGGGGTCGAAGAAACTTTGATAGTCTTGAGGCTACCGCTCTCCTCATCCAGAAAAATCATATCGGTAAACGTACCGCCGATGTCCACTCCCACCGAAATTGGCATCTGCTTTCTCTCCCATAATTTCTTTTTGGGTCTGACTTTGCCGTGATAATTAATCTGCTACAGTCAACTATAGTGCTGGTACGAAAAGGTAGGGGCAATCCTTTGTGGTTGCCCTGCCGTCGCCAGACGGCTGCCCAATGAACTCCTAGCGCCCGTTAGCTCTTTAGCTTATCCGCTTGATATACGCTAAAGAGCTAACAAGTGCTGAACGTTCATGATTAGCGGCCTGTGGGCCGCAGGGCAACCACAAGGGATTGCCCCTACAAATTCCCTATCCCGTTCTGATGCGCTGTATTTTAGCACGCTCACTGCATCTTATCAGGCCACGGCTTCTTCAGCAGCTTTCAGCTTTTCGGCTTCTTCGGCGGCGACCCGTTGTTCTAAAAACGGTACAAGGCCGCCCGCTTCTAGCATGGAGATTAAATGAGCCGGAAGCGGCTGAAAGCTGAATTGCTGCCCGCCGGTCAGGTTGGTCATTAGACCCAATTCGAGGTCAATTTCAACTATATCGCCCTCCGCGATTTGGTCAAGGCTATCGCAATCTATCGCTGGAACGCCCAGATTAATACAATTGCGGAAAAAAATACGGGCGAAGGACTTGGCGACGATGGCGCTTATCCCCGCCAGCCGCAAAGCATCCGGGGCATTCTCCCGCGACGAGCCACAACCAAAGTTGCGCCCGGCTATAATTATATCGCCCGGCTGGACTTTTCGGGCAAAGTCAGGGTCAAGCCCTTCCATGACATGTCCGGCGATTTCCGCCGAACTCAACCGCAAGTATTTACCCGGCGCAATCACATCGGTGCTAATGTCATCCCCAAACCGCCATACCCGGCCTTTTAGCTGCATTGTTTTCCTCAATCTAAAATCTAAAATCTAAAATCTAAAATCTAAAATCTAAAATCTAAAATCCCCGCAATCTTCCGTCTTCCGTGCTGTATTTTCTGACTATTGACCACTGACCACTTTCAATCGTAAATCCTCTCAGTCCTCAGTCCTCAGTCCTCAGCCCTCAAACTCGCGGGGGTCTACGATATGGCCTGCCAGGGCCGAAGCCGCGACAGTGCGCGGCGAGGCGAGATAAACTTCGCTATCCCGCGCTCCCATCCGACCGGGATAGTTGCGGTTGGTGCTACTGATGGCCCGCTCCCCGGAAGCCAGAATCCCATTACCCAGCCCGGCACATGCTCCACAACCCGTCGGCAGCACCGTTGCCCCGGCTTCTACCAGGGTACTAATTGTACCGTCGGCTAAGGCCCGCCGAAAGGCTTGCCGCGAGGCGGGCGCGACCAAGAAGCGCAAGCCCGGTGCAATCTGCTGGCCTTTGACTATTTCGGCGGCGGCGACCAAATCGGTATATTTCGCCCCGGTACAAGCCCCGATATAAGCCTGGTCGAGCCGGATTTTATCGGCAGCTAACTCGCGGGCCAAAAAAACATTCGAGGGGTTGGGCGGACAGGCTACCAGCGGTTCTAGCAGGCTGGCATCAAAGCCTAACTCGCGGTCATACTCCGCGTCGGGGTCGGCATAGAGCGGGTCAAAATCGGTCTGACCTTGCGCTCGCAGGTGTTCCAGTACCAGTTCATCCGGCTCGATAATCCCGGCTTCGCCTCCCAATTCGGTGGTCATATTCGATAGCACCAACCGCTCGTCCAGCGAAAGAGCCTTGACCCCCGGCCCGCTATACTCGACGGCCTGATAGCTTGCCCCATCATCGCCGATTTCGCCGATAAGCCGCAGCATCATATCTTTTGCCATTACTGCCGGGTTTAGTTTCCCGTCCCACCAGACCCGAATAGTACGTGGCACTTTCAGCCAGATTTCGCCGGTCACAATGACCCCCAGAATTTCGGTGCTGCCGACTCCAACCGCAAAAGCGCCTAACGCTCCGCCAGTCGGCGTGTGACTGTCCGCCCCGACCATGACCGTACCGGGCCGAATATAGCCCCGCTCCACCGGGATAATGTGGCAAATGCCTTCGCCATAATGATATTTCTGGATGCCGTGTTTTTCGACCCATTGGCGGGTGATGCGCTGAATCAGGGCTTCGCCTTCGTTGTGAGCCGGAACAAAGTGGTCGGATATTACCACGACTTTATCTTTGTCCCAAATCCGCTCTTTGAGGCGAATATGATTGGCCTGAATCCGGCGTGGGCCGCTACTATCGGTCATCATTGCCAGCCCAACTTTAGCCCAGATAATTTCGCCCGGTGTGACGCTGGTTTTACCTGCCGCTCGTGCCAATATTTTGTGGGAAAGGGTCTGCTGTGACATTTTTGTAAGTCCTGGGTGCTGAGTTCCATCTGAAATCTGAAATCTGAAATCTGAAATCTGAAATCTGAAATTCTATCAATGGTAATGAGCAAGTCCGGCTATTGGGCGGCATTTTAACTCAAAACTCAAAATTCAAAACTCGCCAAGTCGGTTATTGTGGCTAAGGAAACCATATTCATTAGGGAAGCCTGATGCTGTTCCGGCTTGAAGCTGGCACAACAATCTGCTAGCACTATACACTCATAATCGCGCATGGCGGCATCGCGCAAAGTAGCCTCGACTGCCCCATTAGTGGCAATCCCGGTAAATATCAGGCGCGACACTCCTAACGCCAGCAAAATCGGCTCTAAAGGTGTACCATAAAAGGCCGAATAGCGGGTTTTGAGCAGACTGTAATCGTAGTCGCGCAGTTCTGGCACAACCTCGCGGCCCGGTTCGCCCAGCCGAAAACCTTCATTCATAAGGAAAGGGCGCAAGCCGGTCAGGTGTCCCAGACCAATCGGCGGGCCGTCTTTGCCGTCGGTCAAGACGGTGAATTGGCTGGCGATAATTCGGGCAGCGGGGTCTTGGCGGGCTTGGCGGATTACGCTGGCGATGCGGGGAACTAGCTCCGCCAGGGCCGGGCTGCTGAGACCGTTGCGGGCATAAGCTCCTTCGGGGTGGCAAAAATCCACCTGCATATCCAGCACCAGCAAGGCGGTGCGCCCATTCCCGACCATTTAATTTGCTACACCGAGTTGGTTTGACCAGTTCGTTCCATTAGATAGAACGCCGTTCCGTTGGATAATATTAACCCAAATCGGACGCTTCTGTCAATGCGGTAGCGAATTGCTAGTCCGGGGTTCAAGGCGGGCTTGCACCCGCTTCGGGATAGCTGTATCATACCCGGACGGGACGGCATCGAAACCCGTTGGCTCAGGATTGCTCGATTAAAGGCCTTCGATTTGAAAATTACGGCGGACAGGCTGGAACAAGATAAGCTAATAGCTGGTTCGCGCTCTTTCAAGGGCTGGCAACTGGATGGCATGGCCCTGCTATTTTTCGTGGCCCTGACCATCGCCATGACCTGGCCTTTGACCCCCAACATGGGCTATGTTCTGGAAAGTTGGGGCGATGCCCTGCTGCAAACCTGGACGCTGGATTGGGATGCCCACGCCCTTTTGAGCAATCCACTGCATTTCGCCGATGCCAATGCTTTTTACCCGTATGCCAATAGTCTGGCGTTTAGCGAAACCCTGGCGGGCCAAGCTCTCTTGGTCGCGCCGGTCATCTGGCTGACCGACAACCCGGTGCTGGCCTATAATTTGCTCTTGCTTGGCTCGTTTATCCTGTGCGGCTGGGGCATGTACTTGCTAGGCAAAGAATTGACCGGCAGTCGTCCCGCCGGGCTTATCGCCGGGATAATCTTCGCCTTCTTCCCGCATCGCTTCGGACAATTCTCGCATCTGCACCTCCTGACCGCCCAATGGATGCCGTTATGCCTGCTTTTCCTTCGGCGGGGGTTGGGGATCGAAAATCGAAAATCGGGGGATGGAGGTCAGGGGTCAGGGGTCAGAGGACGGAAGGCGGAAGACGACCCGGCCTTTCCCCCGACCACTGACTCCCGACCTCTGGCCCTCCGCAACCTTTTCTTGTTCGGCCTGTTTTTCGTGCTGCAACTATTATGCAGCACCTATCTGGGCTTATTTCTGGCAGTGACCGTCGGGCTATATCTGATATACCACTCTATACGCGGACTAGCTGTCAGGGGTCAAGGGAAATTTACGATTTTCGATTTTCGATTTTCGATTAAACAACACCGCCCCAAACCTCAGTCCTCAGTCCTCAGTCCTCAGTCCTCAGTCCTCAACAAATCGTTATGGTTAAGCATTATCCTGATAGCGGTAGTTTTAATCGTCTTGCCGTTTTACTGGCCTTATCTGGCGGTGCAGCAGGATTTGGGGTTTGAACGCAGCGTAGCCGAGGTACAGAGCTTTTCGGCCCAGCCGTTCTATTACCTGGATGTGCCGCAGACTAACATTTTGAACAAAGCCCTCTATCGGCCT
The DNA here is from genome assembly GCA_038245615.1 of Chloroflexia bacterium. Taxonomy (GTDB): domain Bacteria; phylum Chloroflexota; class Chloroflexia; order Chloroheliales; family Chloroheliaceae; genus 54-19. The sequence goes on along the minus strand of JBBRSG010000080.1, from coordinate 13,007 downwards.
ATTTTCCAGCAAGGCTGGTGGCAGGGCAGTGCGGGCGGCGAGCGCGGCCTTTATCTGGGCCTGACCGCGATGATTTTAGGGCTAATCGGCGGGATACTGGCCTTCCGCCGCCAGCGCGACCCGGACAACCTGTTTTATCTGCTATTGGGCGGGCTGGCGGTCAGCTTTACCTTTGGCCCGGTCTGGCAAAGCGGACGGTTCGGGGCTATCCCGTTGCCCTATGCTTTATTGTACAATTACGTCCCCGGCTTTGGGGCAATCCGAGTGCCGGTGCGCTTTATCTACGTGGTAGCGCTGGCGGTGGCGGCGTTGGCGGCTTATACCGTCGCTTGGCTAACACAATCGCGCTGGCGGCTGCAAAAAGGCTGGCAAGTCGGGCTGCTGACCTGCGGTCTGATTGCCATATTAAGCGGCGAATACTGGACTGAAATCGGGTTTCAGGAGAGCGATGCCCTGCGGCGGGAAGCTCCCGCCGTCGAGCAGTGGCTGAACGAGCATCCCGCCCCGGCCTTGCATTTACCCTTGAGTGGTAGCGATAGCAGCAATCTGTTTATCCAATACTGGACTCGTGGGAGTTGGCGGCCCATCCTGAACGGCTTTAGCGGCTTTATGCCCCCGGCCTATGACGCGCTCAAGCAGAGCGTGGCCCGCGAGGGTTTTTCGCCCCGGATTATCGCGCTACTACAAGGGCTGGAAGTGCGCTATATCGTGATAGATACTGAGGAAGACTCAGTCAGGCCGCAGTGGAGCAAGCTCAAAGCCGGGTTGGAACAGGCCAACGCTACCGAAGCCGCTCGCTTTGGTAGCACCATCGTCTATGAACTCAAGGCCGACGGCTGGCTATCGCGGCTCAAGGAGGCCGGTTTAGGGCCGGATAGCGCGGTATACTTTGTAGAATACCGCCGCAACCAGGGCCAGCTTTTGGAACTGACCGCCAGTTTTTTGCAGCGGCAGGGCTTAATCGGACGCGAAAACCTTTTCGGGACGATTTCGATAGGCGCACGACCTCTGCCACCCTTACCGGAGGGCAAACCCGCCGATTTTCTGGCCCTGGCAAGCGGGGAAGACCCAACCTTGTACGGCTTCCGGCCTGACGATAAAATCTATAGCAATCCGCTGCTGGCCTTTTATAAAAAAAGTCCCGATTTAGTGGCCCGCTACGATTTCAGCCGTCAAGATAATATCGGGGCGCTCAACCGCTCGAAACCGCTGAGTATCGGGCCGGATAGCAACAAGCTGCGCTTTGACGGCCCATCGGGTCAGGCTGGCAGCGAACCGCGCTACCTGACCCTGGGTCTGGCGGTCTTGCAGCCCCAAAAGCTGAACATCGAGATAGTAAACGCTCAGACCCAGACCCTTGAGTTAGCGCCGGGCCTGTCGGTATATCGCCTACCGTTAGGGGCGGGCCTGACCCTTAAAGGCGGAACTTTCTCGCTGGTCTGGGCCGAACTGTGGCGCGGCTCGCCCGTCAAGGCCGGGCCGGAATTGCGCCCGGACGTGGTACTGCTATCTGCCAGCGCCAACTTTGACGAAAAGGACGGGGCGGGATTAGCGCAGATGCAAGTGGTCATACCGGGCGAGGTCAAAGGCTACAGCGCCACCCTGGATATTTATAATTCGCCCTGGGGGTCGCACCCCAACGGACACTATGGCTATTGGTCGCTGCCGTTGGACGCGGGCAATAATAATACCCTCGAATGGCGGCTGAACTTGACCCGCAAGCTGATGACAACCCGGCTGAATGCGCAAGATGTCCCGAACTTTCCGCCTGACCCGAAAGACCTCGACTTGACGAAGTACGGCAACTATGGCGATTTCCGGGCGACCCTGAACCTGTTCGCCGGGTCAAAACTGGTTGGCTCGGCCCGGCTATACGACTTCACGACCTGGGCGCAGGGCGACAAAAACCGCCTCGAAAACCGCCGGGCCGGAGGCTTCAAAGGCTACCCGACCAGCCTGGCCTTTCTGGTGCTGCCGCCTAGATAGGAGTCGGGGGTCGGGGGTCAGGGGAAATTCAGGACTGAGGACTGAGGTATTTACGATTTACGATTGAAAGTGGTCAGTGAGTAGTGGTCAGAAAACTACAAGGTCGGGAGCTTTCAGATTTCAGATTTTAGATTTTAGATGGAACTCAAAACTCAAAACTCAAAACTCAAAACCCAAAATTACCCCCTCGACCCTCGTCCCCCGACCCCCGACCCCTTCCAGTCGTGGCGGCGGGTTTTGGCTACGCCTGCGCCTTTCGTTTTATTACTGGTCGGGCTGCTGGCTTTAGGGCTGGCGTGGCAAACACCTTTTAGTTATACCCTTGATTCGGGCGGGCCGTTGAGCCTCGACCAACCTTTTTTTCGCAACTTCAATAGCCTGGAAAATACCGTGCCAAAGGGCAATCAAGGCGAATGGTTTCGCTGGTCAAAGGGTGAAGGTTCGCTCGATTTTCCAGGAGTCGGGCGGCGGGCCTATCGAGTTCAGTTCAATCTTTTTGCCGACCTCAATCCCAATAAAAAATATACGCTCTACGCCAACACCCAGAAAATCGCCGAAGGAGTGCTAGAGCCGGGGGTCAAAACCTATACTTTCGAGATACCAGCCTCGGCGATTTCGTACAAGGATGGCGGGTTAAGGCTGGGGCTGCAAATGGAAAGCTTCCGACCCAAAGAGGTCCTCAAGGGCAGCAGCGACCCGCGAGAGCTAGGGTTTGCCCTTTTTTCGGCCCGGCTGGAAGCCGTCGGCGGTGGCCCGGTTGCGCCTCCCCTGACCCATCTGGGTTGGCTATTGGGGACTATCATGCTGGCCTATCTGATAATCGCCGGGGCGGGGTTGGCTACCTGGAAAGCGGCGGGCGCGGCGGCAATTTTGGGGGCTATCCCGGTCTATATCATTGCGACCCCATCCCGTATCTGGCTGACCCTCTATAGTCCTGAACTGGCCTTTGCTTTCGGGTGGGCCTTGCTGATGGTAATCATTGCCGCTATTTTCATGCGGAAGGTCTGGACTGCCGGGTTTGAGCAGAGTTGGGTTTTGGCTATCTTCGGGCTGGCCCTGGCCTTGCGACTGGCGGGGTTGCTCCATCCCCAGGCCCTCAACAACCCGTCGGGCGGTGCGCCGGTGATAGACCTGGGGTTTCATCTCAACCGCTTTCGGGCGCTGTGGGATAGCGGCCTATGGTGGGACAAAATCGAGTCGGCGGAATGGGGCGGACGACTGACCTATTACCCTCACGCCACTTACCTGATGATGGGCCTGTTTCAGTGGCTAATTCCTGACCGCAAACTGCTAATTCTGGTCTGGATGGCGACCCTCGAAAGTAGCCGGATTTTGCTCCTGTTTTATCTGGTCAAGAAAACCATCGGCGACGGACGCTCGGCGATAATTGCGGCTTTTTTGATAGCGGCTTTGCCAGTCAATACCCTATCCCTGGCCTGGGGACAGGCGGCTAATTTGTTTGGCGAATGGCTGATAACCGTCGCGCTGTGTATCGCGGTGGTGAAGTGGGAACAGCTTCGTAAGCCGGGCTATTTCGCTATTCTGACTGCTACCCTCCTGGCCTCATTCATCGTCCATCCCGGCGAAGTGCTGTTGTCCGGGGTGGTTTTCGGGTTAGCCGGAGGGCTGCTATTTATCCGACCCACCAGCCGTAAACAGGCTAAATATTTTTTGATGGCCTACGGTCTGGCGATAATTCTGGCCTTTGCATCCTATCATTGGGTCACGGTGCAGGAAATGATTCCGCAAGCCCTGAGCGGGGCAACTGCCAACCCCAACAAACCGAAAGGCTTCCGCACTGGCGGCTCGGTGGCTGACCCCCGTCTGCCGTTTGTCATTAAAGAAGGCATTCAAAGTGTCCCCGAAATGCTCTACGAAGGCGCACTCGGCTTCTGGCGCGAGGCCCGAATTTATTACTACTTCTTCCCGATATTGCTCTTCGGGGGAGCAGTGGTCAGTGGTCAGTGGTCAGTGGTCAGTAGCAGAAGACGGAAGACGGAAGACGGAAGACCAAAAAAGCACTCAGTCCTCAGTCCTCAGTCCTCAGTCCTTTTCCCTCCGACTTCCGTCCTCGGCTGGTTCGGACTGGCCTGGGCTATCACCGGGGTGCTTTTTGCCATCGTTGGGTTGTTGTTGAGTTTGTATGTGCGCTACAGCCTGTTTATGCTGCCGTATATTGCGGTTGGATCGGGGGTATTTCTGGGCGGATTGTGGCGAAGACAGGCGGAAATCGGGCGAGGTTGGGCCGCCGCCTTCTTGACTTGTGCTTTGCTGGCCTTCTTTGGGATAAGTACCCTGGCGCTCTTTTTTGACCGCATGATATATCTCTATCACGGGCCGTAAGGTAAAATAAGGTCAATGATTAAAACCGAGCAAGCCCCAAATAAATATCCGGCTGGAAAAAACCCCTCAGTCCTCAGCCCTCAGTCCTCAGTCCTTATAATCCGGGCGGGAGTGCTACTGGCCTTATTCAGCCTGGCGTTAGTAGCCTTTAATTTGGCCTGGCAAATCCGCCCCTCGTATCGAATTGACCTGGGGGAGCGGCTAGACCGGCCTTTTGTCGCCGATTTCAATGACCGGGAGCCGTCCGAAAAAGACCGGCTCGACCCGACCAAAAAGTGGGACGGCACTAGCTGGCGCTGGTCGGTTGGCGAAAGCGAAATTAATTTGCCCGGCCTCGGCTCGCAACCTCTGAGTGTGACGGTGCGCTTTAACCCGGTCATCAACCCCAATCCGGGTCTGGAAGTTTTTGCCAATAACAACCCGGTTGGGATAGCTTCAATCAAGGCCGGGCAGGGTTGGACCGAGCAGAGCTTTAAAGTTCCCGCCGAGGTTTTCCCAACCGGCAATTTGCAGCTTAAATTCAAGACTGCCATTTTTAAAGCGCCGGGCGACAAGCGCGAGTTAGGGTTAGCCTTCGATTGGCTGAGGGTCGAACCCGCGCCCGTTGCGAATGGCGGGGCGGGGCGTGCGCCAGACCGGGCTTTCTGGCTGCTGGTTTTTATAGCAGTCTTAGCCGGGCTGATTTTCCTGACGCTCGGATTGCCGTCGTTCTTGGCGCTGGGAGCGGGCGGGTTGGCAATTGCTGGGCTGGTTTATTGGCTGAGTACTGACCGCTTGAGCCTGACGGTGCTTTTGGAGCGCGACCTGATTGCCAGTCTGATTTTTTTAGAAGTCGCTGCCGTCCTAATCAGCCGGGGCGTACCGCCGCTATTAAGCCGCCTGGGAGTAGCCGCGACCCGGCGCGAGGGCGGCTGGCTGGCGACCCTTTTTTTGCTGCAATTCAGCCTGCTTTATTTTGCCCAAATCCACCCTCAATTTATTTCCAGCGACCTGGGCCTCGGTATCCACGATGTGCAACGGGTCGCGGGCGGTCAGGCCGTCTTTACCCACGAATTGCCGGACGGACGGCCCGCCCCCTATCCTCCGGCCCTGTATTTTCTGCTGCTGCCCTTCACTATTTTTAGTGGCATGGATGATAAGCCGATTGGCGAACTGATTATACTGGCAAATTCGCTGCTGGCGGCTTCGGGCGGGTTACTGGTCTATTATATCGCGGCTCATTTCTGGCAAAGTCTAGCGCCGGGCAAAACAACCCGCGCCAGCCGTCAGGCCGGACTGATTGCCGCCGCCTTATATGCCATCAGCCGCTATCCCTATTATATTTTCTCACAGGGCAATCATACCAACCTGTTTGGAACCTGGGCTTTTCTGCTCTTTTTGGCAATCCTGACCGGGGTTTTACAGGCGCGGCCTCTGGCAAATGAGCTATCGAGCGATAAAACCAGGGCCAAACCTATGACTATTGGGCGGTATTTTTTGCCAGTAGCAGCCCTCGTTCTGGTCTTTTTGGCGCATTATGGTACATTTCTGTTTGCTAACGGCTTTATACTGGCCTTTGCCGTCAGTATCACTGTGCTGGGAGGGCGGCAGGGTTGGCGCACCGGGCTATATTTGCTGGGCATTTGGCTGCTCGGATTGGGGATAGCTTTCGGGCTGTATTACTACAACTTCACCGGGCTACTCACCGCCCAGTTTGGCGGGGCGGGCAATAAAACGTCGTCGGCCTTTAATCTGCTCAATGCCGCGACCAATATTTATCGCAACAGCCGCGAGGACTTTGGCTTGCTAGTGATACTTGCGGCTGTCGGCGGGGGGGCAGTCTGGGTGGGGGCGCAGATTATTGCTGACCGCCGTCGGTGGTGGCAACTAACCCCGGTGGGCGGGTTGCTACTGGCCTTGCTCGGCACATGCGCGGTCTTCGCTCTGGCGGAGGCTTTACAAGGGTTGCCGACCCGTTATCAGCTATATCTTGTTCCAGCGGTAGCAGTTCTGGCGGGGGGTTTCCTGGCCCGGTTGTGGGGTCGGGGCTGGGCCGGGATTATGGCAGTGACGGCCCTTTTCCTCTTTCAGTTCCTCAACACCCTCTTATTCTGGCTTGACCGAGTGCTGTACTACTTCCTGTGAAAATGCAATTTAACAGGGATAGACAGGATTTACAGGATAGTTTTGAGTTTTGAGTTTTGAATTAAACTGCCATCACCGCCGGGTTTTTCCGCCTTCCGTCTTGCAAACCTCAGTCCTCAGTCCTCAGTCCTGAATTTTCCCCGGCCCCCGTCCCCTGACCCCCGTCCCCATTAGTAAAACTGACTGTAGAAATCAGAATGTTGCTCCGAGAGGGCCGCATTTAGCTGCTCTTTGGAGAGATAGCCATATTCCAGCAAGATTTCACCGATGCGGCGGGTTTCACCCAGGCGCTTGAACATTTGCTGCAAAGCCAAAGCCGTATCCAGTTGTTCTGGGGTGATAAAGCCCTCAGTAATTAGCAACTGCCCGATATTTACGATAGCCGAAGTACGGCGGTCTATCCCTTTTTGCAAGCGGTCTTTGATGCTCTGCTCGGCATTATCCCAGTAAGACAGAAAATCCGAACCCGAAATAAGCTGGTTTAGCTCCTGACAATGCTGGCGAGCCGTTTTCAGCAGTTCGCCAACTTCCTGGTTATCAGGTTCGATTTCAGCCAGCTTTTCAAGATAAACCAGAGCCTGCTGAGGGTCGTCCGCCTCGGAAGCCAGCCAGAAAAGGGCGGTGGTATTACCGGGGTCGAGCTTTAGCACCCGAACAAAAAGTTCGCGGGCCTGCTCTTTATTACCCTCGCGGGCGGTCTGCTCGGCTAAAGTTATATAACTGGCCGTCGCCCGGTTTTCGGCCCGAATTTGTCCCGTAGAGGGCTTTGGCAGGTCCGAGGCAACTTCCGGCGGGGCAACTTCCGGCGGGGTAACTATCTCCGGCGCAATTTCGGGCGGGGCGCTAAAGTAACGGCGGAAGACTCCCTCGATACGCAGGTTCAACTCTTTGAGATTAAAAGGCTTGGTCAGATATTCGTCGGCCCCAGCTTCCAGTCCGGCAATCCGATTTTCCTGCTGGCTCATCGCCGTCAGCAGAATGATAAAGACGCGAGGATGGGCCTGCCGCAAGAGGCGGCAAGTCTCTACTCCGGTCATGCCGGGCATCATCCAATCCAGCAAAATAATCGCCGGTTTTTCCTGGGCGGCCTTTTCCAGAGCCTCCAAACCATCGCCAGCCTGAATAACCTGATAACCGCTCCGCTTTAAGTAAAACGTGGTCATCATCAGTAAGTCTTTATCGTCATCAACTACCAGAATTTTTTGATCGAAAGGTTTAGTAGCGGGGGGGACTGAGCCATCTTTAGTGTCCCCAGGTAACATAGATGTTGTCATTTTGCCCCTTAATTTTCCCAAATACCCATAGTTAGTGGTGACATTGCACTTCCCGATGCATTAGTGTATTTTGTGATTTAGTATATCCAGATTTTCTCGCAAAGGCAATAGTTTTAGCTTGAGCCGCGCAAATTTAAATACTATTTTAATGTCTGGTTAAAATGAATTTAATCATAATAACAACGCAAAAAAACCCCGCCGGTTACGGGCGAAGGGTTTTTGCAGAAAATTCTTATCGGCCATAGCCACCCTAAAATAATATAGTGATGAGGGCCTACAGGGTCTACACCCCAACTACTTGACCGAAACCAGCACAAAAGTCAGGCTATGCCCGGTTGGAGTATTAATCGTAACTTTATCCCCGGCTTTTTTACCGACCAGAGCCGCCCCCATTGGCGCAGCTACCGAAAGCACCGCTTTGCCATCCTTGCGGCCTTTGCCCGACTCGGCGGCACTCACCAGGGTATATTCTTCCTCATCGTCGGTGCCATCTTCCCTGACCACTACCAGGGTGCCAAGCCGGGCGCGGCCATCGGTGCGCTGCGGTTCGACTACGACGGCATAATTCAGGTTCTGGCGCAACTCGGCGATGCGGCCTCGAATCATACCTAGTTCGCGGCGGGCATCGTGATAGGCGAAATTCTCCCGCAAATCGCCCTGTGAGGCGGCGGCCGCCATCTGGGATAAGGTTTCCGGCTCTTCCACTTCTAGCAAGTTTTGTAGCTCGGCTTCCAGAGTTACTTTTCCTTCGGGAGTTATTTCCACTCGTTCAGGCATACTTTAGTTTCCTTCCAAACCAATCCAAGACCAATGAAAATACAAAAGTTGATATACTTTATTATACTACACTTGAGAGCGAATCAGTATCGAGAAAGCTGTGGCTTTCGGGGCAGCGAATAGTGATGGCCCTCCAGGTTAAAATCAGGTTCGCAAAGTGCGATGTGAATTGACAAGGTCTAGCCCTCAAAGCTATATTGAGCCTCACCCAACAATATTATACGCCTCTTTGCCAAAGCAGGGTGGAAATCCACTCAATGAATTCAGGTTTGGCTTTTAACCTAAACAGGATTTTCGCGGATGAGCCTGATGTGACACCTGGTTGCCCTGAGCTAACTTTCGCCAGTTTTTCAAGCGAAACTCCTGCCAAAAGAAAACTGAAGATAGGCAAGCAAGTCTATGACTCTGGGGACGAAAACCAACAGACCCAATATCGAAAAACTGGCGGTAGCCGAACCAACTGCCGCCCACGCTATCCCGGATTATGCCCCGTCAGGGCTGGAACGGCGTTGCTCTCAAGCTTTGTTGACGGTATTGCCGCAATTGCGCCAGATTGTCAACCGTGACCGCGAGGGCGAAGGTCTACCGATTACGGTGCAGCAGTATAGTGTTCTGAAAATTCTGGCAGAGCGCAAACGGCTGATAAGTGAGTTAGCCGATATGCTCAAGGTCAGTCGGCCTACCATGTCGCGGATTATTGACGGGCTGGAAGGTCGGCGGCGCTCCACTGACCCCGGCGCGAGTGACGAGTCGCGTCGCCCTCGATTGGTCGAGCGGGTTGCCAGTCAGGACGACCATCGCCTGGTATATGTCCATATCACCGAAGACGGCATGGCGATGCTGCGGCACTATCACATTCAGGCCGAGGATAGTATTCTGGCAGTCTTGAGCCACCTCGAACCGGAAGAACTGCCCGCCATGCTCCACAGTTTTGAACGGCTGGCCCAGGTTCTCAAGTAAAGTTGAGCGCCTCGCTATGATGCTCGATGCCCACACCCACATTATGTCTCCCGAAATCGCTAACGCCAAAGCCGCTTATTGCGCCCGCGATAGCTGGTTCGACCAGTGCTATAACCATCCCAAAGCTAAAATCGTCCCGGTGGAAAGCCTGCTGGAAGCCCTCGATACGGCGGGCATTGAACGGGCGGTTGTCACCGGCTTCGCCTTCGCCGATGGCGGATTATGCGCGGCTTCCAATGACTATTTGATTGAGGCGGTACAGCGTTTCCCCAATCGCCTAGTTGGGCTGGCGGCAGTCCAGCCCCACGATGGGCTAAAAGCGGTCTACGAGGCCGAGCGGTGCTTTGCCGCCGGACTGTCCGGGCTGGGCGAGCTTCTGCCGGATGGACAGGCTTTCAACCCGGCGGATGCCGCCATTATTGCCCCCTTAGCCGAAATTTTAGAGGCCCAAGACCGCCCCCTCATGTTGCACAGTAGCGAACCAGTCGGGCATAGCTATCCTGGCAAGGGCCAAACCTGGCCTCAACAAATTATGGGGCTGGCCCACAATTTCCCGAACCTGAAAATAATCGCGGCCCACTGGGGCGGGGGATTGCCGTTTTACGAGCTGATGCCGGAGGTGAAAGCCGCCTTGCAAAACGTTTTTTATGATACCGCTGCAACCTCTTATCTCTATGATTTCAAAATCTTTCGGGCCGTCGCTGATATTTGCGGGCCGGATAAAATTTTGTTTGCCAGCGATTATCCGCTTTTGAAACCGGGTCGGCTCATGGGTCGGGTTGCCGCGGAGGGTGGTTTGTCCGCCGCCGAACTGGAATTGGTGCTAGGCCGCAACGCTGCCCGCCTGTTGGGGCTGAACGAGGTGCAAGGTTGATTGCGGCGGTGCGAGGTCGTCTCGAAAGCATGGGCGCGGACAATGTGATAATCGAGGTGGGCGGCGTGAGCTTGCGGCTTTTTGTGCCGAGCGCCCTTTTGAACGAACTGGGCGACATCGGTAGCGAAATTCGGCTGCACACTCATCTTTATGTCCGAGAAGACCAACTGGCGCTCTACGGCTTCAAAGACCAAGCCCAACTAAGCCTGTTTGAAATGCTGATGGGAATTGCCGGAATTGGGCCACGCGCCGCCCTGAATGTCTTGAGCTTTGGTAGCAGCGAAACGATTCAATTGGCAATCGCCCAGGGTGATGTGGATTTCCTCAAGAAAGTGCCGGGAATTGGAGCGAAAACCGCCAGCCGGATTATTCTCGAACTCAAAGGTAAATTAGTTGAGGTCAGTAGCCCGGCCCGAAGCGCAGCCCTGGCCGGAACCCTACCCGGCGCAAAGAACCCCGCCGGGGCTGTCGAGCGGATGCAAGTCATCGAAGCCCTCAGTAATTTAGGTTACACCACCCCCGAAATCCAGTCCGCCCTCGCCTCTCTCCCCACCGACCAAACCCTGAGCATCGAGGAACAGGTTTTCGCCGCGCTACGCTATTTGGGGCAGTGACCAATGGTCAGTGGTCAGGAGGCTAGTTTTGAGTTTTGAATTAAACTGCCACAAGTAGCCAAGTTTTCCGTCTTCCGCCTTCTGTCTTCCGTCTTGCGTCCTAAATAAATTATCCTGCTCATCCGGTCTATCCCTGTAAAATTCCCTACCCCCGACCCCATAATTCAAACCTCAAACCTCAAAACTATTCCCTCATTCCCCAATTCTAAAACTCGTTCCCAAAACCCCTTGACAGGGTTTATTTACTATGGTAAGTTATATTAACAGCGTTAATCAAATTAAACGCTGTCAAGAAAGGTATACAATGGTAATGGTTAAAGGAGCAGAAGTAAAAGACCGCCGTGAGAAAGTACGAGGCGCTACCCTTGAGGAAATCAAGTCGGTAGCCCTGGAACAGATGGCGGTGGAAGGTGCCGCCAATCTGTCGCTTCGAGGAATTGCCAGTCGTATGGGGATGACCGCCCCGGCCCTGTACAATTACTACAAAAACCGAGATGACCTGGTGACGGCCCTGATTATAGATGCTTACTACTCATTTGGGGCGGCTTTGAACGTGGCAAATCAGCGTTATCCGGCAGATGAATACGGCAATCGGTTATTGGCAATCGGGCTGGCGGCGCGGGAATGGGCCATCAAGCATCGGGCTGAATATTCGCTGATTTTTGGTACCCCCATCCCCGGCTACCATGCCCCGGAAGAGGATAGCATCCAGGCCGCCCGCCAAGCCCTGGCCCCGCTGGGGGCGATTATGCAGGAGGCATGGAAGGCAGGACAACTAAAGTTGCCACCCGAATTTACCGATTTGCCGCCTTCACTGGTACAAGTCTACCAGAACTGGAGCAAGGTAAGCGGCTTCGAGGTGCATCCGCCGGTAATGCGCCTGGTAATGACGGCCTGGGGCTTGATGCAGGGCTTGATTTCACTGGAACTTTACGGACATCTGCACGCCTTTAGCGCCGTACCGGGCGACCTTTTCCGGCTGGATATGGAAGCTTTTCTCAGTCGGTTGGGGTTGGACTGGTCAATTCCGCAATAGTGGTCTAAAAGCACCAGCCTTTTCAAATTACTGGAATTTAGTAGAAAAGTGGGGATTAACCCCCTGGGATTTTTGTACCTTTTTTTAGACAAGTTTAATCAAAATAATTGGAGATATTAAAATGACAAGCATTCGTGAAATAAACCAGCAGATTAATTGGGGTTTTTGGGCTAAATGGGCCGCAGCTTTTGTCGGTTTCCCCCTGGCGGGACTGGCGGCAATCCCACTGGTCGGTAACATAGCCTCGGCCCCGGCAGCTGCCATCGGTGGCCTAGCCAGTGGTGCAGTTATTGGTTTAACCCAATGGTTAGTATTGCGGTCACGTTTACCCCTCTCGCCGCTTTGGATCGCAAGTACCAGCCTCGGTATGGGCGCAGGTCTGGCCCTAAGTGTCGGGTTACTGGGTACGAATACCCAGGGTAACGAACTCCTGATACGGGGCGCTATCACCGGCCTTTCAATCGGTCTGGCTCAATGGGCCGTACTGCGCCAGGCTTTGCCAAAATCGGCTTTCTGGATACCAGCTGTTAGCCTGGCCTGGACCGCCGGTTGGGTGGTGACACGGGCTGCCGGGGTTAATTTATCCGCCGATTTTTCAGTATTTGGCGCTACTGGCGCATTGACCTTCCAACTTCTCACCGGGTTAGTTCTAGGGCAGCTTTTAAAGCAACCGAAGGCCCAAGCTTAATTCTCTTGTAGTGCCAGGATAAATTTTAGGATTAGCAGGTTATAGACCTTTAGTTTTATGCGCCCATTTTCAGGGCCATAAAGAACAAATCGAGCAAATCGAACAGATAACAAGAAAGGATAAGACAATGAGCGAATTACATGTGATTTTGGGAACCGGGCCACTGGGCAAAGCCGTCATGCGCCAACTGGTCAAGCAGGATAAAGCCGTCCGCATGGTCAATCGTAGCGGCAAAGCTGAAGTTATTGAAGGCGTGCAAGTAGTCAAAGGCGATGTGACCGACCTCAATAGCGCCCGGCAAGTGTGCGAAGGAGCGAGCGTAGTTTACTTC
>JBBRSG010000079.1:0-30632 GCA_038245615.1 Chloroflexia bacterium | reverse complement strand
TGGGGCTGCTTAAAAAACTCAGGATTGCCGGTCACGGGGTTGGTCATCTTTTTTCTCCTCGGCAGGCGGAAAACCATAAGGCGGAGGGTCGCCCGGTTTGCCATAATAAGGCAGATTGTAATTAGTCTGGTCAGGTGGGAATTGCTGGTAACTCCCCGGCGGCGGGTAATTTGGAGCGAGCGGTGGATAGACTGGATAGCCGGGATTAGGTTGATTTTGAGCGGGCATAGGCGGATAGCCGGGATTGGGCTGGTTTGCACCCGGTATCGGCGGATAACCGGGATTAGGTTGGTTCACCCCAGGTGGATATGAGGTTGCCGAATAGTTGTACTGCCGGACCACCGCTGGTCGTTTTTTCTGGTTGCGGCTCGATAGCCAGCTAATCAGCAAAATCAGGGCGCTGACCCCGGCTACACAAAAGGCCACGATGCTGATAAAAACCAAATCATCCTTTGACTGATATTCCCAGGTTGCGACCACATTATTATTACCGGCCCGTTTGACCACCCTGGCGCTATCTTTTTCGACCAGATAGATATAGCCGGTTGAGTCAACGGTCAGGCCAGTCTCACCTGCTAAACCGCTTTCAAGAGTACAACAATCTTGTTTCAGCAGAAGCGCCCCGCTTTCGGCATATTTATCAAAATGTTGGTTGCTCCAGAATGATACAAAGAGATTATTTTGGCGGTCAAAGGCCATCGCACCGGGTTTATCCGCACTTTTCAAGCTACCCACTATTTTGCCAGTCGCGTCGAATTTCTGAATATCGTTGCGGCCCTTATCACCGACATGGACAATACCGTTGGGGCTTACCGCAATTGAGACCGGTTCTAAAAACTGACCGGCCTGCGACCCGCTGCTACCCCACTTTAGCAAAAAGCGTCCGTTGGAATCAAATTTCTGGATACGGGCGGTTTGGCTATCCATCGCATAAAGATTACCCTGGGGGTCAAGCGCAATCCCTTCCAGTTTGCCAAACTCGCTATCCCCGCTGCCGGATTTGCCGATAGCCCCCAGTGCTTTGCCCAAATTGTTGAATTTCACGACCCGGCTATTGCCACTATCCGCGACATAAACATTGCCCTGCCCGTCTACCGCTACTCCAGTTGGGCTGGATAGCTGACCGCCCCCACTGCCGTTGTAGCCAAACTGGGCCACAAATTTCCCATTGCCGTCAAATTCCATAATTCGGTTGTTGCCAGTGTCGGCTATATAGACCTTATCCGCGCTATCTATCGCAATCGCCGAGGGCTGGTCAAAATCGTAAAAGAACTGATTGTCATCTATTGCACTGGCACTTATCAGAAAGAAACCAGCCGCCCCCAGGCTGACTAGAATAACCACCAGCAAAAAAATTCGTCCCACCATAGCGCCAACCTTCCCTCAAACTCAGTTTGAACAGAAATAATTCCTGCTGATATTATACCTTAATTTTGCTTCTGGTTTTTAGGGATGGAACTTTGTCGCGCCCGCAGTTTGCGTTCTTTGACCGCCGCTTGCCACTTTCCTAAAAGGAAAAGCAGAGCTATTCCGGCTACCACAAAGCAAATTATTGCTATCCCGCTCCAATCGTCCACTTCAGGATAGACCCAGGTACTCACTAGCTGTCCGGCAGCGTTGTATTTCAAAACCTGGCTATAAGTAAAATCACCTAAATAATAATCTTTGTTGCCATCTACTACAATTCGAGAGTCCAAATTCTTATAAGCATCGTTGTCCCGGCAACAGGTAAAGTCAAGGACGAGCGAGTTCTTATCGTTGAATTTCCTGACCCGGTTAGCGGTATAATCTACGATGTATCCAAAATCGGTACTATCAAAGGCCAGCCCGGAGGCGCTAGTAAAGTTGCCATAGCGAGCCAGATAATTGCCAGAGCTATCGAATTTCTGGATACGGGTGGTAGAAAGTGTCCCATCCAACACATAAACATTCTTTTTGGAGTCCACCCCCAGACCACTCGGCTGAAAAAACTGTCCATCTCTCGTTCCAGGGTTGCCCCACTTTAACAACATGCGCCCGCTAGGGTCGAATTTTTGCACCCGCGAATTACCTTTGTCGGCTACATAAAAATTGCCATCCGGGTCAAGAGCGATAGCACTCGGACTGGAAAATTGCCCATCCTTCGTCCCAAAGCTCCCGATTGTACCCATCACCCGACCACTGCTATCGAATTTCTGGATGCGGTCATTGCCTCTATCTGCAACATAAATTTCACCCTGCTTGTTTACCGCCACCCCACTGGGCAGATTAAACTGCCCGACCAGGCTTCCTGATGCCGCCCCAATTTGCAGCAAAAAAGTGCCTTGCGGGTCAAACTTTATAACCCGATGGTTGCCGGTATCGGCTAAATAGACATTGTTTTGGGTATCCACCGCAATCCCTTCCGGGGCATTAAAGTCGTAAAAATACTGGCGGCTGGTCGGAGTTGGGTTGGAAATTATCAAGAATAAAATCCCTACTCCCAAAGCCCCGATGCAGATGACTAATGGCGTTATATATTTCGACATAACAACTCTCTTTTCTAAACTGTTCCAGCCTTTTTAACTTGGGGCGAAGCCGGGCGATTGGTCAGCCAGCTAATCAGGGCTACTAGCAGCAAAATAGGAGTAGCCGCAAACAAGATGATAGCTATTACGACATTGCCGTTGTCTTCTGCTTCCGGGGCTATCCAGCTGTCTACACTGATGCCGGACGAGTTATACCTTTGGACGGTATTATTGTCCGCCAGATAATAATAGTTGTTATCTTCTTGCACGGCTATAGTTGCGTTGAAATAGGCGCAGCAGGTCTGGCTATTGGCAAACTGCCCGCCGCCGGGATTGAATTTATACAAGCCACCATAATAGTTGGTTAAAACGCTGGTGTTTGTGTCATAACCGCTGCGAGGCTGGTTCACGATGTATAAATAGTCCAGTCCGCCAATCGCCAGGGACGCGCTTGGCCCGATTTTACGCTCCGCGTTGCTGCTTATTACCTTGCCAGCCGAGGTCGTAATATCATTTGGGAAGATTTTTTCGGTGAATTGGCTGACAAAGCCCAGCGATTTCCCAGCCGTATCAAAACGCTGAACTCCCCGGTCAGTGAGGTCGGAAACAAAGACATTATTCTGGCGGTCAATCGCAATCGCGCCCGGTTTGGTAAGCTGATTGGAATTGCTGGTTTCCGCGCCCCAGGCTCGCAAAAATCGCCCATTAGGGTCAAAGACCTGCACCTGATTATTATCGGTATCGGTCACATATACATTGCCCTGGTTATCCAGCGCGACCCCACTTGGGGCATTGAACAAACCGTTGGTAGTTCCCTTACCCCCGACTGACCCTGCCAGCCTTCCGGCACTATCGAACTTATATAAGCGGTTGGCCTCTTTATCTACCGCAAAAATCGCCCCTTGCGCCGCAACTGCTACCGCCACCGGCTTGAAACCCGCCGGACTGATTTCAAGTTGAAAAATACCGCCCGCGTCGAATTTCACCACCCGCCCGGCTTCGCTATCAGCTATATAGACATTATCTTTATTATCTATCGCAATCCCGCTGATTGTGGCGAAATCATAGAAAAATTCTCGGCCTAGCTGCTTTTTCTGGATACCCACTAAAAGAAAAACGCCTACTGCGATACAAACCAGCCCCGCCCCCAAAAAGAAAATCGCTCGGTTCATATTTTGTTATATCCTTGCCAGTACTATTATTTGCCCTACCCTACTAGCTAAGACCTGCCATCCTAATTATACTTGACCCGGTTATTCTTTTATACGGGCAAGACCGTTGCAGGTTACAAAATTAGGGCTGGCATTGACACATTGACACCAGCCATAATTCTGATATACCATGTTTTAAACTTGGTTTAGCTGGAAGGATAGCTAAAATGTCAATCAAAATGATTTCAATCAAAGAAGAAGTTACTCTGGCCCTCAATAATTTAAACGAGGCTGAACTTCAGCAAGTGGCTGATTATGTCGCTTTCTTAAAATTCCGCACCCGGTTGCGCCCCCTCAAATCGCTTGATTATGCTCACCTTGCCAACCTTTATACCGAATTTGCCGAAGAAGACCGCCTTTTAGCCGAAGAAGGGCTAGAAGATTATGTCACTTCTTTGGGTGCAGAAGACACACAATTGAACGCTATATCCTCTTCACGATGGGGATAATTTAGGGATAATCTTATTCAGAAGTGGAACTCTGACCGCACAATTCTTGCTCTTTAAGTGGAAAAAGAGTAAAATACCGCCAATATAAAAAGGTGAGTTAAGGAATGCAGCTTTGGCCTTACGGACGGGCTGCTAGAAGCTGAGTGGGCTTATTCAACCGACTGTTGACAGAATTAACCAAGAATAGTTCGGGATCGTTTACCCCAGCTAAAAGGGTCGTCGAACCCGACGGGAGGAAGTATACAACAATGTCACAATCAACCAATTCCAGCAATGGAGTCGAAAAATCCACCAATGGGGTTGAAAAGTCCACCTGGAAAACTAAAGCTGGCCTGGCCCAAATGCTCAAGGGCGGCGTTATTATGGATGTCGTCAACGACGAGCAAGCCCGCATCGCCGAGGAAGCCGGAGCAGTCGCGGTGATGGCTTTGGAGCGCGTCCCCGCTGATATTCGCCGCCAGGGTGGAGTAGCCCGCATGAGCGACCCGGAGCTTATCATTCGTATCAAAGAGGCGGTATCTATCCCGGTCATGGCAAAGGCCCGCATCGGGCATATCGTCGAGGCTCAGATATTGGAAGCCCTCGGCATTGACTATATTGACGAGAGCGAAGTGCTGACCCCCGCCGATGACCAGTTTCACATAGACAAGCACCAGTTCAAGATACCTTTTGTCTGCGGCTGCCGCAATCTGGGCGAAGCTCTGCGGCGTATCGGCGAAGGTGCGGCTATGATTCGCACCAAAGGCGAGGCCGGGACTGGCAATGTGGTCGAGGCCGTGCGCCACCAACGCAGCGTCCAGGGCGAAATCCGCCGGATTCAGGGAATGCCCCGCGAAGAGCTGATGACCGTCGCCAAAGAGTTGGGTGCGCCCTACGATTTGGTCGTCTACATCCACGAAAACGGCAAATTGCCGGTGGTCAATTTCGCGGCAGGCGGGATAGCTACTCCCGCCGATGCCGCCCTGATGATGCAACTGGGTAGCGAAGGGGTGTTCGTAGGGAGTGGTATCTTTAAGAGCGGCGACCCCTACAAGCGCGGCAAAGCGATTGTCCAAGCTGTGACCCATTACAATAACCCCAAAATTATCGCTGAGGTTTCCAAAAATCTGGGCGAAGCAATGGTTGGTATCGAAATTTCGCAAATTCCGCGAGAACAGGTTCTGGCGGAGCGCGGCTGGTAAAGCCATATAAGCCGGGATGGGTAAGCCTCTTACTTCACATCCCTGTAGGGGCGACCCTATGTGGTCGCCCTCGAAAACCTAGCCAGACGCTCAAGGGCGACCACATAGGGTCGCCCCTACAAAATATAGAAAAAGTATGTCTGAATATAGCAAAAATCCGCTCAAAATTGGGGTATTAGCTCTACAAGGCGCGTTTATCGAACATGTAAAAGTGTTGCGGGAACTGGGGGCTGAAGTCCGCGAAGTCCGGTTGCCCCAAGATTTGGATGGCTTGGACGGCTTGATTATTCCCGGCGGCGAAAGTACTGCCATCGGTAAGCTGATGACCAATTGGGGGTTGATTGAGCCGATTAAAGCAATGGCGGGTCGAGGTAAAGTGGTCTGGGGAACTTGTGCCGGGATGATTCTTTTGGCTCAGGACATCGGTGGGCTAAACCAACCTCTGTTGGGGCTGATGGACATCAAGGTCAAGCGCAATGGGTTTGGTTCGCAACTCGATAGTTTTGAGGCTGACCTGAATATTCCGACCCTTGACCTAGACCTGGCAACCGAAGCAGCTCAACCGTACCCCGCCGCCGGACGACCTTTTCCAGGGGTTTTCATCCGAGCGCCCTTTATCGAAAAAGTCGGCCCAAAAGCCGAAGAACTTTCAAGGCTGGAAGGTGAGGCGGCCCATAAAGCTCAACCGAATCTTTTAGCTTCAGGGTTAAATGGGAATGAACAAGTCGCAGCGATTATCGTTGCCGCTCGTCAAGATAATTTGCTGGCGACGGCTTTTCACCCGGAACTGACCGGCGACCCGCGGTTTCACCAGCTTTTTCTAAGGATGGCGGAAGAGCGGCGGAAGTAGCCTGACAAGCCGGGCTGGAATCGTTTGAACTTGCTTAGTCTGCTTTTCTAACCTTCAATTTTATCGAGGGTGGTACATTAGTTTGCAAATACGAACCCTGCACCTCACCGATTTTCTGAACCTGGGCCGGATGCATCAGGCTGATATTGGACTTAATTTGCCTTTCGCCGTGATGATGCCCGAACTGCTGCTCTCGGCGGCCCTGGCTCAACAACTGCCGGTCAATACCCACAATTCTTCCATTTATATCTATGAGGAAGACCACAAGGTTCAGGCTTTTGCTCATTCTCGCACCCGGCAACGTCGGCTGGAATGGGAAATATTGTCGTTGGGGGTCGTCGGCGATGTCCAGCCCGAACCGGCTGAAGCTCCGGTTTTGGAAAGACCTCTGGAAGCGGCGGTCAGCCTTTCGAGTGAAACCAAAATTCATCACGCGGAGGGGGCAACTCTCACCGCTGAGTCAGTCGAAACCCAAGAAGAAGCCGAAACCGAAGCCCTTAGTGAACCCGATAACCTGGACTATATCAGCAGTTGGCCGGAAGGTATCGAGCAGGGTTGGCTGCGGTTACTGGAATATATGGTGATGGATGCCGGGGAAAAAGGCATTCTGCGGATTTATGCCCGCATCGCCCATGATGCCCCCCAACTGGAGCTGTTCACCCAGACTGGCTTTCACACCTACACCCACGAAAACATTTTCTGTCTACCCTATACTCAGGCGGTAGAGCGACCAGTTTCCAGCAATCTCAAGCCCAAAGAACAGCGTAACCGCGATGCCTGGAATATCCAGCAGCTTTATGTGGCAACTACGCCTACCTTTGTCCAAAACTCGGAGCAGTACAACAGCCGCATCTGGGAAATTCACAAAAGCTATATCCCCGGCGCAACCAAAGAAAGCGGTTGGCTATTACTTGAGGCTGAAAAAGCGGTGGCCTATGTTCGCATTTTGAATTACCGCAATCGCTATCTTTTGCGAATAATGAGTCTGGATGACCGTCGCGATTTGCTGCCAGACTTGCTGCGCTTTGTACTTTCGACCATTAAGGCCGGGCCGGATACCCAGATTTATTGTCTGGTACGGGAATACCAAATGGAGCAGGAAGCCATGCTGGAAGAGTTGGGTTTTGCCCCAATCTACGGGCAGCAGGCCATTCTAGTCAAGCATACCGTCCAATTTGTCCGGGCCACTGAGCGTCAAAAGGCTCGCGTCCGGGAAGGCAAACTGGTGCAGGCCCATCGGGTCGCCCGCCCCAATATTTTAGTCCGCTTTATCAAATTTTTGCGACGTGGCCCAGTCATGTTTTGAGATTTTACTGCCCGGTGTGCTGGAAGAACGCCGGATATTTTTCCAAAAATGCTGTCGAAACTCTAATAAACTCGGCGGCTCTTTAATCCGTATATCTCACATCTCATTAGTGAGAAATTATTTTGGGTACTGAACCAAAGCAGTCGAGCCTGCTTTCGCACAACTGGCTTTAGCCGAAAGTCGGGCCGCACTGACAAGATAGATTGCGTGGTGAAAATCTATATGAGGAACACAATCGAGATAGACGAAGAAGAAGCCCTACTCCCTGAACGCGCTGTAACCGATGACCTGGAACTGCTTCTGGCGGCCCTGCCGCTCCCCATTCGCCAATCTCTTGAACATCTGGGTAATCGGGCCGAGCTTTTGGAAGTGGTTATGGATTTGGGACGGTTGCCGGAGGCCCGCTATCGGGGCCGCGAGGAACTACTTGGGCAACAGGAAGTCACCGAAGCCGATATAGAACATGTAATCACCAATATTGGCACTTTCGGCAGCGATAACCGGGCCGGTATTGAGCGCACGCTGCACCGGATTTCAGTTATCCGCAACCGGGCCAGCAAGCCGGTAGGCCTCACCTGCCGGATTGGGCGGGCCGTCTTTGGAACTATCGGGATTATTCAGGATTTGGTAGAAAGCGGGCAGAGCATTTTGCTGGTCGGTAAACCCGGCGTTGGTAAAACCACCCTGCT
Organism: Chloroflexia bacterium; assembly: GCA_038245615.1. GTDB lineage: Bacteria > Chloroflexota > Chloroflexia > Chloroheliales > Chloroheliaceae > 54-19. Next base: position 22,460 of record JBBRSG010000079.1, on the reverse strand, counting down.
GCGTGAAACCGCCCGTGTGCTGGCCGACGATTTGCACAAGCGGGTTATTATTGTAGATACCAGCAACGAAATCGCCGGAGATGGCGATATTCCCCATCCGGCGATAGGTCGCGCCCGTCGCATGCAAGTCGCTCGCCCCGATTTGCAACACAATGTGATGATTGAGGCCGTCGAAAACCACATGCCCGAAGTCATTGTGATTGATGAAATCGGCACTCAACTGGAAGCCGAGGCCGCCCGCACGATTAACGAGCGAGGGGTACAGCTTATCGGGACGGCGCACGGGGTATCGCTGGAAAACCTGATGCTCAACCCGACCCTTTCCGACCTGATTGGCGGAATTCAGAGCGTGACCCTGGGCGATGAAGAAGCCCGGCGGCGTGGCACTCAAAAATCGGTGCTGGAACGCAAAGCCCCACCGACCTTTGATACGATGGTTGAAATCCGTGACCGGGACCGGGTGGCGGTACATTTGAGTGTCGCCGATACGGTAGATGCCATTTTGCGCGGTCAACCCTATACCACCCAAATTCGCTATCGCAACGAAAAAGGCGAAATCGAGACCTATGAGGAAGAGAACGATACCGAGAATGTCAGCATTAGTTCCGGCCCGACCAATCCGCCCGGCGATTTGAGCATGGCGGCTTTCGGTTTTGGGCCGCCTCTGGCGGGTTATGGGGCAAATGGCGGACGTAACCGGGGCTATAATTCGGCTTCCCGCAATTCCGCCCCGCTGGGGACGGGTGGTTATGACCGCACTCGCCGCCCGCTAGTGGCCCGCCCTGGCCTCGGTGCGGCGACTGGCACGAATGGCAATAGCAATAGTGGTAATGGGGCGATAGCTGTCCCCAACCGCTCCTCGGCGACCCTGCTGACCCCTGAGCGAACTGCAAGCTCGGTGGCGGCAGTCGCAACGACGGTGCGCTCTCAGCCCGCTTCTGAACCAGTGGCTTTGGCAGTGGCGGCTCGCCGTACCCCGGAAAATCCTAAAGATAAAAAGCCGGTGGCTACCCCCACTAAACCCCTACGGATTTATCCGCACGGAGTCAATCGGGGTCGTTTGGAGAGCGTGGTCAAGCATCTGTCGGTTCCGGCGGATATTGTGCGCGACATCAGCGACTCGGATATTGTCTTGACCCTCAAAAATTATTATCGGCAAAAGCCGCTTTCGCTGCGTCAGGCCGAAAACGAGGGTATTCCGATTTACATAATGAAGAGCAATACCGCCGCCCAGATGGAAAGCCTGTTGGCTCAAGTCTTTGGGATTGAGGAAGTGCCGGGGGCTGAAAAAGATGAAGATGCCGTGTCGCAAGAAATGGACATGGACTCCGACCCGGTGAAATGGGCGGTCTACCAAACCGAAGATGCGATTCATCAGGTGATGCAGCGCGGTCAGGCGGTTGAGTTACCGCCCCAGAATTCTTTTATCCGGCGGTTGCAACATCAGATGGCGGAACGCTATAATCTGCTTTCCCAGAGTCGCGGGCGTGAGCCTTTCCGCCGCGTCAAAATCTACCCACAATAAACATTCCCATTTGGGGTGGTGCTTATGAAGATGGTGGTAACGGTAGTCCAGGGCAAAGACGCAGGGGCGCTGACCGATAAGTTGGTAGCCAAACGCTTCGGGGTGACTCGAATCAATACCAGTGGCGGTTTTTTGCGCGAGTCCAACGCCACTTTTTTGGTGGGGGTAGAAGATCAGCAAGTTGAAGAAGTAATCAACATTATTCGGGCTACCTGCAAGACCCGGAGCCACTTTCTCAATCCGATGCCTCCTATGAGCGAACCGGGCGGCGAAATCTATGTGCCAAACCCGGTTGAGGTGCAAGTAGGGGGTGCTACTATTTTTGTAGTAGCGGTAGACAAATACCTCCGATTGTAATACTATGTGCTTGTAGTACTTATAATAAGGTAACTGCGATAAAGTTGCCCAGTCCCGATAGTGGCATTGGGCTTGCCAGCTTGAAGCCGGATTAGCAAGAGGAATAGCGGACTTTTTGGATGAGTTGTCCTTTCGTCGCTAAAGCGATTATGACCGATAAAGCCGGGCTGCAACAGGTGGTGCGCCTGTGCATGGCTATCCCGCGAGAGCGCGATAACGACCCGGACGATATGCCGCCGCCTTCGGTTTGCTTTTCCGAAAAAGATTTTTTGGATTGTTACCATTATAAAGTGATGATTCAACGGGGCGAACCGGGGGTAGAGCAGTCCGAAGAAGCGGCTTTCACCGAAAACCAGACCAATAATTTACTTGATTAAAGCTTATTGAGGCTTGAGCCAACCACTTCTATTTACCAAATTTCTAGCTACTCAGCCCTCAGCAGCATTTATTAGGATTTTCGCTTAGGACGATTTTTGAGTTAAGGCAATCGTGCTAAACCCCCAAAACGGGTTTGGTGATATTTGAAAAATTTACGCAGTAAATTTTTCAAATATCACTTTTCCGAGTTTACCACCGATTTGCCAGTGAAAGTCCTAATTACAACCACCGGGAGAAACAAAGGGCATGACCCAGGAATTTCAAAAACAACTGGAAACCATTCTAAATACCGCCCTGAATATCTTTCAGGTGATCGCTACCTTTTTGGTGGCTTTTCTGGTAGTGCTGTGGATGACGCTCTGCTTTTGGACCTTTCGGGATATTCAGGCTCGCACCCGCGATATAGTGGCCCAGGTCTTTGCTACTCTGCTGGTACTATTTTTCAATATTCCCGGTGTACTGCTCTATATTTTGGTGCGCCCCAAAGAGACTTTGGCTCAAGCTTACGAGCGCAGCCTCCAAGAAGAATATATGCTGCAAGACCTGGAAGAGCGCGAAATCTGCCCGACCTGTCGGGTCAAAACCCAGCCCGATTATGTCTTTTGCTTCAATTGCCGCACCCGCTTGCGTCGGCAGTGTACCGAATGTGGCTCTCTGATTAAGCTCAAGTGGGCCAGTTGTCCGTTCTGTGGCACGCCGCACAAATCCCGCCCCCGCGATGTCGTCCCGGATCGGGCTGGTTTGAATGAACCGCGCCCGGTAGCGGCCCGTCCAACTCAACCCTCTTCCGGCACGTCGCTGGCAACTAGCCCCGCCCCGGCTGCTGGCCCGAATCTCAGTTCGTATCAAGCGCCGTTGGCGACTGAAACTCCCCGCCCGCCCGTCGGTCAGCAGTCCTCGGCTGATGCCGGTGACAACTACGGTTATAATCCCGACCCTCATTATAACTACCAGAATGAGGCTCGCTACTCTGCCCCGACCGCTAAAAGTGCGCCCATCGCCAACAACTATCCCGAAGAGTTTCCCCCCCAATTTCCCGCCGAGGGCGAGGATACTTACGGTCAGTACAAACCGCCCCGCCAGCGCCGCAACCGCAACGGAAATAACTCCAATCCCCAAACTGATTAAATTGAGCAATTGGTTTTATCATTTCAAGACAGTTCAAGAAAGTTGATGTTTAGTAATGGCTCAAGTGGCAAGTTACGTCGCGTTATATAATAGTGGTGAATTAGAGCGCCGAGCGGAAGCTGCCTGGCAGATTTTGAGCGCCTGTACCCTCTGTCCCCATAATTGCCTGATTGATCGCAATACCTCCAAGCGCAGCTTTTGCTATAGTGGCACGACTGCCAAAGTCGCCAGCTATGTGCTGCATAAGTGGGAAGAGCCACCGATTACTGGCACTCGTGGGGCGGGGACTATCTTCTTTAGCAATTGTACCCTCAAGTGTACCTATTGCCAGAATTTCGCTCTCAGCCAGAACAGTCACGGCAAGGAAGTCAGTAACGAGCGATTAGCTGAAATGATGCTGGAATTGCAAAAGTGGGGAGCGCACAATATTGATTTAGTGACCCCGACCCACTATGTCCCGCAAATCCTCAAGGCGCTAGTAATTGCCGCCGGACGCGGCCTGACGATTCCGATGGTCTATAACACCAGTGGCTATGAAAATATCCATATCATCAAGCTGCTGGATGGAATAGTAGATATATATCTACCGGATGCCAAGTACGCTGATGATAAAGCCGCCTGGCAGACCAGCCGCGGGCGGGAATATGTCAAGCACAACCGCGAAACCCTCAAGGAAATGTATCGGCAGGTCGGCGATTTGGTAGTGGACGAAAATGAGGTAGCGGTGCGCGGCCTAATTATTCGCCATCTGGTGATGCCCAACGACCATAGTCAGACCCGCGAGGTGCTAGAGTGGATTGCCACCGAGCTTTCACCGACGGTTAGCCTGAGCCTGATGGATCAATATTTCCCGGCTTATAAAGCTTTGAATGACCCAATGCTCAATCGCAAGCCGACCTGGGCGGAATACGAGGTTGGGCTGAATGCCCTCGACGAATTCGGTTTTGATAACGGCTGGGTTCAAGACCATATCACTGATGATGAGGTGATGGAAGCCGAAATTGCCGAGCGCTATACCGCTAGGGTGGATTAGTTTAAGAGGGGTCGGGGGTTGGGGGTCAGGCCAAAGGCCAAGATAATGAGCTTTATAATGACCGAAATTATTCAGGCCGACCAAGATGGGGTGACTTTGCTAGTGCGGGTCGCCCCCCGGAGTGCCAGAAACGGGGTCGCCGGGGTGGTCGAAGGGACCCTAAAAATCACTCTGACTGCCCCGCCGGTAGATGGGGCCGCTAACGAAATGCTGATTGAAACCCTCGCCAAACTTTGCCAAATCCGCAAAAGCAATATTACTATAATCAGTGGTCACACCTCGCGTCAAAAACGGGTTCGGTTGGTGGGCGCAAACCTCGATGCGGTTAAACAGGCCCTGGGACTATAGCTATAATTTGAACCAACCCGGTTCGGGTGGTACGAATTCGCTGGCGAGGCAATCCATAAAGATTTGGTCGTAGCGTTGTCCGGCGACTATATTAGCGCCGCGTCGTCGCCCGATAACCTTGAACCCGGCCTTTTCGTAGGCTCGAATAGCTCTGGCATTAAAGCCGGAAGTATCCAGCATAATATTGTACAGGTTCATAAAGCGGAAGCCGTAATCGAGGGTCAGCTTGACCGCTTCAGTTCCATAGCCCTTACCCCAATAGCTTTTATCCCAAATCGTGATGCCGAATGTGCCGAGTTGTCGGTGGGGGTCATTCCCAAACAAGCCAACCGAGCCAATCGGTTTTTCTTCCGGCAAAGCATAAATCGCAAAATTTGCTCGGTCGCTTTTGGCGGAAGTCGCAAAAATCTCGGCTTCTCGCTCGCGGTTGGGCATGGCAAAGCCACCATCGCTATATAGCCCCAATTCGACATCGTGCAGCCCCGCCATCCACAACTCAAAATGCTCTGGCAACCAGCTTCCCAGTCCGACTTTATTGCCCCGTACGCTCAAAAGCGGCTTATTTTCACTTTCGGCCACTCGCATCTCCTTCTTTTTTGAAATACAATTTAACAGGGATGTACAGGAAATACAGGATAGATAAAATTTTCGTTTGGGACAATTTTGTGATTTAGGGTCTACCCCGATTTGCCAGCGAAAGTCTTATAAAATCCTGTCTACGCCCTACGGGTGTGTACATCCTTGTTAAATTGTTCGCTCCCGTGAATAAAAGCGCCTTTCAAGTAATTGCAAAATTACCTGAAAGGCGGAAATTATTTGGTTGGCGTGGCGGCAACCGTTGTGGTGGTTGCTGCCGTAGTCGCTGCCGCCGATGGAGTCACACCCGGCGTAGTTGGTACGGTCGGGGTTGGGCCAGGGCTACCCGCCGTTGTAGGGGCGGGCGGTGAGGTCGGCGTGATAGTCGCCAGTGGCGTTTGTGGCACTCCAACCGGGGCGACACTAGGGGCAGGGGTAGGCGGGGCGGTAGTCCAGCTCTGGAAGGTCTTGAAATAGAATGAGTTAAGCGTCCACACCTTCGGGTCATTGCTCAACTTCACATAATAGCTGTTGGCGGGCTGGTTGAATGCCCCGAAAAGCAGCACTTTTGGGCCACCCGACGAGGTTAAAGTCAGGGTCATAGTCGGGTTGTCGAACCCAAAGCCCGCTAGATTTCCAGCCTTGTCCGCCGGAATAATCTCACTCCCCTTGAGGGTACTGACCTGCCGCAAGGTATCCGAAATCAGGGCGCTGTCCAGCACTAAAGGGGCGGGGGCAGTCTGCTTCCAGCCACTCTCATCCAGCTTGAGGGTCACGGTGCTTGTGACCGTCTTGATTTCCACCATTGTAATCGGCTCGGTGGCGGGCAGATTCAAAATCTGCAAATCCTTGTCCGCCGCCGCTACGGTTGGGCTAGGAGCTATCGCGGGATTGGTAGTCGAACCCCCGCCGCCCCCGGCTGTGACCAAAACGATAATTAACAGGACGACGAAAACAGCCAGTCCGATTAATGGCCCGACGTATCTTCGCAGCATTAACGTCTCCTCCACCAGGCGACCAGACCCAGGAACATTATCAAAATCGGCAGACCCAAAAAGCTGGCCCAGAAAGTTAGCGAAGCCTGCCCATCGTTATAGTTAAAAGGTTTGCTATCGGCGGTTTTAGAGCCAATTACGACGCTATCCGCCGACTCGTTCAAGTAGTTCATAGCTTTCACAAAGAAATTGAAATTGCCGACAAACTGGCTCAACACCTGGTCGTTAAAGACCAACGTACTGCCCATCAGCACAATTCGGGTATTTAAGGGCTGAGTGGTATCCGCCGCCGGAGCAGGGGCAGGAGCCGCCCCAGGGGTCGTAGACGGCGCAGTTACTGCCGGACGGGGTGGAGCGGCCTCTTTAGGCTTATCCTCGATTGTAGCGACGACGGTAATTGGGCCGCGCACATCGCCCTGCTCGAATTCCGCCGAGGTGGGCGGCACTTTTACTTTCAGAAAAGAGTTAGCCGACGAGCGCAAGGCATCTCCAAAAGTCGCCGTCGCATCGGCATCTTTGGTGATGCTGACCGAAACCGGAGCAACCACCAATTGATTGTCCAGCCCACTGGTAATCGCTGAACCGCTCACCAGTTCTGGTATCAGCACACTGGGGTTATCGGAAGAGCGGCGAGCGCGGTCCGTCTCAATGACCAACCCGCGATTAAACTTCACTTTCCAGTCCGCCAGCAAATCATTCAGGTTGGTAGCCTGAACATTCGGGTCGGCGTTGCCACTGATGTCATAGGCTATCAAGGCTTTGCCACCCTGTCGCAAGAAAGTGGTAATCCGCTTTTTCTCGGCATCCTGAAACTGACCACGCGGCCCGGCAATCAGCAAAATATCGTTATAAGGATTTAGCTCGACATTTTCCGGGGCAGGAGCGGCGGGTGGAGCAGTCGCTCCGGCTGCCGGGGCTGCGGCACTTGCTGTGCCTGTCACCGAATTATAGATTTTCACATCGTAATTATTTTCGGTCAAAGCCTGAATTGCTGCCGCCAGCGAATTGCCGGTTTGCTGATTAAATTGGGTCGCGGCCTCGCCGTGTCCGGTTGTGACCAGCACCCTCCGCAAGGTCGGGTTCTGGATTTTGAGCATGGCCCGTGTAAAGCTCTGCTCATCCACCGAGGTGACGATTTCGCGCCGTTTGTTGTATTCAAAAACCACCGAGGGCAAACTTTGCAGGTTATAGGCCTGGGCCGTCACAAAATCTACCGAGGCATTGACCGGCTGATAGGTCAGCTTGTCGCTTTGGGTTTGATATTGCTTGAGCAGGTCTACCGCTCTTTGCTGCTGGTCCTGCGATTGGCGGTCATAAAAGATTATGGCCGTGACCGGAGTAGTGAACTTTTGGACAACTTTGACGCTAGTATCGGAAATCGTGAAGTTCTTATTCTTGGTGAGGTCGAATTGCACCGCCGCCCGCGAGATAAGCACGTTTAGCAGCACCATCACGCCGACCAGCGCGACCACCACGACTATCCCACTGATAGTGCTACTGACCCGCTGCCGCCCCATACTGCGTTGCCAGACTTCGGGATTGGTAGCGGCGAAGATAGCGACTGCCAGCAGCAAAACCGCCAGCCCGACCAAAATGTACCAATCGAAGCGGCGCACCGCAATCAACCCGATTGCCACGACTATCGTGATGGGAATGATGGCATAGCCCGCCAGTTTGCCAAATTGTTTGACTGAACTTTTGCTCATTATTCGCCCCTTTTCATTTTCAGAATTTGAATGGTGCTACCCAGGAACAGGACGATCAACGAGAAGTAATAAACGATGTCTTTGAGTTCGGGCGAACCCCGCGAGAAGCTGTCTATATGCGATTCGAGCGAGGCGTAATTCAGGGCCACCGACCACCACTCGCTGCTGGTCGGGCCGTTGCGGACAAAGAGGGGGATTAAAAACCAGAAGGTGATGACCGCCAAAAGACCGATAACCGCCGCTACCGCCTGACTTTCGGTTAAAGATGAGGCTAAAATCCCCAATGCTGCCGAAACCGCTCCGACCAGCAACAGCCCTAAATATCCCGAAAGAATCGGCCCCCAATCGGCGCTTCCGCCAAAGATTTGCATAAAAAGGATGTACAGAAAAGTAAAGACCAGGGTCAGCAGCAGTAAAACTACCGTCGCCAGAAATTTACCGACTACCACTTGCCAGTCCCGCACCGGCGAGGTCAGCAGCAGTTCCAGCGTCCCGGTCTTTTGCTCCTCGGCAATCAGCCGGACGGTGACAATCGAAATAAAGATGAGCAAAAAGAACCCGATACTGCCCGACCAGCCCCGCATAACGGTATTCAGTTCGGCACTACCGGGATTACTGGCAAAAAACAGGTTAAAGACCAATCCACTGAAGGCCAGGAAAAAGGCCATCATGATGTAAGCTATCGGCGAGGCAAAGTAGGAATACAGCTCGCGTTGGGTGATATAAAAAGTGTTTTTCATCTCCTGCTATTTTTTCCGCCTGTCATTATCTTTATCGGCATTATCGGCATTGTCGGCAATTTCTTCAAGTTCCGCCGTTTCAATCTCCATCTCCGCCTCTGGGCTGTCCATTTCCTCGTCCTCGTCTTTGGTCGCCTTGTCGGTCAGAAAAGCAGGGGCGGCCTTGCGTGACTGCACCAATGGTTTCACGCTTTTCTTTTTGGACGAGTTAGATGAGTCGGTTCGACCCGGAATAATTTTAGCTTCGGTGGCCTGCTCTACTTTCTCAAGCGTTGTAACCGCTTCCTCTTCCAGTTCAGGTTCATCGAGAACTTCCAATTCATCGTCTCCGGCGACTCGGCGGGTGCGGGGTGACAATCTTCGGTCTGCTCCGCTATCGGCAGAGGCCGCAGTTTCTACTGCTTCCGCTTCAGCGGCTTCCTCTTCTTCCAATCTTGCCAGGTCTTCGGTGATAAGCCGGACGAAAATCTCTTCCAGGCTGGGCGCAATAGTCCTGAGTTCCAGCAAACCCCAGCCCCGCCCGACTATCGCCGCTGCTAGAGCTTCACGGGCATCTTCCCCCGGCTTTATCTTGAGGTCAAAGTTCTGCACCTCATTTTGGACTTTCTCGGTTTCTTCGCCTTCTTCGAGGTCGGTCTCGGTCATCAAATCAAAACTCTCAATCAGCGGTATCGTCCCAAACAGTTCTTTTAGCTCATCGGCTGGGGCGCGGACTTCCAACTGCAACCGCTCGCCTTTGGTTTCGCGGCGCTCCAAATTAGCCAGGGTATCTTCGACCAGCACTCGCCCCCGGTTGACAATAATCACCCGGTCACAGAGGGCGCTGACTTCCGATAAGATATGGGTGCTGAGAATCATGGAGTGATTGCCCGCCAGGTCGCGGATAACTTTGCGGATTTCGATAATCTGGCGGGGGTCGAGGCCGACAGTCGGCTCATCCAGAATAATGACCTGGGGATTGTGGACGATGGCCTGGGCCAACCCGACCCGTTGGCGGTAGCCCCGTGAGAGCTTGCCAATAATCTTGTTCTCGACATCGGCAATTTGGCAGAGTTCCAAAACCTCGTCAATCCGTCTTCGTCGCCCTTTGGACGGCACACCTCGGATTTTTGCCAGAAAGTCCAGATAATTTCGGACTGGCATATCAGTGTAAAGCGGGACGGTTTCGGGCAGGTAGCCCAACCGCTTACGGACTTCCATCGGCTTTTCGGCGACATCGAACCCGGCCACAATCGCTTTTCCACTACTGGCGGGTAGATAGCCGGTCAACATTCGCATAGTGGTGGTTTTGCCCGCCCCATTCGGCCCCAGCAGCCCGACAATCTCGCCCTTTTCGACATTAAAAGTCATTTCGCGCACCGCTGCCCGGTCGCCATAATACTTGGTCAGCTTTTCGGTTTCAATCATAATTTGAGAGGTTGCTCCAACCCTTTTTATTAAATCTCATTTTTGAACCCATTTTGGTTAGCACAGGCATTTTAACCGGGGTGAGGTAGAGAGTCAAACTCGAAGACCGGCAAAGTTATAAAAAAGAGGGGGGAAAAGCCCAAAACTCAATTTTCTAAGCTACGTTTAAGCTGCTCCCGCTGCTCCGGGGTAAGCTTGCTAAGAATTTCTTCCGGGTTGAATATCTGTTCAAGCTGTTCAGGGGTGAGTTTCTTGATAAGTTGGTCTGGAGTGAGCTTTTTCATAAGTTCGTCTATTTCAAGTTTTTCTAATAAATACTCCAGATCGAATAACTCCACCAAACGATCCGGCTCAAAGGTTTACTTGAGGATTTTGGCAACCCTTTTTTGTTGTGCGCCTGTCATCATATCTCTCCTGCTTTTTAATACCCCAGCAGAATCTTCAGGGTAAAGCTTGACAGCATAATTAAAATACAATTCCATCCGAGAGTCAATTACAATTTGCTCCAAAAAGCCTTTTAGTTTCAGGCCGCTGGAAAAGAGCAAAAGCGGATAATTGGCCTCTTCGATGGGCAATTTGTTGCAAACTATCAAGTATTCAGGTTCAGAATGATATTTCAAAAAGCCATTGAGAATATGATTATAAGAAGTTTGGGAAAATCTGGGAAATGCGGTTTACTTGACAAAGCGATTGACCATCTTTATAATCCTTTACACAATGAAACTTGGGCCATTGTTTAGTCGTTTGGGCAATTTGCACTATTCTGACTAAACTCTTGGCTGGCCCGTAACCAATGTTTCAGCAAATGAACTCAATCTTTCCGAAAGTGCGTAGACCCGAAATCTCCCTCGCGTGGACATAATGTCCCGGATAGACCTGCTACTACATTGCGATGTACAAAGAGATGTACAAATGTAGGGCTGTCTATTTGGTTGGAGTGAACAAGATAGCGAATTTTGTCCGGCTTTTGATGGCGGATAAAGCCTCGCCCGGCTGTCTCACAAACGAGGTTTGAAGATATGCCAGGGTTTAGTATCGGAAGTTTGTTTATTAAAGCTTATGCTGAGTAAGTTGTTATACGCACCGACAGAGGTGCGAACCCAAAACTCAGGAGGAGAAGATTCAACAATGAAGAAATTCAGTAAGTTCTTGGCGGTAGCCTTGATCGGCCTGATGGTGTCAGTAATGCTGGCAGCCTGCGGCGACCCGACTGCTACGGCGGTTCCGGTTCCGGCTGCGACCACTGCCGCCCCTAAACCGACCACGGCGGCTGCGGCAGCCACGACTGCGGCAGCCGCGACTACCGCAGCAGCCACAACTGCGGCGGCGACCACGGCGGCGGCTACGACAGCGGCTGCTACGACAGCGGCAGCGACCACTGCGGCGGCGACCACTGCGGCGGCGACCACGGCAGCGGCGACCACTGCGGCTGCATCGGGCGCGGGTGGTACTATCACCATTTATAGCTCGTTGCCTCTGACCGGTTCCAGCCAGAAGCAGACCGAGACGGTGGTCAAGGCCATGCAATTGGCGATTGACGATTTCACCGCCGGCACTGGCAAAATCGGCAACTTAACTATTAAGTATGTATCGCTGGACGATGCAACTGCTGCTAAAGGCCAGTGGGATGCTGCTAAAGAAGCTGAGAATGCCAATAAAGTAGTCGCTGACCCTGACGCGATGGTCTACATTGGTACTTTCAACTCTGGCGCGGCCAAGATTTCGATCCCGATTATGAACAAGGCCGGGATGGTAATGATTAGCCCGGCTAATACCTACACCGGTTTGACCCGCAACGTCGAAGGTATCACCGAAAAGACCGAACCTGACATCTATTACAAGGATACCGGCGTACGCAACTACTTCCGGGTAGTGACCGAAGACGGCGTGCAAGGCCCGGCGGCAGCCGCTTATGTTGCCACCCTGAACGCCAAGAAGATTTTTGTGATTGACGACTCACAGGCTTATGGTAAAGGTTTGGCCGATGCTTTCGTAATTGGTTGCAAGGCCAACAGCCTGGATTGCAGCCAGCGGGCTTCGATCAACGGCAAGGAGTCGGATTACAAGTCGTTGGCTTCGGACATCAAGTCCAAAGCTCCCGACCTGATTTACTTCGGCGGAATTACCCAGCAGCAAGCTCCTAAGCTGGTCAGTGACATCCGGGCGGCCGGTATCAAATCCCCCATCATGGGTGGGGATGGTATCTACGAGTCGGCTTTCATTGACGGCGCAGGCGCAGCTGCCGAAGGCGTGCTGGTAACGGGCGCTGGGGTTGAAGACAGCAAGTTGCCCGCCAAAGGCCAGGACTTCCTCAAGCGCTACAAGGCCAAATATGGTGAAGTCGAAAACTACACCATCTATGGTTATGAAGCTATGACGGTAGCCCTGACCGCTATCAAGACCGCTGGTGGCAAAGACCGCAAGAAGATTTTGGAAGCGGTTGCCGCGATCAAGGATTTTGATGGGGTACTTGGCAAATGGTCGTTTGACAAGGGCGGCGACACCACCCTGACCGAATACAAAGTATATGCGGTCAAGGATGGCAAGTTCATCTATGTCACTCAGACCCGCGCCAAATAAATTTGGCTTTCAAGATTTTGTAGTTTGATTAAGGATGAGTGCTACTTGGGTAGCGCTCATCCTTAGAACATATCTAAACCTTCAAGCGTCGTTCCAAGTTTATTTAGTAGGTTTCGTATCTAATCTATCTCTAACCGGATAGAGCCTTAGCCTTTATCGCCAATCCAAAGGCCCGGCATTAAAATTCTTTGGGATTTAGATATATCCACAAGGAAACTGCTCTCAAAATTCCCTGGTTCCCGGTCAAGCAAGTTCGCAACTCCTTGACGAAAAGAAAAACGAAAAGTGTTAGTAGTTTAACGCCTCGCAGAAAGAAAAAATGGATAATATACTGCTTCAGGTTGTATTATTGGTAATCTGGATTGGAGCGGGGGCCTACGGCGTTTACCGCTTGCAGCAGCGAGGGTATAAACTCCGGCTGATGGCGCTCCTGGCGTTCTATATTGTACCGGGTTTAGCCGTGCTGCACGTTATCCTCGACCAAGTTATTGCCCTAAACGCGCCCTGGCCTTCTAACCTTCCGGCCTCAGTGGTCAATACCCTACTGGTGGTCGGTCTGATTCTGGTCAGCCCGGCCCTGTTGATGGCCTCTTTCTTTTACCCGAATGTCAACGCCGATATAACCACCATCTTGCTACGGCGTGAAAGTTTCCTGAAAATTCGGGGCTGGATTACTACAGCGGGCCTGGCAATCATCGTGCTGCTGTTGCCCTGGCTGGCCCTGTACGTTTTCCAGGCCGCCCCGCGCTATGATGGGGTAGTCGGCGTGATAATCAACGGCTTGTTGAGCGGCTCGCTTTTCGCTCTGATTTCGCTGGGTTACACATTAGTCTATGGAATTGTCGAGTTAATCAACTTCGCGCACGGCGATGTTTTTATGATTGGCTCATTTACCGGCTTTACCATCATCAATCTATTCATAACCGTCAAGCCCGGTCAACCTGTGCCAAAAGATACCTCGATAATCTGGATTCTCTTTGTAATCCTAATCGCAATCCTGGTCGCTATGGTGGTGTGTGCCACCTTGAACTACGCTATCAATCGGATTGCCTATAAGCCTTTGCGAAATGCTCCCCGCGTCGCCCCTCTCATCTCGGCCATTGGGGTTTCGTTTGTTCTGCAAAGCCTGGGCCTTTATCTCAACAGTTCCAGTGGCAAAGCCTATCCCCTGCTTTTCCCCAACGATACCCGCACTTCCAATCTGGATGTAGTCGGTGATTTTCTGGGCCAGGACAAGAGCCTGATTCAATTCCCGGTAACGGGGGTGCTGGTTATAGTTGTAACCGCCATTCTGCTGCTGGGTCTGCGTTTTCTAATCAACCGGACGCGGACGGGTAAAGCGATGCGGGCGGTAGCCCAAAACCGCGAGGCGGCGGCCCTGATGGGCATCAGCATCGAGCGAACTATCAGCCTAGCCTTTATTGTCGGCGGTGGGTTAGCCGGGGCTGCCGGGACGATTTTTGGGATCTACATTGTGAGTGACGCAGTAAAATACGATTTGGGCTTTGTCTACGGCCTTTTCGCTTTTACGGCGGCGGTGCTAGGTGGCATCGGCAATATCAATGGCGCGGTGTTGGGCGGCTACTTTATCGGCATCGTCTACGCCGTCACCCAATCCAGTTTCTTTGGCCTGACCAGCGATTATCTGCGGCTGTCGGTCTGGGCCCCGATTTCGGTTTTCGTAGTGCTGGTGATGGTAATGATTTTCCGACCAACCGGCCTGCTAGGTGATAATACTCAGGAGAAAGTGTAGTCATGAGTGTAACAGCCCCGACCCCCACCACCGGCAGTAACCCTGCTCCACCCCCTCGCTCACGGGAACGCATCCCGCAAGAGCGCAACAAGGTCTTGGTCTTTGGTGGAATGGCCCTGGCCGGCTTTGCCTTTCCCTTCTTAATTCAGGCTTTCCTGAAAGGCACTGACTACATCAGCGTAATTTCGACCGCTAATAGTATCTTTGTGTATATCTTGCTGGCCCTGGGCCTCAATATCGTGGTGGGCTATGCCGGGCTGCTCGATTTAGGGTATGCTGCTTTCTTTGCGATTGGGGCATATACTATGGCCTTTCTTACTTCGGCCTCCAGCCCCCTGGCGGGTACTCCTTTCCATACTAACTTCTGGATAGCTTTGCCTATCTCGTTTTTGATGGCGGCTCTTTTCGGAGTATTGCTAGGTGCGCCGACCTTGGGCCTCAAGGGGGATTATCTGGCGATTGTAACCTTGGGCTTTGGCGAAATTGTCCCAATTACCTTTAATAACCTGACCCAACTGACCGGCGGTGATAGCGGTCTGAGCAATTTAGACCAACCGCCCTTCCCGTTGGTTGAATTCAGCCCGACCAACCCGATCCCCTGGTATACCCTTTCGCTGATAGTAGTAATTTTTTCAATCTGGATGGTGCGCCGCTTGATTGACTCGCGGATCGGGCGGGCCTGGCAAGCTCTCCGCGAAGACGAAATTGCAGCCTCGGCCATGGGTCTCGATTTGGTAAAAACCAAGTTGCTGGCCTTTGGAATGGGCGCATCTTTCGCCGGGTTCGCCGGGGCGATTTACGCTGGTAGCATCAATACCGCCAACCCCAGCCAGTTCCGTTTTGACGTTTCGATTATCGTGCTGGCGATGGTTATTTTGGGCGGCATGGGCAACCTATGGGGGGTAATCGTCGGGGCGCTGGTAATTCAGCTTCTCGACCGTCTGCTTATCCCTTCTTTGCTGGATACGGTCGGCGGGGCCGGGCAGGATATCATAAAGACCAACGGTAAAGGCGATTTCTTTGGTCAATTGCTGATTAATATCAGCAGTTCCCAGACCCGCTTGCTGATTTTCGGTCTGCTGCTGGTGAGTATGATGCTGCTTAGGCCGGAGGGATTATTCCCCAATTCTCGCCGTAGGATGGAGTTACACGACGGCGACGAAAATGGCTCACAACGGCGATTGAATAAGTTGCAAAAGTGGCTAACTGACACCGGGATATGGACGTTTCGGGCCACCGATGAAAAAGATTTACAACCTCAACTGGGACTCACGGATGACCCGCTGGAACAGGCTGAGAGAAGCCACAATATCAATTATAATCCCTCGGTGAATGAAAGTTCCGACCCGGATGACGACAAGGATAAGAGGTAATATGGACCTTCTGCTGGATGCAAAAGATGTAAGCAAGGTTTTTGGGGGCTTGACGGCGGTCAACAAGGTGGATTTTAATATCCCGGCCCGGACGATTGTCAGCCTGATTGGGCCAAACGGGGCGGGCAAGACCACCTTTTTTAATCTGATGACCGGGATTTACGCCCCGACTACCGGCACGGTTCTATTCAACGGGCAACCCCTAATCGGCCTCAAGCCCCACGAAGTGACCCAACGAGGTATCGCCCGTACCTTCCAGAATATTAGGCTTTTTTCCAATATGACCGCCCTGGAAAATGTGCTGGTGGGGCAACATTCCCGCCTCAAAACTGGCCTTTTCGGAGCGATTACCCGCAGCCCGAAAGTCAAGCAGGAAGAACAGATGGCGCGGGATAAGGGGTTGGAATTACTGGAATTGTGCGGCTTGAAAGGCAAAGATGAAGAATTTGCCAAAAACTTGTCGTATGGCGACCAACGCCGTTTGGAAATCGCTCGCGCGCTGGGGACTAATCCCAGCTTGTTGTTGCTGGATGAGCCAACCGCCGGAATGAACCCTAACGAAACCGCTCGGCTAACCCGCCTGGTTCAAACCTTGCGTGATGAACGGGGTTTGACGGTGTTGCTGATTGAACACGATATGAAGGTAGTGATGGAAATCAGTGACCGGGTGACGGTTTTGAGCTTCGGGCGCAAAATTGCCGAGGGTCTGCCGGAGGAAATAAAGACCAATAGCGAAGTTATCGAGGCTTACCTGGGTAAAGCCTACGCCCAGACCGCTACCGAAAAGGCAAAGGAGAGTTAATGGCTACTACTAATCAGGCGACTGCCCCCAATCGGGCTGGTCAGGGTGATAAAGCGGTATTGGCTCTGGACAAAGTGCAGGCTTTTTATGGTAATATCCAGGCCCTCAAGGGAATTTCGCTAGTGGTCTATCCCGGCGAAATCGTGTGCTTGATTGGCTCGAATGGGGCAGGTAAGACCACTACCCTGAAGACTATTTCCGGGCTTTTGCGACCTCGTGGCGGACAGATTTTCCTCAATGGTGAGCGGATAGATAGCAAGCCGCCCGAATTAATCGTCAAACAGGGAATTTCCCAATCACCGGAAGGCCGCAAAATCTTCCCGCGCATGACGGTGCTGGAAAACCTGGAAATGGGCGCTTTTTTGCGAGTTGACAAAGCCGAAATTCTCAGTGATATGGATAATGTCTTTATCCTGTTCCCCCGCCTCAAAGAGCGCATCAAGCAGCGAGCCGGTACGATGTCGGGCGGCGAACAGCAAATGTTGGCGATGGGTCGCGCTTTGATGGCTCGCCCCCAGGTGTTGCTGCTGGACGAACCGAGCATGGGTCTTTCGCCAATTCTGGTGGAGCAAATTTTCCAGATTATTATTGACATCAACAAGCAAGGGACGACTATCTTGCTGGTGGAGCAGAACGCATTGGCGGCTCTCAGCATCGCCAACCGAGGCTATGTGCTGCAAACCGGGGCTATCGTGCTGGAAGACACCGGCCTAAATTTGCTGGAAAACGAGAACGTCCGCCGCACCTATTTGGGCGAGGAAGTCGGCTGAAACCAGTTTTTATTAATAAGGGTGAGCAAAGGAATTCCTTTGCTCACCCTATTTTTATTTACCCTACTCGTCATCCAACTTATCGAGTTTTTCATTCAAGGTCGCTATTGTGGCTTCGACACTTTTGAGGTCGGACAGGCCCAGATCGCGGAATTCGGCCCGCAATTCGGCTAAAAGCTCGCGCTTGGCCTGTAATTCGGCTTCTTTTTGAGGGGTAATTAGGGCCAGAGCTGCCTCTATTTCTGCCAGACTGCTCAACCCCAGTTCTTCCAAGTCCTCCCGCAGACTTTCCAACCGCTCCAAATCGAGCATAAGCCGATACGAATCGTCGTTGTCAGGGATGTTTTCTTCTTCGCTCATTTCTATTTTCTCAGGCTAAATTAGCTTATTGGCAGCGTGGTTATTTCAACTGGTGAGCTGAGGGTTGCTAATAATCGAAACTATAATCATCCCCACGCTGAGAACCGAAACTATTAGATACTCGCGCAAGACGGCGCGGGTCAGGTTGTCGGTTAAAAAGGCCTGCATAATTCCGACTACCACATAAAAAACCAAAAGCAGCGTTACCCCGCCAATCAAGACTGGCAACAGCCAGTAATTGAGCGCCCAGGTAACTTCCGACATTATAAGCGCGACCACCCCGGCATAAATCAGCAACCGATTGCGGGTCGTTTTGGTCTGGCGCAATAGCTCGAAAGTCAGCAAAAAAGAAACGATTGCGACTAAAGGAGCGCTCTGCAAGGCCCGCCATTTATTGACATAAATCGCGCTGAAAATCAGGAAGCCCGCCACATAAGCCGCCAGATTTAGCCCAATATTGGCCCAACCGTAGAGCTTTTCCTGCCGCCCGACCGTGTAATACTGGGCCAGAATGACGACCAGTAGCACCAATGAAGAAAGGATTGTGCCTAGCACCTGCACCGGCGGGCTATCGAACAGCCGCAAAAACAGATAAGTACCCACCACCAAAAGAGAAGGTAATATCCACGAAAAAGGCGCAAACTCGAAGCGATGCCCGGCAATCCGCAGCACCGGCAACTTGAGTAAATAAATTTGGGGATGGGAGCGCACAGTGGCATCGGAGATACCGGCGGTGATGACCACCAACGCCGCCAGCAGCAACATAGTAAGGGGGAGTTTGTAATCCTGGTTTACCAGCTTGGAGAATGGCCCACTGGTCGGGTCTATCACCAGCAAAAAGCCCTGGGTCAGGGCAATCAGGATGCTAAGGACAATTATTCGGTCAACACGCATTGCGATTTACGATTTACGATTTACGATTTACGATTTGGCTAGATTTTAATCGTAAAGGTGAATCGTAAATTATAGAAGGGCCTCACGGATGGCTTTGGCGGAAATGGCGGTTTCACGCAGGACAATCGCGGTTTCGCCGGTTGCGTCCACTACGGTTGAATCAATCCCGCCGGGGCAAGGCCCACCATCCAGTATCAAATCAATTCGCCCGCTCAAATAGAGACTGACATGCTCGGCATCCAGCGGACTTTGCATGCCGCTACGGTTAGCGCTGGTAGTTGCCAGAGGTTCGCCGACCTCTTGAATCAGGGCCAGAGTCAGGACATGACCGGGCATCCGCACCGCGATGGTGTCGCCCCCGGCGCAAATCACATCGGGCAGTTCGGGCCGTCTTTTCAGAATCAGGGTGAGAGCGCCGGGCCAAAACCGTTCTATTAGACGGCGGGCCAGAGGTGTTACCTCGCGGGCCAGCAAGTCCAGTTGGTCTGGGCCAGCCACCAGAATCGGGATAGGCTTGTCATGACGGCGCTGCTTGACCTCGTAGAGCCGCTCGACTGCCGCCGCATCGAAAGCCCGGCAACCTACTCCATAGACCGTATCAGTCGGAAAGGCCGCCAATTTGCCCTGCTTTATTTCTTCGGCGACAATTTTGAGGGCATTCACATTGTCGGCTGGAAGCAACCGTGTCTTGATTTTCAAACCTGGAGTCACCGCTTTTCGCTGCCTTCCGACCTACTACTGATATATTTCGCACGAATAATCTGCATCTATTTCAAGCGATGATATTATAACATATGAGGCGGGGAAATGCGTTAAGTAAGTTTTTGCCCAAAAATTTACTTAACGAAAACGTTAAGTAAGTTCTTTTTCGTTAGAGGTACTCTCTTAGCTTGCTCAAGGTGGATTTGTTCATACCTTCGATTTGCATTAACTCTTCGTCGCTGGCGGCTTTAATTTTGGTGGCGTTGCCAAAGACTTTGAGGAGCGCCTGTTTGCGCTTTGGGCCGATTCCCGGCACACTATCGAGGGCCGAAACAAAGGTAGCTTTGCTGCGGAGTTGGCGATGAAAGGTGATAGCGAAACGGTGAGCTTCATCGCGGATGCGCTGCATCAGGTAAAAAGCTTCGCTGGTACGCGGGATATAAAGCGGCAATTCTACAAACGGCTTGACGATTTCATCGTGACTGCGGTTTGGGCCTTTGGTGATACCGAAGAGCGGAATATCGGAAAGCTCCATCTCTTTCAGGACTTCCGCCACCGCCCGCAATTGGGGCTGCCCGCCGTCAATTAGCAAAATATCGGGCATCGCCTGCCAGGAATAATCTACCTTTTTCTTGACCGCCAGATTAGGTTTGGCCCGCTTTTTAGGCTTGCCGTTTTCGCCCGTCATACCGGGATGACCGCGCACTCCCCATTGCTGGTCGTGGGGGTCCTGGACTTCAAGCCCGGTATCGGTTTCTGCCAAAATTTCGTCAGCCTGCTTTTCCTCTTCCAATTCATCGCGGGCCACCTGGTCAGCTTCCTCCACCGAATTGGCCCGCTTAAAGCGACGACGTATCACCTCTTGCAACGAGCCGAAATCGTTTGCTCCCTCGATAGTCTTGATTTTGAATTTGCGATAGTCCGATTTTTTGGGGCTGCCATTCTCGAAAACCACCATACTGGCGACATTATTCGTCCCCTGGGTGTTCGATATATCATAACACTCGATTCGGCGCGGTAGTTCGGGCAGAGCCAGACTTTGCTGCAACTCGACCAGAGCTTTGGTGGTTTTCTGCTCATCATTCAGCCAGCGCAGCCGGTTTTGCTCCAAAGCTTCCTGGGCGTTCTGGGCTACCATCTTTACCAGGTCGGCCCGGTCGCCTTCGCCCGGCACTACAATTTCGATCTCGCGCCCGGCTTTTTTAGCCAACCAATCTAGCAGTACTCCGTCTTCGTTCAGGGCGTGTTGGGTCAGGATGCGGGGGGGGACAAAAGTCGCCTCGGAGTAATATTGCTGGACAAAGCTGGTCAAAACCGTACTATCGCTCTCGTCCTCGACCCCTTGCAGCATAAAGTGTTCGCGGCCTATCAACTTGCCGCGCCGGATGAAGAAGACCTGGGCCGCCGCTTCTCCCGCGCTGCGGGCAATAGCCACCACATCTTCGTCATAAGAATCGGTACTGACCACCTTTTGTTGCTCCATCACCTGCCGCACGGCGGTCAACTGGTCGCGGAAGCGGGCGGCACGTTCAAATTCCATATCCTCGGCGGCCTGCTCCATTTTGGCCTGCAACTGATTCACCACGTCGTCCGACTTGCCTTCCAGAAACAGCACCACCTGATTAATCGCGGCATCGTATTCGGTTTTGTCGGCAAGCCCGGCACACGGCCCACTACAGCGATGGATAAAATATTCCAGGCAGGGGCGCGGCTCTTTTTCGGTTATCTTGAAATCGCAATTCCTGAACGGAAAGAGCTTGTCGAGGGTGCGGATAGTGACCGCCGCCGTGCCATTCCCGGCAAACGGGCCAAAATAACGCGCTCCGTCTTCCAGCACTTTGCGGACGACAAAGACCCTGGGCCACTTTTCGTTAATGGTCACTTTGATAAAGGGATAGGTTTTGTCGTCCCGCAAGAGGATATTATAGTAAGGGCGGTGCTGCTTGATGAGAGTATTTTCGAGATTAAGGGCTTCGGCCTCGAAGTCCACCACAATATATTCAAAATCGTCTATTTCGGCGACCATGAGTTCAACTTTGCGGCCTACCCCTGAAAGCGTCCCAAAATAATTGGCGACCCGGTTGCGGAGCGATACCGCTTTGCCCACGTAAATAATCTTCCCGGTTTTGTCCTTCATGAGATAGACACCGGGACGGTGGGGCAAGGATTTTACTTTTTCGTCTAAATATGTGCGTTCCATAGTTGAGTTATCAGCCGGGATATATTAGCTTCCGCCTCTATATCCCGGTTAAATAGAAAAAGTGCTTACTCGGTCACGACCTTGACCGAAGTCATTTTGTCGCCGCGCTTGATTTGCTGCACCAGTTCCATGCCCTCGGTGACTTGCCCGAAGACGGTATAATTGCCGTTCAGGAAAGGGGCAGGGGCGAGGCAAATATAGAACTGACTCCCGGCGCTATCGGGATTGCTGGAACGGGCCATCGCCAACGTCCCGGTGAGGTGCTTGCGGCTGCTGAATTCGGCCTTGACGTTCCAACCCGGCCCGCCCGTGCCATCACCATTAGGGTCGCCGCCCTGGACGACAAAGCCCGGCTCAACCCGATGAAAGTTCAGGCCGTTATAGAAGCCACTGTTTGCCAGCTTCTCGAAATTGGCGACGTGCAAGGGGGCGGAGTCGGGGTAGAACTCCAGCTTGATGGTGCCACCTTTTGCCAGTTCGATATAACCAACCTTGTTGCCTGTGGTTTCCGGCATAATATATTCTCCTTTGGCCTGCTACTCAGGCGTACTAAAAAAGCTGTTAGCGTCAACGGACAATTTTTGTCAATTGCTAATTGCCCGCCTATTTTAACAGCTTGTGGGGTCAGGGTAAAGACCTTACTGTACCGTAACCGTTATCTTTTTCATTTTGTCACCTATGGCGATTTTGTCCACCAGTTCCATGCCCTCGATGACCTGCCCGAAAATGGCGTATTTGCCATCTAAAAATGGTGCGGCATCCAGACAAATGTAGAACTGACTTCCGGCACTGTTAGGGGCTTGGCTGTGAGCCATCGCCACCGTGCCGCGCAG
>JBBRSG010000078.1:0-30773 GCA_038245615.1 Chloroflexia bacterium | reverse complement strand
TATAGCCTCATGACTAAACTTAATGCCCATGACCGGGGCGAACTTATCAAATTCGCCATTCGGTTGGGGTTAATTCAGCCCTGATTTTGATTCAATCTTGATAATGTAGCTCATACTACAGATTATCTCCCTACCAAAGGCGGATAATTAGCTTGTTATTTTATAACCTCATTAGCTTAATCCGGTAGTCAGGGGATTTAAGAAAATATTTATTTAGGGATAGGCGTTGGCTAGAGTCGCCGTCCAGGAGAGTAATTATGCGACTGAATTTAATATGGCCGCAGTGTGAGTCGTTAGTTTGGCGGATGCAGCCCAAACACCTTACCACTTACCCTGTCAGCTTAACTTTAATTGCGGCGCTAACGCCATCAAACTGGGACATTCAAATTATTGACGAGCGCATGGGCGAGCAAATAAATTATGATGAGAAAGTAGACCTGGTGGGGATTGCTATGCGCACCCTGACCGCGCCCCGCGCTTATGCTATCGCGGCGGAATACCGCAAACGGGGCGTAAAGGTAGTCCTGGGTGGGCCGCACGTTTCGGTTTTGCCCAGCGAAGCTTCTTTGCACGCCGATGCGATTTTGCTGGGCGAGGCCGAACCAGTCTGGGGGCAGCTTATCAAAGACTTCGAGGCCGGGGAACTCAAGAAGTATTACAAAGCCTCGGCTATGCCGCCGCTGGGTAATCATCCCATTCCGCGCTATGACCTGATTAGCTCGCATAACTATTCGCCCATGATTCAGATTGAGTCGAGCCGAGGCTGTCCCTTGACCTGCTCCTACTGCTCCGTCCCCGACCTCTATGGCAAGAGCTATCGTGAGCGCCCGGTGGCCCAGATTGTCGAGGAAATTACCTATTTCAAGAGCCTGATTTTCGATAGCGCCCCGCTCCCGCCGGGGATGCCGCCGGGCCACAAGCGCAAACTGCACATCGCCTTTGTGGACGACAATATCTGGCCGCGCCGCAAACATACCAAAGAGCTGCTGGAAGCTCTTATCCCGCTCGACATCGAGTGGAGCGCCCAGGGTTCGATTACCGCCCTGCGCGACCCCGAATTTCTGTCGCTGGCAAAGGCCAGTGGTTGTCAGCTGATGGGCATCGGGCTGGAAAGCATCAACCAGGAGAGTTTGCTGGAGGTCAATAAGAAGGTCAATCAGGTAGACCAGTTCGCCGAAACTTTGCAGATGATTCACGATCACGGCATCGGGGTACAGGGCTACTTTATGTTTGGCTTCGACCACGACAAGCTGGACGGCTTCGAGAAAACCGCCGAGTTTATTATCGAGAACCATATTGAAATGCCGGTGTTCTTCATCTGCACCCCCTATCCTGGCACGAGCTATTATAACCAGCTCAACAGCCAGGGCCGGATTTTCAACCGCAACTGGGCGCGTTACGATGCTCATAATCTGGTCATCAATATGCGCGGCATGACCAACGAAGACCTTAAAGAGGGCTTCCTGTACATGCACGAAACGGTCTACACCGATGATGCCATCCGCCGTCGGTTGTCGCATCGCGGGCCAGGGCCGGACTTCTTCTACTTTGCCAACCAGCACCTCAACGAGTTTGGCAGGGCCTTGCGTCCTTACTGGGCCGAGCGGGAAGACCATGACCGCGAAATGGCGACGGTTGCGCCCGCCGCTAACGCGCCGCGCACCTTCAATGTCAAGACTTCCTTGCGCCAGCCTATCACTCTCAATTCCACCTTGAATTAGGCAGGACTGAGGACTGAGTAAAGCTCGGAAATAGGTGTTAGAAATAACCAAAAGACCGCCCAATTGGGCGGTCTTCTGGTTTAATTATAATTACTTTGGCTTTAGTTATCGCCTAAGCCGTTCAACGGGAGTATGATAATGGCACGGTTTACGCTGTAGTAAAATCTGGTAGCCAAGTCAAAACGTATAATAGTTGCCGGATGAGCAAAGACCCATTAAAATAAAGTCAAAGCTGGAACTACTCAAAAGCACGACTTGGAAGATAGAAATTAGAAAATAGAAAACAGTCATTACCGAAATTTATTTATAACCATATATAATATTTGCACCTTACAGGAGACGAGCGATGAGCAAGCGCGGAATTATAACAATTGCCCGGTTTTGGATAGTAGGGCTAATGGTCGGGGGCTGGTTGCTGGCAAATGGCTCACTAATCCAGACCGCCCAGGCCGGTAGCCGCATACAAGATATGCCGGTCTTTGCCCAGCAGCGCGGCTTGAGTTGCGAATATGCCGCCACTCGCTCGGCGGTAGCTCGTTGGGGTATCCAGCTATCCGAAGAAGATTTTATCAATGGCATCGGCTTCGATGCTAATCCGCACATTGCTTTTCGTGGAGATATAAACGGTTGGTGGGGTGGCACTGACGAATATGGAATTTACCCCGAACCGATTGCCCGCTTTCTGGCAACTCGCGGCCTGAACACCAAATTACTCTGGGACGGTATTCCGCAGCTAAAAGAAGAACTCGACTACGGGCGACCAGTAGTGGTCTGGATTACCGGCGGCCTAATGACCGCGACTCCCTTCGAGGCCAGCGCCGCAGGGCAGAACTTTTTGCTAATGCCCTACGAACACGCCGTCACTCTTTATGGTTATGACGACAACGGCGTATATGTCGCTGACCCCGGTTTTGGGACTTACGGGTACTACGATTGGGCTAATTTCTCGCGCAGTTGGGGCTATCTGCGGAATATGGCGATGTCGGTTTGGCCCGCCAGCCAGGGAGCTATTCCCGCCGAAAGGCCTGGTATTGCCCCGCAGTATTATCGTTACTGGCTGATGAATTCCGGGTTGGAATTGATGGGACAACCGATTACTACTGCTACCGACGATAGCGGCAAAATTTCTCAGTACTTCGAGCGAGCGCGACTGGAATATGACAATGCTCAACCGGCGACCCAGCCTATCCAGCGCAGCCTTTTGGGGCGCGCTTTAGCCAAAGACCGCTTACAAGAAGATGTGTTCCAGCCGCTTTCGACGGATGAGCTGGATACTCTCAGCGTCCTGGCAAAAAGTCGCTATTATGCCGAAACTGGACATATTATAAGCCCCGATTTTAGCGCCTTCTGGCTTTATCGCGGTAGTTTAGAAGCTTTCGGCTATCCCATTTCGCGGCCTTTTGTCGAAAATGGAGTCCAGGTTCAATATTTCGAGCGAGTACGGATGGAAATCCATCCCGATAGCATCGGACAACCAACCGTGAAATTAGGTCTACTGGGTAGCGAACTTTTGCAAAAAGGGGGCAAATAGGGTCGGGGGTCAGTAGGAAAGTTTTGAGTTAAACTACCAACTACTAGCTGGGTTTTCTCAATCCTTATCCTGAGTGTCTCTGACTACTGACCACTATTTCTTCTCAATCGCCATTACGCAAAGTACCGCTACCGAGGCGGCGAGGGCGCTGGCAATAATCGGGACGGCGTAGCTATGAGTCAAGTCGAAAGCCATCCCTGCCAGGGTTGGGCCAAGTAAGGCCCCAAATGCCACACTGGTATATAAAAAGCCGAGAATGCTACTGATGTTGCGTCTACCGAAATAATCGGCGGTGATTGCCGGAGCAAGAGCTACAAACCCACCGTAAGCCAAGCCGAAAGCCAGCGAAAAGATTACCAGACTCCATAATGCATCGGATAAAATCCACCAGACTAACAAGATTGCCATACTCCCAAAAGCGGCGGCTATAGCCTGACGGCGACCCCAGCGGTCAGCCCAACCGCCAATCAAGAAGCGGCCCAAAGTGCTACCGACCCCGATTAGCCCGATAAGCCATACCCCCGCGCCTTCGCCCAAGCCCTTGTCGCGGGCGTAAGGGGCAAGATGGACAAATGGGATAAACAGCCCAAAGCCTACCAATAGCGAAGCGATATACAATAGCCAGAAAGAGCGCGAGCTGAGAGCTTGCTTGAGGGTTGCCCCGGTCATTGGGGTTGATGGGCTACTGGTTTTGGCGCTCAGTTCCGTGATTGAAATCTGGTCGCCATCTGGCAGAACCCCTCGGACTTGCGGTGAATTTTCCAGCAAGAAAGCTGCGATTAAGCCTACAATAACCACCCCGATGCCGATAAAAACATAAGCTAGTCGCCAGTCGCTAAAGCCGATTATCAAGGTAGCTAGCGGCGGTAATAAGAGATTACCTGCGCCAATTCCCGCCGTCGCTACGCCCGATGCCAATCCCCGCCGCCGGATAAACCAGCGCTGGACGATGCCCACCGCCGGGACATAAATCAGGCCAACCCCCAATCCGACACTAAGGCTATAGGTGAGGTAAACCTGCCAGAGGGTTGTAGCGCGGCTGGCAAGCAGTAGACCCACCCCCATGATTATGACTCCCGCGACTACGATCCAGCGTACCCCGAATTTTTCCGCCAGAGGCCCGGTAATTGCTCCCAGCGAAAAATAAATAAAGCCGCAAATGGCGAAAATCAGTGATACATCGCCACGAGTGGCCTGAAATTCTTGCTGGAAAGCCTGGAAGAACGCCCCAAACGTATAAACTACTCCAAAGCTCAAAAACAACAGGGTGAATACCCCGCCGACCAATATCCAGCCATAAAATATTCCGGCTGGTCTGTTTGTTTTATCCTGCGCCGCTAACTTCATGCTCTATCCTTTGTTTTCAATAGCCAGGGCTTCGCTTGTAAATCGGCTCAAACCCGGAAAGTTGAAAGTTATATTTGAAAAATTTACGGCGTAAATTTTTCAAATATAACCAAACTCCATTTTGGGGTCTAGCAAGATTATTTTCAAATTAGAAAAATCGTCCCAGGCGAAAGTCCTGTCAGGTTAGCCTTGTGGCGGCCAAATCACTCGCCAGCCAGTATCTTGTTGCAACAAGAGCATGGCCTCGAACAAATTGAGTTTTTGACCACTTTGTAAAGTAACTTCGAGCTGATAGGGTACACTGGCCCGTTTGCCGACGATACTCGGCTCTTGGACTTTGACGATTTCGGTTTTGATGATAGTGGCTTCCTGACGAGCGCGGTTCAGGCGGTCAACGTACTGGCTGCGACTGACTTTTAGCTGCGAATCGCTGGTCAATAAATCGTAGGCCGTCGTATAGTTGTTATCCCGCATATTTGCTAGATAACGCCGCGCCACCTCTACCGGCGGCGCATTATCGGCACAGGCGGTCAGGATAGTCGAAAGCAAGAGGCTTAAAACCACTATTTTCATCGCCAGCTTATAGCCGATAATTTCCCTCCGCCCCCCAATAATCCTGTTCATCCTGTCTATTCCTGTAAAAATGTATTTAAGTTCTGTGAGTGGAAAAGGCCCATTAGACGGCTTTGCGACCAAGAATCCAGCCAGGCGCACCGAGGACAATATCTTCGGGCTTGAAGCCAAGCCAGCCATCCCCATTATAATCCTTCTGGGCTAGAGTTTCGGCGACCCGCCCCGCGAAATCCGTTTCGGAGAGACGCTGATTGTACTGGTTTTCGCCCAGGTAGTCCACTACCAATCCAAGAGCCAGTTGCGAAGCATTGGGATAGGCCAGACTACCGATAAAGGCTTCCAAATCGCCCTGGCTATCCAGGCGGGATGCTATCTGGCGATGGAGCGCAAAAACCCGGTCACTGTCCTTGCGCTCGATTTTCGCCGACCCGACGATTATTGGCGCGGCATAATCGAAGAGCGCCCCATTGAGCGAAAGCCGCATTTGTCCCCAATTGGTTTGGGCCGGAAGCAAGCCCGCCCCTTGTCCGGCATCCTGGCGAACTGACACCTGCACCTGAATTTTGCCCCGGTCTTGCGGGTTTAGAAACCGACTCGGCAAAGGATACAGCCAGGCCGGGTCTGCGAAAATCCGCCCCCGAATACCGCCCCCCAATTCCAAAGTAATCGTTTTGGTCAGCGGATTGGAGGTAGTCAGGTCGGGGATAATCCCCAGATTCAGTAAATCAAAGCCGGGGAGGTCGGCGGGAAAAATTGGCGACTCGGTATCGGTCAAATCCAGCGAGGCTGGGACGGAGGGGAAAATCAGGCGCAAGGCTTCCGGCAGGTAATCGCTGGTGCTGCCGTCAGGTTGGGGAGCAGGGGTTGGAGGTCGGGGGTCGAGGGGCGGGGTGATGGTCTGAGCGGCGACTTGCCTTAGACCGAGCGATAACACGAGGCCAATCACGATGACCGTCAGTTTCCGCTTTGAAACCAGGAAACCAACGGTCATTGTTACCAGCCGATAGGGGTTGTGCCACATTCGGATTTTAAGGCCGGGGCGATGGATTGCCGGTGATGACAACCACATTATTAGAACCACCAGGAGTGAGATTGGCCTGGGGAGTCGCGGCGGGCGAACTGGGAGAGCTACCAGTCTCGGTCAGATTGAAGGCGTAAATCTTTTGCAGCCCAACCAGATAGAGCTTTTTATTGGAGGTATCGAGCGCCAAATCCTGCAAGCTGTCGAACTCGTTGCGCCCGGTACTGACCTGATACTGCTGGACAAACTCGCCGTCTTCCTTGCGGAACTGCAACACCCGTTTTTCCCCATCCAGGACGAAGAAATAGGGGAAATCCAGTGTTCCGACATTGAGCAGCACCGGGCCACTAAGGGGCGGGCCAAGTAAATCGCCCTGCTTGAGGTCGAATTGCTGAATGACTTCGCCTTTGTTCTTGCCATTGGGCCGGGCCAGTTGCAGTACCTTGCCATCTTTGCCCAGCGTATAAATCGTTCCATCAATCGAAAACCCGGCGGCGGTATCCAGATTGGTACTGGAAGTCAGGTTGGAATTGAGCCATTCCTCCGGCACATTGAGGTAAGCCCCGGCGTTATATTTCAAAATCTGACCGCTGGTCGGGCCAAGCAGGTACAAATTGCCCTGATACGAGGCCGCTTGCTGGATGGTGCGACCACCCCACCCGCCCGAACCGCCGAGGGTCTGGGCCGTCCAGGTGCGGCTGGTTTTGTTGTAGAGCCACAGCAGATTGCCGTTATCTATGACCATCACTCCATCCGGGCGAGAAATCAGCGTGACCGGCTTGCCAAAGGTGGCATTCCCTGATTTATCGCCGCTTTTCAGCAGCACATTGACCGTCCCCGCCAGGTCAGTGGAATAGACCGCCCCGCGTCCGGTATCCAGCAGATAGAGGGTATCATAGTTGGCGCTAAAGACCGCTTTGGTCAGTCGCACCCCGGTTCCCTGGCTGCTTATATCTTGCACCAGGCGTAAATCCGTCGGGATTACGACCCGATTGATATTATCAAGAGTGGTCTTGAGGGCGCGTTGCATGGTCTGAATATCGCCCAGGTCGGGCTTTTCTTTGCGGGCAGCCTCAAGGTCGGTTTGAGCCTGGGTAATCAGGCTACGGGCGCGGGCCGGTTCGGTGGCGGCAATCTGCTGGGCCGTCACCCGTTTTTGTTCGGCCTTGCGGGTGAACTCGATTGATCTTTCCGAATTTCCACCAATTTTGCCACTACTAAACGAAAGTATCAACAGCAAGACCGCCACTGCCACTGCGATTCCGATACCCACCATAATCAGGAGATTGGTTTTGCCCTTGAGACTTACCCGTTGGCGGCGGGGCGCAGCCCCATAATCGGTTTTTCCGGCTACATCAAAATAAGGTGAGGGCGGCGGCGTAGCTTCCAGGCGGGCCTGAGCCGAGGGTTTTTGGGGCCAGCTCCACCCGGCTTTTTTGGCGGGGCGGGGCGTTCCCCAGGCTGGAACTGCGGCATCATCTTCCAGCCCGGCAAAGCCGGCGGTTGGAGCTTCAGGTGGAGTGTTGGATACTCGAAAGGTCGAACCGGCCCGGTCCGTATAAGCGGTAGCCTCGCTCTCCGAGTCGGCAGCCTGCCCGGTCATGTCAGGGTCGCTATTCGGTACGGAAGGGCGGCTTTTGAGATAGGCCGGACGGTTCAAATTATCGGTTTCGCGGCGTAACCAGGGGTCATTTTCCCGGCTATTGTTGATGAGTGGGGCAAGCGGGTCAGATGGGTCCAGCTCCGGGCTGGCGCTTGGGTCGGGGGCAGTAAAAATAGCGTCTTGCCAGTCGTCATATTTGCGAGAATCGCGGCGGGCAGGGGTTGTTTCTTTTCTCTCAAACTGAACCGCCCCAACCTCTTCGTCGTCTGGTACTTCTTCGGCCCGTCCGCTTTTGAAGCGCGAGGCCAATAAGCTAAACGCCCCTGCGACTCCTTCGGCAGTCCCTCGGATAGAGCCTTCGGTGCGGTGAGGGGCATAAGGCCCGGTTGCGCTGGCCCGCACCCCGATAGTCATGGCATAGCCGTCGCTAATCCCGTTATTGCGGGCGAATTCTGACAAATTGAGCAGCGCACCCCGACTTTCCTGTTCCAGCAAAATATCCTCAACCTGGGGTTGGGTCAGAGCCTGAGCGAATTGGGCCGAGCAGAGAATTAAAACATCCCCGCTTTCAAATAAATAGCGATTAAAATTCGGCTCAATCGAGATATAACGCCCCAGGGTCGGGAGACTCTGGGAACGGGGCATTGAGATAGTGGTCTGAGCATCCGTGCCGGTTCGGGCCTGAGTCGGGCGCGGCCCACTGGGACGTTTCAAGGTCGGGTCGGTGGGGGAAGGCAAATGGTGAATTTCGCCCTGATGGGCCAGATACGCCTGGGTTGGCGGCAATTGGGCCAGATAAAGCTCGTTGTTGCGTACCAGGGCTACGGTAATTCCCAGCCCGCGTCTTTCGGGCGGCAACACCGCACTATTGTGATTGAAAATAGCTTGATTAGCCTTTTCCAAAGCACTTCGCAAGGCGCTGGTAATCGTAGCCGACAGGTTGGAGTTATAAAACTCGTGGAGAATAATATCCTGAGCCTCGCGGCAAAGGTCAATATCGCCGGGTCGGGGATTGCCCGCCGCCATCGTTTCGGTTTCGGTCAGAATATAAAGCGCACCCCGCTTCTGGATTATCGGCGGGGGGATAGTGAGTTCGGCATCTACCAGGCATTCACTTCGGTCGCGCCGGGTGCCGCCACTTAGCTCTAACTGGTTGGCTATCAATTGCATAGCTTTGCCTCATTTTGTCGGGAGGTTTGGCATTTTCAACTTAATTTCTCTTCGATTTTCGTGTTATGTTAATTATAACAAAGATTCTAATTTTGTCTATAGGTTTTGGGCGTGACTTATCCCATTTTCCAAAACTAACTTTGCCTCCAACCGGAATGAAATTCAGGGTTTGAGTGTGGACAAAAAGTGCTTTTATGGGGAAAAGGTCGGGGATAAATTCGTGGATAAAAAACCGGTTTTATTTCTTAGAACCTGTTATAACCAAAGTACGAAAAACCTGTTTTATACCTGGAATTTCATTACATTTAGGATTTTAGCTTAGGACAATTTTTCTGATTTGGATATAGGCTTGCCGCATCCCAAAACCGGGGTTGGTTATCTTTGAAAAATTTACGTCGTAAATTTTTCAAAGATAACCTTTCCGAGCTTGCGCCAAGCTTTAAGCAATGGTTCTTTAAGCGGGAATTCAAAACTCGAAAAGTGGTTAGAAGGGACTTCATCTTATGTCAGAACGCCGGATATATGCATTGACCGATATTCCGCCCGAAACCCAGGCTTACGCCCTGGCCCGCTACAGTCGCTCGGCGGCCTCGTTGCGCGAAAGTGTGGCCTGGATTACCGGGCAGAAAGCGGCAGATTTTCTGGAAACCTTTTATTTCGCCTACGGTCATAAAAGCATCGCAGATATGGCCCATATCCCCCTGGCCCTGGAAAATATTTCGGTGCTGGCGGCGATTGAAGTAGAAGACGAACAACTCTGGGACGGGCAGGAACGTTCGACCCGTTACCAGGATTTTACCAAGTCGCGCTATCTAGTGCCGCCCGAACTGGAGGCCAGGCCCGAACTTGCCGCCGATTTTACCGCCGCCGCCGACCAACTTTTTGCGACCTACACCGCTCTGACCAAAGAAATGGTCGCGGTCATGGCCGAGGTTTTGCCCAGGCCGGAAAATATGGAAGTCGCCGCCTACAAACGCACCCTGAATGCGCGAGTGCTGGATGTCACCCGCACTTTGTTGCCCTACGCCACCCGCACCAGTGTAGGCCAGATTACCAGCGCCCGCGTATTGGAACGGCAGTTGGCCCGCTTGCTTGCCAGCCCTCTCGCCGAACTCCGCCAGCTTGCCACCGAAATAAAGGAAGTCTGCAACCAACCGGCCTTTAGCCCTCTGGCAGTTCGCATGGAAGCCGCCCTGAAAGATATGCTTGAGCAATATCCCGAAGCTGCCGCTGCCCTCGAAGCTCTGGCGGCGGTGGTCGCGCCGGAAGCGCCCGCCCCTACCCTGGTCAAATATACCGCCCCCTCCGCGCAGCCAGCCCGCGCCGAAGCCGCCCTTTCGCAGGTGGCCCGTCAGTATCTCGCCGACCTCACGCCCGACAATAGCCAAAGTGTCCGCTTGGTCGAAAATGACCCACCGCTTATCGAGGCGGTTACGACTTTACTCTATCGCTATAGCAATCTGGCCTATCATCAGGTACAGGCTGTCGTCCGAGCGATGCCGGAGCGGGTTCGCACCGAGATATACGACTTATCCCAAGAAGCTCGCGGCCCGCACGATGGCTGGTTGCGCGAGCAATATAGCGGCTACGGGCGGATTTATGATGTCTTGCTGGATGCCAAAGCCATGCAAGATTTTTTCCGGCATCGGCGCTGCGTCCAGGTTCGGCAGGCTATCACTTCGGCGCACGGGGCTACTGCCGCCGCCGAATGGTTCGGGTTGGGCCTACCGACCTCCGCCGCAGAGATGGCGAACCGGGCCAATTTGACCGGGCGTTATGACCAGGCCATGCAAGCTGCCGCCACCCAGGTAGCGAAGTTGGCCCAGGTCGAACCTCTGGCGGCCATGTATCTCTTGCCCCTGGGCTACAAACGCCGCGCCTTGTTCAAAATGGACGATGCTCAGGCCGCCTACATCATCGAAACTCGCTCCGGGGTCAATGGACATTTCGCCTATCGGCAGGCTGCCTTCCAGATGTGGCAGGAGTTAAAACGGGTTCAGCCCGAAATCGCCCGATGGGTGCGGGTTACGCCCTTCGAGCAAATGGATTATCTTGACCGTTAAAAAAGACTAATTTATATCGGTTAATAGTAACAGTTAAGCCAGCCTTAAATTTGTCACGCCCCTTTATGGGGTGTGAGCGAAGCGAAGGATAAAGATTCTTCGCTTCGCTCAGAATGACAGGGCTGAATAGTTACGGCTAATCGAGTTAATAAAGGGCGGTGGAGCGGCAAACCTGACTGCCGCTCTACCTGGGCCTCAATATTGGCTTGATTATTGGATTTTAGCTGATTTAGCCCGGTCTGGTGCTATATTTTTGGGCCACCTTGTGCAGTTGTTCCTCGCTAAAACCTTCGCTAGGCGGATTATTCTTGTCCAAAGAAGGCATTCCCAGTTCTTCAAAGAAACCTTCCAGCCCTGCCGGGGTATGTATCAGTAGATATTTGCCTTTGCTGCTGCCTACGTTCTGATAAGCATGCACCGTCCCCCGCGAAATGTTGATAAAGCTTCCGGGGATGGCTCGATAAGACTTGTCGTTGGTTATATCCTGGAAAAAATACTCGCCTTCCAAAATATAGTAAGCCTCATCGTGTTCCATATGGATATGCGGGGGTAGCCCGCCCTGGGGTAAGGTAGTTACCTCGCTCAAGGCATAAGCCTCCTGGGTGTCGTTACCACGAATCTTCAAGGTAATAAATTCCGGGCCTACCCAGAAGGATTTGCCTTCTTCGACTGGAATATAAATACTGGAAATACTCAAAGTTGTCATAATACCTACCTCCTCTAACATAATAAACTAAAATCATAAACTAAAATCGTAACGACCTGGCTAAGGGTCAAAAGCCTATAATCCGGCGGCCTTAATGTGTTTAGCAGTATCAAGATAGTGGCGTAAACGGATTACCTTACCGTCAGGATCAAAAGTCCACAAATGCATTTCCTCATCAAGGAAATAGCCGCCAGTAGAAGGTATCTCCACTTCCATTGTAAATTCCACTGCCACTTGATTTTCTCCTGCCATGATTGATAAGACGTGGAAACCCTTGATATTGAAACTGCTGCCAATTGTCTTGAAAAATTCCATGACCCCGGCCTTACCGTGTTGCTTCGCCGCCCAGGGTACGCCCGCTTTTTGGGCAAAATTATCGGCCCAATCTTCCCAACGCACTTCATTGGAAAGTTGTTCAAGAATAGCAGGAATGTTACCAGTACCAAAAGCCTCAACTACGAGGTTTATCAGATATTCGATGAAGGCTGGTTTACCACTCTTCTGACCAGCCGAGATAGTCCCAAGCTTGCTACCGAACCTGAGTCGTCGGCAAAGGCCCCTGACACCGGGCAGAGGCGGGCCACCGTCCAACCGCATCATAATCATAATCTACCGGTCCCGCCCAATCGCTTAATCGGACGCAGCAATGAATTGAGCCTAGTTTCTGACCTCTTGACCCGTGATTATGTCCGGCTGGTGACAATCGTTGGGCCGGGTGGCATCGGCAAGACCCGCTTGGGACTACAAGTTGCCGCCGGATTGCTGGAAAATTTTCAGGATGGAGTCTGGCTGGTCGAGTTAGCAGCCCAAACCGACCCTCGATTGATAGCTCAGGCCATAGCTTTCACCCTGGGATTGCAGGAAGAGCCAGACCGCCCGGTTTTGGCTACTCTCAAAGAGGGTCTGCATGCAAAGCGATTGCTGCTGATGCTGGACAACCTGGAACATTTGATAGAAGCTTGCGCCGAACTCATAACCCAGCTTTTGCAAGCCTGCCCGAACATAAGAATAGTTAGCACCAGCCGGGAAGTGTTAAAGATTGCCGGGGAGGTTCCTTTTCGGCTCTCCTCTCTCCGGCTGCCGCCCGCTCAATATCTCGGTCAGCTATAACCTGAAGCTGTGGAAGAAGCCAAAGTAATTAATAGCCTTAGTCAGTATGAGGCGATTCAGTTTTTCCTTGAAAAAGCCAATCTGGTACAGCCCGGCTTTGCCCTTGATTCTCAAAATTGGTCGGCTGTCGTCGGCATCTGTCAATATCTGGATGGGATTCCTCTGGCGCTGGAACTGGCCGCCGCCCGGCTCAAGTTATTGTCGGTAGAAGAAATAGCGATTCGATTGCACCAAAGCTTTCATTTATTGACCGGCGGGGGGAGAGCAGTTTTACCCCGTCAGCAAACCTTACGCGCTTCGATTGATTGGAGCTATGATTTGCTGACCGAGCCAGAAAAACTGGTACTAAATCGGCTTTCGGTCTTTGCCGGAAGCTGGACGCTCGGCGCGGCGGAAACGGTCTGCCCGGAAGGTGAAGTTAAGGAAGCCGAAGTTTTGGAACTGGTAACAAATTTGGTTGATAAATCTTTGATAGTGGTTGAGGAAGAAACTGAAAAGAAACTGGCTAGTCCCAAAAGGCTACGCTTGCTGGAAGTTATCCGACAATATGCCAGGGAACGGCTGGAAACCAGGGGAATGGTGCGCCAGGGTCGGGAACGCCATCTGCAATATTTTTCAAATTTAGCCAGTATCGCGGCCTCGGCGATAAAAAAAACCGGGCAAGTGGAGTGGTTCAAACAGTTGGAAGCCGAGCATGACAATTTGCGGGCGGCTCTGGAATGGTCTTTATCGGCGGACGAAGCCGATTTGAAGCAAACAGGTTTAAGTATGGCTTATAACTTGCACTGGTTCTGGTATGTGCGAGGTTACGAAAGTGAAGGCCGTCAGTGGCTGGAACGGGCGCTGGCGGTAAATGTTTTCCCGGCTGGAACATATCCGCCCGAACTGGCCCGGCAACGAGCGATGGCGCTGGTAGGAGCGGTACTTTTAAGCTGGGGGCAACATGATTATGCCAGAGCTTTGCAGACCGCCTACGAAAGTCTGGAACTATATCGGCAGCTAAATGATAAAAAAGGGTTGGCGATAGCGCAAGGTTGTGTAGGGATTGTTTTATTCTCGAAAGGGGAAATAGAACAAGCCACCGAGTTACTGAATGCAGCGGTAGCTGGCCTGCGAGGAAGCGGGGATGATTGGTATCTGGCGCATTTCATTTATCTCAAAGCGACCTCTTTGCTGCGCCAGGGTGAAAATTCTGCCGCCCAAAAATATTACGAAGAGAGTTTAGCTATTTTCCGGGAATGGGGCGACCAACGTTGGCAAGGCTGGATACTTTACTCGTTGGCTCATATCCAGATAAGCCAGCGGGCCTATTCTGAGGCGATGCGCCTTTTGGAAGAAAGTCGGGGACTGTTCCTGCAAGTCGGCGATAAACGAGGACTGGCCTGGGCCTTGCAAAGCCTGGGAAGTACCGCGATTTATCTGAATGATTACCAAAAAGCTTTTTCCGACCTGCAAGAAAGCCTGGTGCGCCACCGCCAGCAGGGTTCAAAAGCCGGTCTGATTTGCGGCATCGAGTGGCGAGCCGCCCTAGCTTTGGCCCAAAACCAGTTTGAACAGGCGGTAGGTTTGTGCGGGTTGGCCCAAACTTTACGCACCAGTTTTACAGGTCGGATTCTGCAAGCTATCCGGGCCAATGAGAAAGCTATTTTGGCCCAGGCTCGCTCGCAACTATCACCGACCAGCTTTGAAGTCGCCCTGGAGCAAGGAGCCGCGATGACCATCGAGCAGATTATAAATCAGGATTTTGTTTGACTTCGCTTGACTTTGATTGGAAAATGGGCAGCCGCCTGACCCGCTATAATATCAGTTCAGCCGCCAGACTCGGCGGTAAGCCTGTAATCGGTCACTGAAGTCGGTTCGGCTGAGGCGACCACGTAGACGAGCAACCCCACTGGCAAGCACTTTGCCGACCAATCCCAATCGGGTGAGCCAACGGGCCGCGACCTGGAAGCGATGGCTATAGTGTTTGTTGTAAAAGTGGCGGCGGCTTTTGAAAAGCTGATAAAACATTTCCTGGCGAAATGGCGATTGACTGGTGCTTGCCCCGGCGTGGTGGATAATGCGGGCGGCGGGCAAACAGTAAACCTGCCATCGGCTAGGGTGGCGACGGCCCGGTCTAAATCGTAGCCCCACCGGACGATACCCGGCCGGCATTTCGGCTTGTTTAATCCGAAAACACCAATCTATTTCTTCCATATACATAAAAAAGGCTTCGTCCAGTAACCCCACCTTTTCGACAATTGCCCGGCGTACCATCAGGCATGCCCCAAGCGGGAAATCAATTTCAAAGGCTTGCGGAAATTCGCCGGTGAACAGCCGACGAGGATACCGTCCGTTCAGCCGCGAGCGGGTCAAGCGCCAGTTGAGCGGATAAAAGTCCAGAAAAATTTGCCACAAGCCCGGAAACTTGAAGGCGCTCTCCTGAAAACTGCCATCAGGGTAGAGCAAGGCCGGGCCGACTACTGCCGCCTGGGGTTCGGCTTCCAAAAAGGCCACCATCTTCCACAAGGCTTCGTCCTGCACCTCGGTATCGGGATTCAACAGCAGAAGGTAAGTGCCGTGAGCGTGTTTTATCGCTTGATTGGTGGCGGCAGCAAAGCCCCGGTTTTCGGAGTTGGCAATTAATTCTACCTGGGGAAACTCGGCCCGTACCATCGTGGCGCTCTGGTCGGACGATGCATTGTCTACTACCAGAATTTCAAAGCTGTAATGGGAATGGGGTTGGGCGTAGACCGATTTCAGGCATTGGCGCAACAAAGCTACGGTATTATAACTGACTATTACAACCGAAAGGTCTACTACCGGCGGCAAACTGCTTTCTTCCGCATGCGGGGTTTCCCGTTGACCCCACCCTTCTTTGACCCGTCCGTTACCAGACATATCGCACTCCATTCATCTTGCTTTTTTTGCTTTTCTAAAAAGTATGGGCAGACTGGATTAATTTTAGAGGAAAAGACAAAGCTGTTAAGCTGGGTTTCGTTTTATTTTGTTAATAGATTGTAGTATAATGCCCTCTATCAATCATGTCAAAGTCAGCTCAGGCCCAAAATTTCCGACCCGGCTGGGAGCTATCGTATAATGAAATGGCTTTTATAATAAAATCATTATAACCCAAAATCGCTTGAACAGCTTCGACTTTCTATATTAACTTAACGTTAGCTTGGGATAGTTTAAAAACTCAAGTGCGATAATTGGGAATAAAGTAGAGTAAAGAAACGGGATACATGGACGCACAACGACCAAACTTTAGCAATTTGAGTAAGGCCGAATTGACCGACTATAAAAATCGGCTGGCTCGGCTCGGCCTTAAACTGGTTGAGGCCGAAATGCACGAACCGGGCGACGGCACAACTTCGCTGGAAAGCCAGCTTGATGATTTGCTGGCGGACATAATGAGCAAATCCACCGGGCGAACCGGGGTGGTGATGGATGTCAAGCCTGAGCCAGTTTTGATGGGTCTGGAGCAGGACAAACCCCGCCGGGTGGTGATTACCGGGTTGGGGACGGTCAATCCCTTGGGGCATAATCTGGAAGAATATTGGCAAGCCCTGAAAAAAGGGCAGAGTGGGGTCACGCGCCTGAGCCTGATTGACCCCTCGGCCTATCCCAGCCAGGTTGCCGGTGAAGTCAAGGAGTGGGACCCCCGCAAGCATATTGATACCAAAGAAGCCCGCCGGATGTCGCGGGGAACTCAATTTGCGGTTACGGCGGCTCAACAAGCGGTGACGGATGCCGGGCTGAATATTGCCGCCGATATGGAGGACGAATACGGGGTGGTGTGGGGAACCGGCAACTGCGATTATCCCGGCACCGAACAGGCCGCCCGGACTCTGATTGCAAAAGGGGGAATGCGGCTTAGTCCCTTTTTCCTGCCGACTATTCTACCCAATATGCCCGCCGCCCAGATAGCTATGCAGATGGGCTTCAAAGGCTATAATTCCACAATTATTACCGCCTGTGCTTCCAGTACCCAATCCATCGGCGAAGCTGCCGCGCTTATCAAACGCGGCGATGCTGAGGTAGTGCTGACCGGAGGCGGAGAAGCCCCAATATGCGAACTTGGCCTGGCCGGGTTTTGCGTGATGCGTGCCATGAGTACCAAACGCAACCATACTCCGGCTACTGCCAGCCGTCCCTTTGACAAAGACCGGGATGGTTTTGTCCCGGCAGAAGGCGGTTCGGCCTTAGTATTGGAGAATCTGGAACACGCCCTGGCACGGGGGGCTAGAATTTACGCCGAAGTTATTGGCTATGGGGCGACCTGCGATGCCTACCATCTGGTTGCACCCGAACCTTCGGGGCTGGGAGCAGTCCGGGCTATGCGGCGGGCCTTGCACAATGCCCGGATTTTGCCGCGTGAGGTCAGCTATATCAATGCTCACGGGACTAGCACCGACCTGAATGATGCGATGGAAACTATTGCGGTCAAAAAAGTTTTCGGGGACTATGCCTATCAGATACCGATGAGCAGCACCAAATCTATGTTAGGTCACATGCTGGGTGGTGGCGGAGCAGTCGAGGCCGTTGCGACTATTTTGATGATGCAACACAATCTGATTCATCCCACAATTAATTATGAAACCCCTGATGAAGGTCTGGACCTGGATTATGTACCAAATCGGGCGCGGCCGCTGGACATCCAAATTGCCATGAGCAATTCATTTGGTTTTGGTGGACAGAACGCCTCGATAATTTTCAAGAAGTACCAACCCGAAATTGGGAACTGAGAGGAAAGTGAAATGGCAGTAGGTGAATTCTATACGTACATCATTTGGGAATTACGACCCGGCTACCAGGGACGTGAACTGGAAGAACTGGTGCGCCTGGGCATCGTGCCGAACTATGCCACGGTAGACGGCGTGCGCGAAATCAAACTCTTTCGGATTGATGAGGGCGAAGATGCCGGTAAGTACATGGCCGTGACGGTCTACGAAAGCCGGGAAGCCTTTAACAAGTGGTTCACCAGCACCGGGCGCGAGATTCAGGCCTGGCAGAATTCGCTGCGGCCCACTCTGGAACGCTGGGTCGAGGTGGCAGCCCAGGTTCGGCAACATCGTGGCACTCTGCTAGTTGACCATAAATATGCCGAGCGAAATGATGATAGCCCCCCGCCCCCGCCGCCGGCCAATGGGCCGCGTTTTGTTTTTTAGTCTTACTTTGAAGAAATTGCTATTTGGTTTAGACGGGCGTGTCAACGCCAGCGAGTTTAAGGTGGAGTAAGCGGAATGAGCAGTAATGTAGCCGAACAACTCTATACCGAGGAAGAGGAAATGGCCGAAAGCAATGTCCAACGCAAGTTGTCAGCCAACTTGATAGCGGTATTGGAATATATGCTGTGGCTGGAAGGCTATTTTATAGGTGGTAATCTGGAAATCCTGCCGCTTAAAGATGGACGGAAATATAGCTTTAATAATTTAGCCCCGGATGTGGCCTTTTTCAAAGGAATAGCCCTGAGCGAGAGAGAGCAAAACAATCTCAAAAGCTGGAATATGAATGAGGCCAACCGTCCCGCTCCGACGGTGGCAATCGAAATTTGCTCGGACAGCACCTGGACGGTAGATTTGAAGCAGAAACCACTCTATTACGGAGAGTTGGGGGTCAAGGAATACTACACCTACGACCCCCGCGAGCGGGTGAGCGACATCGGGCGATTGCGGGGCTGGCGGTATCTACCGGACGGGACACCCGTTCCGATGACCTCGGATGGGCGGGGCTGGTTATGGAGCGAGGAGCTAGATAGTTGGCTGGTTGCAGATGGGCCAAACTTGCGGCTGCACGACCGGGAAGGGCAGGTACGCTTAAATGCAACCGAGACGGAGGCGATTGCCCGATTTGAGGCGGAACAACGCTTGGAAGCTGAACGGCAGGCCCGGCTAATCGCTGAACAAACTGCCCAAGCCGAGCGAGCCGCCAAAGAAGCGGAGCGTAAGTCCCGGTTAGCCGCCGAGCGTAAATTAAAAACTGGGCAAAAAGCGCTGGCAGATTTGCGTCAAAAAATGCGGGAGCGCGGAATTGACCCCGATAGCTTGTAAGTGTCTGGATTTCGCTTCGCCGATTTTTGGTGCAAATAGCTCTGCCGTACCTCAAAACAGTTTGATTTTGAAATAGGAATTTATCGGAGGAATAAAACCTAGTGTTGCTATCAGTTGTAAATAAAGTCGAGGTCGCCCGGCAAGTTCGGCGCAATCGTATCTTGTTCTGGATCGGGGTCGCCGCGCTGGTAGCTTCAATGATAACTCTGCTCATTAGCGCCTTTAGCCCCGCCGTCGCCCCGGATGCTTCCGCCGAGGTCCGCAAAGCTGCCGCCGACGAAGCGGCTTTCCGCTCTACTCTAGTCTTTTTACTGGGCTATCCTTTCCTGATAATCGGGTTGCTGGCTTCCAAGCGCGGGGCATTTAATAATCGGCGGCACGGCATTGGCGGCTACCAGATAAAAAACGAGCCGGATTTGCTCTCGAACGCGCTGGAAGGGGTGCCACCGCGCTATCATCTCTATAGCTGGATTAAGCTGGGCGATTTGCCGATTGAGCATTTACTGGTAACGCCGCTCGGTCTGATGATTTTGCTGGTCAAGCCTCAGCAGGGCGATGTCAAGGCCAGTAATGACCGGGTGCGGCGCAAAGCCGGGTTTGTCGGCTGGCTGGCGACCCTGGGCGAGCCAGGCATTGGTACTGCGTCCCAAGACCTTGCTAATCAGGTCAAAATAATTCGGGCCTGGTTCGAGAAAAAAGGCTACGAATTGCCGGTAGATGGCGTAATTGTTTTCACCAATGCCCGCACCAAGATTTTGCAGGCCGAAGAAATGAGCTTTCCAGTCTGCCATATCCACGACCTGAAAGCGGCGGTACGGGGTTGGGAAACTGAACTGAATATGACCGTGCCGGAACAGCAGGAAGTCGAGGACGTAATTATCCAGACTTTGCCACCCGAAATTGCCGACGAAGCCCGTTCTCTGGCCCAAATGCCCGGCTACAAGCGGGCCGCGATGCTGAAGATAAAAGAGATCGCCACCAAAGAGAAAGCCGCCAAACCTGCCAAAGAAAAGGCCAAGCCTGAAGTTCTGCCCAAACCTAAATTGACCCCCGAAGAGCGCGAGCGGTTGCGGTTAGAGCGGATTAAGGCCGACCAGGAAAAGGGTCGGCTGCCGGTCAACCCGATGGCCCAGCAAGAGCCGGGCAAAAAAGTTGGGCTAGATGGCAAAGTCCGCGAGGATAAACCCGCCATCATCGAGAAGAAGTTACCCAAACGGCGGGTTGAGCCGCTCCGCCGTCCCAGGCCAGGGGCTTTCGGTGATTCCGCGCCGACCAGTAATGGTACCAGTAGCAGTGCCAAAAAGAAGTAAAAGAAGTAGAAATAATAACGAAACTATTTGGTAATTATGACCCAAGTCCTAACCCGCGAAGTGCCGCCCTTAATCGGGCATGGCTGGGCCACCGGCCTTTTACAACGGGCGATAGATAGCCAAAAACTGTCGCACGCCTATATCTTTAGTGGCCCGGCGGGTATCGGCAAAACCATGCTGGCCCGCCAATTTGTGATGGCGCTCTGCTGTCTACAGCCACCCGCCCCAGTCGAGGGTAGCCTGGCCTTGCGTTTTTGCGGACAATGCCGGGCCTGTCGGCTCATCAGCCAGGATAAACATCCCGATGTAAGTCTGGTCGGTCTGGAATGGCAGGCCCGCAATACCGACTCGTCCAGCGCCAGTTCTAATTCGGTCTTGAAGATAGACACGGTTCGGGCCATTCAGCAGGACATCAGTCGTGCTCCTTCCGAACTTGGCTGGCGGGTCTTTATCGTCGAGGATGCCGCGACCATGCAACCGGCGGCGGCTAACGCTTTTTTGAAAACTCTGGAAGAGCCGCCAATGCGGGCAATGCTGATTTTGATTGCCGATAGTGACCGGGCGCTCTTGCCGACGATTGTTTCCCGTTGCCAGGTGTTTGATTTGCGCTCGGTGCCATTGGCGGAAATTCAGGAGGCCATCGAGCAACGCGGGGCCAGGCCGGAGCAAGCCTGCATCCTGGCGGCACTGGCGGCAGGACGGCCCGGCTATGCTCTTCGTACTTTGTACGACCCGACTCGCCGCGATATAAATGACCGCGACGAAGCTCTGATGTTCCATAACGATTTGCTACCGGCAGACCGCGCCCGTCGTCTGGGTTTTGCCGAGGAGTTAGCCGGACGCTGGCAGGCGCAGGGGGAACGGCGGGCCGGAGTGTTTTTGATGTTGAATATCTGGTTGGGTTGGTGGCGCGATTTGGCCTTAGTTCGTTCCGGTCAGGAACAATATGTGACCAACCAGGATAAACTGGAAGAACTGAGGCGGCAAGCGGCCAAAACCGATGCCAGCCAAAATCAGGCCATGTTGCGCGGCCTCTTGCGGGCAACTGCCGAACTGGAAAGTAATGTCAGCCCTCGGTTGGCCCTGGGCGAACTTTTTATAAATACTTTGCCGCGCTTCTAGCGGGCCGGAGCAAGAAGTTTCGACTTTATAAGACTTTCGCTCAATGATTTTCAAGCGAAAATCTTACTCATAAACGGAGTAACCATGACAGCTACTACCGACGCGGGAATAGTTCGCACCGTCGCGGTGCGGTTCAAAACCGCCGGAAAACTACATTATTTCGAGGCTGGCGAGCTGGAACTCAGGCCGGATGATTGGGTTATAGTAGATGCGGGCAAGGGATTGGAAGCCGCCCGTGTGGTACTGCCCCCCCGCATGGTCGAGGCCAATCAGCTTGGCGAGGCTTTGCGCCCGGTGGTGCGGTTGGCAAGTGAAGAAGATATTAACCGCACCATTTCACTCAAGTCTCGCAGTCGGGAAGCACTGGTCAAATGCGCCGAGCGGGTCAAGCATTATAATCTGCCGATGCAACTGGTCGAGGCCGAATATAATCTGGACACCAGTCGCCTGACTTTTTACTTTACTTCGGAGGGGCGGGTGGATTTTCGACAATTGGTACGGGATTTGGCGGCGACTTTCCGTACCAGAATCGAATTGCGCCAGATTGGAGTCCGTGACCGGGCCAAAATTTTGGGCGGGGTTGGCAAGTGCGGTGAAACTCTGTGCTGCTCGACCTGGCAGACCGAGTTCCCGGCAGTTTCGATAAAAACCGCCAAGGACCAGGATTTGCCTTTGATACCTTCCCACCTGACCGGCGAGTGTGGGCGTTTGTTATGCTGTCTGCGGTTCGAGCAAGATATATACAACGAAATGAAAAAAGATATGCCCGCCGTCGGTGAGCGGGTGCATGGTCCAGGCGGGGCGGGGCGGGTCCAGGCTCGCAATATTTTGCAGGGTTCGGTGACGATTGCCCTCGAAAACGGGATGCCAACCCAGGGCCAGCACCGCGAATTTACCCGCGAGGCGGCTAATCTGGTCGGGGGCTATGACCCGGCGCGGGAGGCCGTGTTCACGGTCAGCGATGAGGGCGATTTGAGTTTTCTTGAGG
The DNA here is from genome assembly GCA_038245615.1 of Chloroflexia bacterium. Classification (GTDB taxonomy): domain Bacteria; phylum Chloroflexota; class Chloroflexia; order Chloroheliales; family Chloroheliaceae; genus 54-19. The sequence goes on along the minus strand of JBBRSG010000078.1, from coordinate 8,476 downwards.
AAAATTAGAAAGTTTTAGATGTTTGAAGCAGTAATTTTTGACCTGGATGGCGTGCTAGTAGATAGCGAAAGCTGCCACCTGGAAGCCTGGAATCAGTATCTCAAGCCGTTTGAGGTGCAACTTGAGACTTATGAGGCGGCTAAACTTGCCGACCAGCGCGATTTTGACAACGCCGATTGGCTGCGGCGACGTTTTGGCCTTCCGACTGACCCTTTGACGATGGTTGAAGAGCGCAACGAGATTTTTATGCAAATGGCTGAGGCTAAGATTGAGGCCATGCCGGGTGCGGTAGACCTGGTGCGAACCTTACGCGACAACGAGCTACGCCTGGCAGTGGTCAGCGCCGGAGGCCGGGAATATATCTATTCGATGGTAGACAAACTCGGTATCGGCGAGGAATTTGATGTAATTGTTGCGGGCGATATGATTGACCTGGGCAAGCCCAACCCGATGCCTTTTCAGGCTTGTGCGGAAACCTTTGCGCTCCACCCTTCCTTTTGCCTGGTGTTCGATGACTCGAAGCTAGGAGTCGAAGCCGCGATTAACGCCGGAATGCGGGTGGTCTGCGTGCCTGGCCCAAGTACCGAGCGCTGGCGGATTACCGGGGCGGATATTGTCTTGAACAGCCTGGATTATGTGGGGATGCAGACCATTCGGGCGCTCTGGATTGAAGGTGGCGATGACCGTCGTCCCCAACCCCAGCTTTACCCGCAACCCCGTCCGCGCTCGCGCTGGTAAAGAGAATAAAGGTCAATATTGCCGTAAACTGAACTAGAAGATACAATTGTAATCCCATAGCTCTCAAAACAAACCGGATGATAATTCTAATTGAGAAGGAGAACCTAAGAGGATGGGGGAGCAAGATAATGTCTGGAAAGAAATCATAGACGCTTACTTCCCGCATTTTATGGAGTTCTTCTTCCCGCCGATTTATACCGATATTGATTGGAGCAAGCCCTACGAGTTTCTGGACAAAGAACTCGAAAAAATATTTCCCGATAGCGAAATCGGGCGACGGCTGGTGGATAAGCTGGTCAAGGTATTCTTGCAAGGCGGCGAAACAGTCCGTCTGTTGATTCACATCGAAGTCCAGGGCTATCCCGACCCCAAGTTTGAAGAGCGAATGTATATCTATAACTATCGCATCTTCGACCGCTACCGGGAGCGGGTCATCAGTCTGGCGATTTTGAGCGACCCCAATCCCAACTACCGCCCTACTCAATATCGTCAGGAGTATTTTGGGTACGAGCTAAGATTTCGCTTTCCAGTAATCAAGCTATTAGATTATAATAGTCGGTGGGAGGAGTTGGAGGCCAACCTCAACCCATTCGCAGTAGTTGTGATGGCCCAACTCAAGGTCATCGAGCTGGGCAAGACCGAGGCGAGCGAGTTACTACGCTGGAAGTTACGGTTGGTGCGAATGTTGTACCAGCGCGGCTATGCACGGGCAGAGATAGTAGAGCTATTCCGCTTCATTGACTGGCTGGTGACGTTGCCGATAGAATTAGAAAAGCAATTTCAGGAGGAATTACGTCAGGAGGAGGGTGAGAAGATGCCGTATGTCACCACGATTGAACGCTGGGCCATTGAGCGTGGGCGCAAGGAAGGTCTGGAACAAGGTCTGGAACAAGGTCTGGAACAAGGTCTGGAACAAGGTCTGGAACAAGGTCTGGAACAAGGTCTGGAACAAGGTCTGGAACAAGGCCGGGGTGAAGGGAAAATAGCCTTGCTACTAGGTCTTATTAGGCACAAGGTGGGAGAGCTAGAACCGGAGATGGAAGAGCGGGTACGGCAGCTTGGGGGTAGCCAGGTAGATGAATTGAGCCTGGCCTTATTTGAATTTAACAATCAGGCCGACGTACAAGCCTGGTTAGAAAAACAGCCTCAGCCCTCAGCCGAAGCAAATCCAGGTTAGAAGCTTACTTGTTTATTCTTAGGTCAATATCTTAAGCAGAAAGAGGATGGCGATGGAGCTAAAAGGCAAAGCAGGTTTAATTACCGGCGGTGGGACCGGGTTGGGGCGTGAGATTGCCGAGCAGTTGGCCCGCGAAGGTATGAATTTGGCAATCAATTATTCCCGCTCCCGGCAAGAGGCCGAAGAGACCGTCGCCGCTCTCAAAGAGTTGGGAGTTGAGTCGATAGCGGTGCAGGCCGATGTCTCGAAGCTGACCGAAGTACAGGCGATGGTCGCCGAAGTGGAAAAGACTTTCGGGCGGCTGGATTTACTGATAAATAATGCCGGGACGACCCGCTTTGTTCCCATGACCGACCTGGACGCTTTGGAAGAAGCTGATTGGGATACGATTTACGGGGTAAACGTCAAGGCGGCCTTTTTCACGGCCCGCGAAGCTGCTAAAATAATGCGGCGCAACGGTGGCGGTCACATAATCAATACCACTTCGGTGGCTGGAATACGCACCGGCGGCAGTAGCCTGCCTTACTGTGTTTCCAAAGCGGCTTTGATTCACCTGACCAAATGTCTGGCGACGGCCCTGGCTCCCGATATTCAGGTCAATGCGGTTGCCCCTGGTATTCTGCTAACCCGGTGGGGCAAGCTTTATAGTGATGAACAGATTCAAACCTTAGCCCAGGCCGCCCCCCTCAAGCGGGTAACTGACATTGGCGATTGTGCCGCCGCCTTTGTAGCTCTGGCTAAAAATAGCAGTACTACCGGGCAGAATGTAGTAGTAGATGCGGGTCTTACCACTCAGTAATAATTACCTTTTTGTCAGAAGGTAAGTTAAGCTCCACTAGAAAGTCATTATTTTGTCAAAAATCCTGGTTATCGGGGCTACCGGCAACGTGGGCGCGGAAGTTATAAAGGCGCTTGGGCCTAGTAACTTTACGGTGGTAGCTGCCGTTAGAGATATTGGGCGGGCCAAAGCTCGGCTGGGCGATGCTATAGAATATGTGGTATTTGACTTCAAGCAACCAGCTACCTTTAAGGCCGCTTTTGAGGGAGTACAAAAAGTCTTTCTGGTTCGTCCGCCCGATATTTCCAATGCTAAAAAATATATCGCCCCGGCGATTGAGGCGGCAAAACAGGCTGGAGTGAAGCATGTTACCTTTTTATCGCTGTTGGGCGTGGAAAAAAATAGAGTAGTGCCGCATTATAAAATCGAACAGCTTTTGTTGACTTCTGGCCTTGACTGGACTTTCTTGCGGGCCAGCTTCTTTATGCAAAACCTGAATACGGCTCAACGGGATGATATAAAAGAACACAGCGACATCTTTGTACCCGCCGGAAAAGGAAAAACCAGTTTTATAGATGTGCGCGATATTGCCGCCGTAGCCGCCAAATCTTTGACCGAAGATGGTCACGTCAAGAAAGCCTATGACCTGACTGGCAAAGTGGCCCTGGATTACTATGAGGTTGCTGGTTATATGACCGTCGTTCTGGGGCGCACTGTAGGCTATAGCAATCCTTCTCCGCTCAAATTCTTCGGGCAAATGCGTCAGCGCAAACAGCCCATCGCCTTTATTCTGGTGATGATTGCCCTATATACCACCGCTCGGTTTGGTCTGGCCGGGCGAGTCACCCCGGATACCGAAAAATTGTTGGGCCGACCACCAATCGGTATTCGACAATATATCGAGGATTACAAACCAGCCTGGTTATAACTGGGCTGGTTTGAGTAATTTTTGTGAACCTGATTCCGTAACCTGAATTGTAAGCTTTTGGGGATATAATTATTCCATCTTTAGCAAATTCAGCGACGTGATAAGGAGTTTCCCGTGAGCGATACGATTTCCATTACCGATATTACCACCAATTTTGAACCTTTTGCGTCCCAGATGCAAGCGGCTGGACTTGCCACGATTGCCGTCGAGAATTTCCGCCACTATTATACCCAGTTGGTGCAGGGAAGTACTGGCCTGATTGGGGAAAATCAGCTTGCCCCGGTCGCCGACCTGCCGGATGCCGACCAGTTGGGCGAGGAATATGCCGCCGCTGGACGCGAAGCTTTACCTCGTACCGTAGTTCTCAAGCTTAATGGCGGCTTGGGGACGAGTATGGGTCTGGATAAGGCCAAATCGCTCTTGACGGTCAAAGATGGGCTTTCATTTCTGGATATTATCGCCCGTCAAGTCATAAACTTGCGCCAGCGTAGCCAAAGCGAAATCCCCCTGGTGCTAATGAACAGCTTTAACACCCAAGCTGATTCACTCAAAGCCCTGAGCAGCTATTCCGAATTGGCTTCCGCCGTGCCGCTCGATTTTATGCAAAACAAAGTCCCCAAAATCTTGCAGGATGGTTTTGCGGCGATTGAAGACGGCGCGACTAACGACCTGGCCTGGTGTCCGCCCGGTCACGGTGATATTTATACCGCTCTCCAAACTTCCGGGATGCTGGACACTCTTTTGGAAAACGGCTTTGAGTACGCCTTTGTATCCAATGCCGACAACCTGGGGGCAGTCATGGAGGAGACGATTTTGGGCTATTTCGCCACCCAGAAATTGCCCTTTATGATGGAAGTGGCTGACCGCACCGAGGCCGATAGCAAAGGCGGTCATCTAGCCCGCCGCCTTTCGGATGGGCGGCTGATGTTGCGGGAGGTGGCCCAATGTCCCGCCGAGGATATGAGCGCCTTTAGCAATATTCAGCACTACCGCTACTTTAATACCAATAGCATCTGGCTGCATCTGCCGTCCCTGAAAAAGACCCTGACCGACTTTAACGGGGTGCTGCATCTGCCGATGATACGCAACAGCAAAACCCTTGACCCCCGCGATGGGTCGTCGCCCAAAGTCTACCAGCTTGAAACCGCGATGGGCGCAGCGATTGAGGTCTTTGAAGGGGCGGGGGCATTACGAGTGTCGCGCCGTCGGTTTGCTCCGGTCAAACTCTGTTCTGATTTGCTAGTGCTGTGGTCGGATGCCTATATCCTGACCGAAGATAGCCGGGTCATCTTGAATCCTGAAAATACTCATGGGCTGCCCATCGTGCAACTGGACAGTAAGTTTTACAAGTTCATCCGCGACCTGGAAGCTCGCTTCCCGGTTGGTGCGCCTTCTCTTACCGCGTGCGAGTCGCTCAAAATTGAGGGCGATATAAAGTTCGGGCATAATATTACGGTGCGCGGCAAAGTTCGCGTGAGCAATCCCCAGCCCGAACAACTCCAGCTCGAAGATAATATCGTGTTGGAATAAGAATTTCCCTACCCCTGATGGGCCTCTTATCTTATAAAGATAAAAGGCCGGAAAAAGCGAAAAGGCTAAATTCGGTGCAAAGTGTACCGGATTTAGCTTGCTTGCATTATATCAACAGGGGATGGAAGCCCTTTCCCGCCTGAGAGCCTTTCCTTTCGGTACCAATTTACTCCGGCTCTAACATATTTCAAAGCTTCCTCTCATAAACTTCTAATATGGCCTCGCGTAGATTTAGCAACAAAGCTTTTGTTGCGGTGAGTTCGCTTCATAAACATGAAAATAAAAACAATGCAAAACAAAATGCCGGAAGCTGGTATGAAACGAAGCCGATATGAAACACGGAGGGTGAGAAGCAATTATGACCGAAATTAACAAACTAACCGAAAAGGCTCAGGCGGGCCTTTTGAGTGCCAAAAGCGAGGCCGAAAGGCGCAATCACGCCCTGATAGAAGCCGAACATCTATTGCTGGCCTTGCTCGACCAGCCAAACGGAATTGTCCCCCAAATTGTGGCCAAGCTGGGCTTTGCGCCGGGGCGGTTACGCAGTCGGGTCGAAACCACCCTGGAAGCCAAACCGCGTATTTTTGGCTCGGCGACTGATTTGCGGTTTTCCCCGGCCTTGCTCAAGGTGCTAGACAAAGCCGAACAGCAGGCCGAAAGCATGAAAGACGAATACGTTAGCACCGAACATATTATGTTGGCCCTGACCGAGGACAAGAGCGAAACTGGCAAGCTTTTACGCGAGGCCGGGATTAATCAGGCAGCAGTGCTAAATGTACTAACCTCGATTCGAGGGGCGCAACGGGTGGTGGATTCTAACCCTGAAGGCAAATATCAGACGCTCGAAAAATATGGGCGTGACCTGACCGAACTGGCTCGCAAAGGCAAGCTTGACCCGGTTATCGGGCGAGATGAGGAAATCCGGCGGGCGACCCAGGTACTTTCGCGCCGCACCAAAAATAACCCGGTGCTTATCGGGGAGCCGGGGGTCGGCAAAACCGCGATTGTGGAAGGGTTGGCAAACCGGATTGTACGCGGCGATGTCCCCGAAGGTTTGAAGAATAAACGGATTGTGGCCCTCGATCTGGCGGCGATGGTCGCCGGGGCGAAATTCCGGGGTGAGTTCGAGGAACGGCTCAAAGCCACCCTGAAAGAGGTCGAAGCCGCTCAGGGCCAAATACTTCTGTTCATTGACGAATTGCATACCGTCGTCGGGGCGGGGGCCGCCGAGGGTGCGATGGATGCCGGGCAAATGCTCAAACCCATGCTGGCGCGGGGGGAATTGCACTTGATTGGGGCTACCACCCTGGACGAATACCGCAAGCACATCGAAAAAGACCCGGCTTTGGAGCGCCGCTTCCAACCGGTGCTAGTCGGTGAGCCGAGCGTCGAGGATACGATTTCGATTTTGCGGGGACTGCGGCAACGCTACGAGGTGCATCACGGGGTGAAATTCACCGATTCGGCCCTGGTCGCGGCGGCAGTGCTGTCCAATCGCTATATCACTGATCGCTTTCTGCCCGATAAGGCGATTGACCTGATTGACGAAGCCGCCGCCAAACTCCGCACCGAAATTGATAGCGTGCCAGTCGAGTTGGACGAGGTGCGCCGCCGGGTCATGCAACTCGAAATCGAGCGCGAAGCCCTCAAGAAGGAAAAAGACCCCGCCAGCCGCGAGCGTTTTCAAAAACTGGAACTTGAGCTGGAAAACCTCAAAGAGAAAAACAACGAGCTGACCGCCCGCTGGGAGGTGGAGAAACAGGAAATCAACCGGGTGCGCGGCCTGAAGGAGGAAATTGAGCAGGTACAGCATCAGATTGAGGAAGCCCTGCGGAATCTCGATTACCAGAAGGCCAGCGAGTTGCAGTACGGCAAGCTGACCCAACTGGAAGCCCAACTCAAGACCCAGGAAGAAGATAATCAGCAAAAAGGGCGGATGCTGAATGAGCAAGTGGACAGCGAACTTATCGCCGAAATTGTCAGCCGCTGGACTGGCGTGCCAGTCAGTCGGATGCAGGAGAGCGAAATTCAGAAGCTCATCCAGATGGAAGCGAGGGTCGGGCAACGGGTCATCGGTCAAGAAGCCGCGATTAAGGCCGTCGCCAATGCCGTCCGCCGCTCGCGTACCGGGCTGCAAGACCCCAACCGTCCGCTTGGCTCGTTCATTTTCTTAGGGCCAACCGGAGTAGGGAAAACCGAACTGGCCCGCGCCCTGGCGGAGTTCCTGTTTGATGATGAGCAATCCATGATACGGATAGACATGAGTGAGTATATGGAAAAGCACAGCGTCAGCCGTCTGATTGGTGCGCCTCCCGGCTATGTTGGCTATGATGAGGGGGGGCAGTTGACCGAGGCTGTCCGGCGGCGACCCTATTCGGTGGTACTCTTCGACGAAATCGAGAAGGCTCATCCCGATGTCTTTAATGTGTTGCTGCAACTCTTGGACGATGGTCGTCTGACCGATAGCCAGGGGCAGACGGTGGATTTCAAGAATTCGGTGGTGATTATGACCTCGAACATCGGCAGCCAGTTCTTGACCCAATTGAGCGACACCGGGCTAGACCTGGAAGCCAATAGCGCCTTCAATAAGGAAATCCGCAATCAGGTTATGGCGGCCTTGCGCGGTCACTTCCGACCTGAGTTTTTGAATCGGGTAGATGAGATTATAATGTTCCAACCGTTAGGCCGCGAACAGCTTGAGAAAATCGTGGATATTCAATTGATGCGAGTCCGGCAGCGCCTCGCCGAGCGCCATATCAGTTTGGAACTGACTCCGACAGCTCTCGAAATATTGACCGCCGAGGGCTACGACCCGATTTACGGAGCGCGACCCCTCAAGCGGGCGATCCAGCATCTTATTCTCGACCCCCTGGCTTTGGCCTTGCTGGAGGGTACGTTTGGGGAAGGTTCGCATATTCTGGCGGAGGCCGAGGACGGTGGTCTGGTCTTTCACTTGAAAGGGGAGGCGGTGGCGATTTCCAAAAACCAAACCATTTAAAAGATTTTTCGTATAGAGAATAGTTAGCTGGTCGGAGAACAAAAGCTTTTCTGACCAGTGACTAGCGACTGCTGATAAATGAGTGGAGAACAAAATTGGAAAAACCTGCTGATACTGATACTGCCGATAATATTGTTGATAATGAAATTAGTAATGAAAAAAACCCCATAGATGAAACCGATTGGTACGATGATTTGCCCCCGGCTTCGCTAACCTGGGCTGCTTCATCCCTGCGGATGTGGTTGACCTCGCTGTTGGTGAATGAAATCCGTAATACGCTACAGGATGTGAACCGGGTGTTGATGACCCTGGAAGCTTTGGAGCGTG
>JBBRSG010000077.1:0-30815 GCA_038245615.1 Chloroflexia bacterium | reverse complement strand
GTCGCTGGAACGGTCAGGACGGTGGAGAGAATCACACTGTTAAGGGCAATATCAGGGTCAGAGAGCCAGCGCACCGGCCCAGCCCCGACCAGCCCCAGCAACCAGTTTAGAAATCCCCACTGGGTGTTAAACATCCAGCGCCAGATGACCGCGATAATGACCGCGCTGGTGACGGCGGGCAAATAATAGGCCGCCCGAAAAAAAGTCTGGGCGTATTTGTTCAAAGGCTGAATCAGGCTGGAAATTATCAGCGCGATAAAAATATTGGCAGTGACGGTTATGGCGGTGTAATAGACCGTGTTTTTGATGGCTTCGGCAAAGATACCATTTTGGGTGGTGAAGGCATCGCTATAGTTCTGGAAACCGACCCAGGTTGGCTCTTTGCGTAACCGAAAATCCTGGAAGCTGATGATAAAAGCCCACAACACCGGGAAAAAAGTAAAGATGGCAAAGACCAGCATACTGGGCAATACAAAGGCATAGCCCCAGCCATATTTTCGGATAAAACGCCCTATTTTGCTGTTGGCCCCCAAACTCTGGGCCTGGACTCCTCTTAATTCTGCTTGTGCCATAATTATTTCTTTCGCTTTGCTATAAGATTACTAAAAGAAATCCTAAAAATTGTAACTATTCAGCCTTGTCATTCTAAGCGAAGCGAGGAATCTAGATTCCTCGCTTCGCTCAGAATGACAATCCCAGGCTGGCTGAACTGTTACTAAATATATTTGAAAATTTACGGCGTAAATTTTCAAATATATAAATTTCCAGACTCCCACCTATCTTCAGGCGAAAATCCTAAAAAATAAAACTGGAAATAACCTGTTTCTAAGGGTTATTTCCAGCTTTAACTAAACTACTTCTTGGTGAGCAGCTTGTTAATTTCGTCGGCTGGTTTGTTGAGGGCTTCTTCCGCCGAGAGTTTGCCGAAGACCGCGTTTTGCAGGTTCGGGTGAATCAAGGTACGGATGTCAGTCCAGACCGGTAGGCTGGGGGTAATCCAGGCTGTCGGTGCAATCGGGGTGAACTTGCTGTACGGCTCGACAATCGTGACCGATTTGCGAGCGCCCGGTGCAAGGTAGTAACCCGGCACGTCCTTCTCAATCTGGGGACTGGTCAGGTAGCGGGCCAAATCCATTCCGGCCCGCAGTTTGGCGGTATCCTTGTTGGGCGGTACGGCGATAAGGCCGACCCCACCCGCCGAAATCGGCTTGCCACTCTTGCCGATGGGTGGCTGAATCACCTCGAAGTTCAGCCCGGCATTCTTGAGAGCCGCCGAGTCGCCGCTAGGCCGCATCCACATCGCCTGCAACTTGCCCTTCATGGCCGTCAAAATATCGTCCAGCTTCTGAGTACCAAAGTCGGGCGGCGTAACCTTGTGAACCAACGCCAGGTCGGTCAGCTTCTTGAGACCGCTAATCCCTTCCGGCGAGTTATAGGTATACTTGGTGCGGTCCGCCGAAATCGGCAACGCTCCATCCGACATAATGATAGGCCAGGTGTCCACCAAACCGGGGTCAATCAAGGCGCTGTAGCCATAGACCTGCTGCCCGTTGTCGCGCTTGAAGGTCAGCTTTTTGGCAATATCCACAAACTGGTCGTAAGTAACCCCCGACTTGGGCGGCTCGACCCCCTTCTCCTTGAAAACATCCAGGTTCAGGTACAAACCCACCGGCGGAATCCATAGCGGCCAGGCATATTGCTTGCCGTCGAACTTTACCAAATCGAAGATACCGTCTACGTAATCGGCCTTGTCTTCGGGGGTCAGATATTCGTCCATCGGCGCAACTAGCCCGTCCTTAATCAGGGTCGGCAAGCTGTCGTTAGGAATACGGAACACATCCACCCCCGACCCGGCCTGTACCGCGTTGGCGACTTTGGCGAACCCGGCCTGGTCTGCCGTATACCCAATTACCTCGACCTTAATATCGGCGTTAGCCTTTACAAAAGTGGCAATCGCCTTGTCGGTGGATTGGTTAAAACCACTGGTCGCGCCCGGAGCATAGCCCAGCACCCAGTAAACCAGCGTTCCTTTATACCCACTCTTGCTGGTGATGAAGGTATTGCCGGTAGCTGCGGCTGCCGCCGTCGTCGCTGCCGAAGCAGCCGTCGTTGCTGCCGAAGCAGCCGTCGTCGCGGCGGAGGCTGCTGTTGTTGCTGCCGCCGCAGTTGTAGCGGCTGCCGTCGTCGCGGGCGCGGCGGTGGTAGCGGGAACTGGGGTCGCGGTGGGGTCGCCGCAAGCCGCCAGTACTCCGGTGGCTACTACTGCTCCCCCGGTCAAACCGATGAAGCGGCGGCGGCTTACACTCTTTTTGGATTTATCGGACATTATTCTCCTCCTGATTGGTTGTTAAATCTGAAATCTGAAATCTGAAATCGAAAATTTAAGGTCTAAGGTCGAAATTCAAAACTTAGAACTCAAAACTCAAAACTCTTTCCCCGAACCTTTGTGTCGAGAGAGGCGGGTGTAAAAGCGATACTTGTCCCCCCGGTAGACCGATTTGGCATATTCCAGGGGTTGTCCCCGCTCGGTGAAAGTGCTACGGCGAATCAGCAAGACTGGCCCGCCTACCGGAATTTGCAGAACCTGGGCCTCTTGCTCGCGGGCCAATCCCGCTTCCAGTTCTTGTTCGGCTTCCAGCGGCGACACCCCGTATTTGTTTTCCAGCAAATGATAGAGCGATTGTTGTTCGAGGTCTTCCTGCATCAGCTTTTCGCAACCCATAAAGCTGGTAATTGAGGTTTCCAGGGCCAGAGGTGCGCCATCTGCCAACCTCACACGCTGCACCCGAAAGAGCAACTGCCCCGGCTTCACCCGCAAACGGGTCGCGGTAGCTTCATCGGCAGGCCACATCTGGCGCTCTATCACTTTGGTGGTCGGGCGCTGGGCGCGGGCCTGCATATCTTCGGTAAAGCCGGTCAACTCGATAAGCTGTTGGGTGATTTTGGGCTGGGCTACAAATGTGCCTTTGCCCTGCTCGCGGTAGAGATAACCCTCGTTGACCAACTCAGTGATAGATTGCCGGGCAGTCATCCGACTGACCCCATACTGTTCACACAGCTCGCGCTCGCTCGGAATCAAAGCCCCTGGCAATAGTTGTCCGGCGCTGACCTTCTCGCGGATAATTTCCTTGAGCTGATAATATCTGGGTAACGGCCCACTTTTGAGCATAAGCTTTTGTCACATTCTGGATTAGTCAATCTGCTAATCTGGATGAGCAATCTGGATTGGTGCTGGGTGGTACAAGCTGAAAAGTGGATAAGATGTATATACCACTTCGGTTAAATTGATTGTAACATCTTTTTTTCAGTCGTCAAGAGGAATTAGCGTGGAATTTTTTTAATTGTTTAGGACGTGCTTTAGCTGCTAGACCAACCCCAACCTTTGCCGAAACAGCTCCACAAAGCCAGTTACATCTAGCTCCATGCAAACCTCGGCGTTAGAGGGATGCTCTTCCCGGATTCCAGCTACATTGTCGTAGTCGCCTTTGTTTTCGATCATATCCACCGCAATATGGTCATAGCCCACCGATTGACCGCGAGTGAATTTGCCATCGGTTTCGATTTCGACCTGCATTCGACTGGTTTTGACTACCTCCGGGCGAATGACTACCCCAACTGCCAGAGGGTCGTGCAAGTGCGCTCCGGCTTCCGGGCCGTAGACCTGGCTGTAATAGCGCAGGAGTTCCAGGGCCAGCCCGGAACTTGGCGAAAGGCTGTCATGGTGCTCGTCCAGATGAGCTATATCGCGCCACCGGACAACCGCCTGATGGGTTACATCCAGCCCCACCAGGGTAATATTTGCCCCAGAGTGCATCACGGCCTGGGCCGCTTCCGGGTCATTATAAAAATTGGCCTCCGCCACCGGCGTAATATTGCCCCGGCTGCGAACCGCCCCGCCCATAATCACCAGTCGCTTGAGTTTACGTCCAAAGGTCGGGTCAAGCAGCAAGGCCACCGCCAGATTGGTCAGCGGCCCAACTGCCACCAGGGTTAATTCGCCGGGAAAGCGGTTTGCCATTTCGACCAGATAGCGTGGGGCGCTAGTTTCAATCGGCTTGGCAGTCGGGTCGGGGAGCGTCACCTGGGCCAATCCCTGCGGCCCATGAAAATAGGTGGCGGTAGTCAGGCGGCGTACCAACGGACGGGCCGCGCCTCTCGCCACCGGAATTTCGGGACGACCTGCCGTTTCCAGGACTGCCAGAGTGTTACGGGTGGTCTGTTCCACCGTCACATTTCCGGCAACACAAGTACAAGCGATGACATCCAGTTCCGGCGACTGCAAAGCCAGCAACAAGGCTAACGCATCATCAATCCCGGTATCTACATCCATTATTATCTTTTCGGGCAAAGTATCTCCTTGTAAAAGTGGTCAGTGGTCAGTGGTCAGTGGTCAGAAAATGCAAGACTGAAGACGGAATAAATCCAGTGAGGACTTGGCATTTTATCTCAAATCTCAAATACTGACCACCGACCACTGCTCTCCCTACCGACTCCGCTTTAGCTCGAAGAATTCGGGGCGCTGCATCATCCAGTGAACTCTATCCCACAACTGCCCGGCATCTTCCCCGGTTGGAACTTTGTCAATCACCGGGCCGAAAGTGCCTTTCAGGGCTGGTACGGTATCGGTCAATAACAAGGTAGGTACACCAAAACCGCCCGCCGCTATCGCTCCATTGTGGGAAGCTTGCACATCATCGAGGGTCGTTGAGTCTTCCATCGCGGCTTCCAGCAAAGCCGGGTCTAGTCCGGCCTGCATAATCGCAGCAATTACTACCTCGTCCAAACCTACATCCTCTTTGCGCTCGTGGCAGGCCTGGCCCAGGGCTAGATACAGCCGGTCAATCAATTGATTGGCTTCTTGAGCGGAATAGTGACGGCGCACTAAAGCCATTACCCGAAAACCCTTTTCGCTTCTAATGTGGCTATCCTTGAGACTCTCTTTGCCGGAGTTGACCGCTTTCAGGCTCAAAAAATCCCACTCAACCTGCAAAGGCCGAACTTGCTGCACTTCTCGAATCCATAGCGAAGTCCGCCAGGCCCAGGGGCAAACCGGGTCAAAGTAGAATCGTAAATTCACGCTATTATTTTGAGTATCCATGTGTAATTAACCTCGTTTCTATAATTTTAGCTCTAATTATCTAACTCACGCTACTTCCGAATATATAAGGATAAAAGAAAAGGTGAAAAAGGCCGGTCAAGAGCGCCGCCCTTAACCGGCCCAAACTTACTGAAACTTCACTTCGATGGCCTATTTCAAGCTCTTGATATAGGCTACCAAGTCGCTCAACTGCTGGTCGCTGACCTGCTCAGTGGAAAAGGCTGGCATCGCCCCTTTACCATTGCGGACATTACTCTGAATTGTAGCATCGGGTATATTCGCACCGGCTAACTTCGGCCCAATCCCCGCCACCCGCCCACCATTGGTGTGGCAGACATTACATTGCTGGGTAAAGACGCGCTGCCCAGCCGTAGCATTGCCCGCGCCCGCCGCCGCCGGAGCAGCCGTAGCCCCACCTGCCGCCGCTGCGGTGGTCGCTGCCGCCGGGGGCGCGGTTGTTCCACCCCCGGTTGCGGCTGGTGCGGCTGCTACTGCCGGGGCTGCCTGCACTTTGTTCAAGTCGTTGATTGCCAGGACGGTCAGGACTACCATGCCAATCAGCACCGCAATCATTACCAGACTGGTTATCGGACGATTGAGCGGATTACGCTTTGGCCCTCGGTCCAAAAGGGGCGTAGCAAAGAGAAGCAAGACCAGAATGGTTGGAATGATAATTCCACCCACCGCCTCCCCTGAAATTTTGAATAGACCCAAATCAAATTCACTGGGGAAAATCTTCAGGAACTGGAACAGAAACAAGAAGTACCATTCCGGTTGGGGCTGAACCTGAACTGCCTTGCCATCTACCAGCAGGGCTTCACCCTTGTTGTTTTGCAAGGTGCTGACCGGGTTATTGACATCTACCGGATTAGAACCCTCAACCGGCCAAAAAATTGTTGCCAGCACAATCAAGACTACGACTAATAACGAAACTGCCGCATCCTTGAAAATGATGTAAGGGAAAAAAGCTTTGCCGGTTTTTTTGCCACTGGTACTGGAACTCTCAAAGAACTCCCCGGCATACTGCTCCTTGCTCCGAGCTTTTGGCATGCCACTGATGCCTATCTTTATAATCAGGAACAGGTGAACCCCGATTAACCCGGCAGTGAGCGCCGGTAAAAGCAAGACGTGAATCGCATAAAAGCGGGTAAGGGTTGCCGCTCCTAGACTTGGCCCGCCCCGCAAGACGTTGGCGACGGCATCTCCCAGAATCGGGGCTGACCCACCGATTCGTACGCCGACCTGAGTGGCCCAATATGCCCGGTTATCCCAGGGCAACAGATAGCCGGTGAAGGAGAAGCCCAGTACCAGCAATAAAATAAACACCCCGGTAAACCAGGTCAATTCGCGGGGATACTTATATGACCCCATAAAAAAGACCCGCAACATGTGGAGCATCACCACAATGACCATCATATTTGCGCCCCAATGATGGAAGCCGCGAATCCAGTAACCGAAAGTTTCCTCAGTAGTCACCCGAATACTCTGGAGGGCTTCATTGCTGATAGAGCCGTCGGTAAGGGCGACTGGGGCGGTAGAAGGGGTATAGCCCATCGCCAGGAAAGCACCGCTGACCGCCTGGATAATAAATACTGTCAGACTGGCACTCCCTAAAGTGAAGAACCAGTTGACGCTTTTGGGCAACCTACGGTAAAGCACGTAATCCAGCGCGGGCTTAATACCAGTGCGCTCGTCTACCCACTCGTAAACTCGATTTGCCATCTCGGTATCCTTCTAGCTAACTTTAGCTGTCATTGATTAATGCTTCCCAGGCTTCAAGCTTTACGGCTATAGTAGGATGAAGCTTTATCACCCCAAAATCCCTAAAAATCGAAGCTTAGGCGCAAGCTGGCCTGCAACGATGCAGAAGCCAGATTAAGCAGTTAGAGCATCAGCCGGTGTATTCCGCCACGTTGATGTTAAGATTACCATTAACCAGCTCAACTTTGTAGGAAAAAAGCGGTTTGGGAGCTACTTTCTCATTTGTACCATCCACAGAATAAACACTGCTGTGACACGGGCAAAAGAATTTGTTAGCCGGGCCGTTAGGCGAATTAAAGCTAACGGCACAACCAGCATGGGTACAGGTCGAGTCGAGGATCTGAAAATCCTGCGCCGTAGATGCGCCGGGTTTTTTGGCGCGTACAAAAACCTGCTTGTTGCCTTCCACCTCTTTAAAGGTATCAATGTATTTGTATTGCAGAATAACCCCTTTCGGAGTGGTTTGATTGGCAAGTTTGCTGACTTCGCCGACCGTAGCAGTAATCTTGTTACCATCGCCGCCTTTGAAAGCCGGGGCAATAAAGTAAAGCACGGTTGGCACGCCCACCGCGATTGTAACTGCCCCGGCCACCGCATAAATTCCCCACGAGAGGAACTGACGACGGGTATAAGTCGGGTCTTTTGAGGCTATATCTAAATCGGATTCGGTGGTGGATTCTCTATTTTCGGTTAGAGCCATGATGGTCTCCTTCTAGCTAAGGACAATCTGCGGCTACGATGCCGCAAAATATGGTCATTATATTTTCGATTCATGCCCTCAACTTGACTTAAAGTTAGTAAAGCCAACCTGAACTCCTAAAGGCCGAGCCAGGCTGAATAATCGGGCGTAAAATCAAAAATACGCTACGCTCTCAACAAGTCTGAACAGTTTTTGAAAAAAACTCATACAATTATTCTATCGTTCAGAAGAACAAGCATTTTCACCCTCAATTATAAGACAAAAGCTATATTTGTCCAGTGAATTTAACGACCAATATGGGTACTTTGTGTAAATTTTTTCAATGTCGGGAGTAGCTATCAGCTTTAGCGATTGACCGTCGGTTTGGTGTTATCTTGTTCCATCAGCCGTAACACCTCGGCCCGGTCAATTAGCGGGAAGTCGCCCGGAATAGTATATTTCAGGGCTGCTACCGCCGCTCCCCAGCGCAAGGCCGTCGCCAGCCCTTTGGACGAGCCAGTGGGCGGAGCTTGCAGATAGCCATAGAGCAGCCCGGCGGCAAAAGCATCTCCGCCTCCAATGCGCCCGACCTCCTCGGCTGGGAAAGTTGGCTGATGGATTATCTGGCCTTGCGGTTCGCGGCCTAATGCCCCGTCTTTGCCCAATGTTACTACAATCGTAGCTTGGGAATAGCGGGCCGCCAGTTCTTCCAGCACCTTTTCGGCTGTAAGCTGGGCCGCCAGCCCGTAAATCAGCCGAGCATCGCCCAACGGAGTTATCAGCAAATCGGCGGCCTGGGCAAAGAGTTCGCAACCTGCCGCTGCTGCCGCCGGAGTCCACAACCGGCTACGATAGTTCAGGTCAAAGCTGAAGCGCCACCCTGCCGCCTTTGCCAGCTTGAGAGCAGTCTGGCAGGTCGCCGCTGCATCCGGGCCGAGGGCGACGGTAATCCCGGTCAGGTGCAATAGTTTAGCCTGGTTGGGTTGAAACAGGTCGGCAGGTAGTTCGGACGGTTGCATTCGGCTAATGGCGCTGTTCGCCCGGTCATAAATAATTGTGCTGCCGCGAGGGGCTTTGCCTTCTTCCAGAAAATAGGTTCCGACTCTATCGTGGTCAGTCCAGACTACCCCGGAAGTATCCACCCCGTAGCCGCCAATAGTATTGGCAATCAAGCGGCCCAACGAATTGTTAGTCAGCCGCGAGAGCCAGGCGACCTTCATCCCTAGACGTACCAGCCCCACAGCGGTATTCGACTCGCTTCCGCCGACTTCAATATCAAAGCTGACCGCCTGTTCAATCCGCCGCATACCGGGCGGCGTGAGGCGAAGCATCGTTTCCCCCAACGTAACCACGTCATAAGAAGGCTGCATTTCGGCCATGCTAATCCTCTCCACTTTCCAGGCCGTCGAGGTCGAAGGCAGGCCAGGGCTGATGGTCGGGGATTACATATCCCTGTAGGCGATAGAGCGAACCTGCTCCATCCACTTTCAGGGTTGTCCCCGAAATAAAGCCCGCCGCCGGAGAAAGCATAAAGACGGTAGCCGCCGCGATTTCGCTTTCAGTTCCCATGCGCTGGGCCGGAATATCGCCCGCCACATTGGACAAGATAGCCTGAACCGGAGCGGGATAGGTCTTGAGGCCACTGGAATTTATCAACCCCGGCGCAACCGAATTGACCCGAATATTATATTGCGCCCATTCCAGGGCCAAAGTTTGGGTCAAGTTGACCACCCCGGCCCGCGCCGCCCCGGTATGCGACATATTGGGGAAGCCGCGCCACATTTCGGCCACGATATTGACTATCGCCCCGCCCTGGGCTTTCATCCAGCCTTGCATCGCCGCCCGCGACATATAAAAAGTGCCGGTCAGATTGGTTTCGATAACCGCGTGCCAGCCTTTAGAGCTAATGGCCTCAGCTGGCGACATAAACTGCCCGCCCCCGTTATTAACCAGCCCGTCTACCCGCCCAAAGTGTTCCACAGTGGCTTTGATGACGGCTTGGCACTGCGCTTCTTCCCGGATATTGCAAGTCAGGGCCAGAACCTGACCCCCCGCCGCTTCGATTTCGGCTTTGGTTGGTTCTAAATGTTCCAGCGAGCGCGAGCAAATCACCACCTTTGCCCCTAAAGCCGCCACCTCGTGAGCAATCGCCCGCCCAATCCCAGTTCCCCCGCCACTGACCACTATCACTTGCCCCTCGAACAGCCCCTCCCGAAAAATACTTTTTGGCATCATCGCCTCCTAATCATGTTCAAATATCAGCCTCATGAATTCCTCATATTTAGGGCCTTCAGTGAGAATATCGCTCAGATTATAATAGTGAGAAATTGTTTTGTCTGCTGCCACTCGGCTTAACACTTCTAAAGTCAGGCAATTAGCAATAAGAATCGTCTGAGCGGTAGGAGTTTCGTTCAGAGCATGCTCAAACGATTTCTTAGCTGCTCCATAACGCTCCAAAGCTCCTGCCGGGTCAGCCCCACCCTTGACCTCTATTACGGCTAAAGTATTACCATTTTTGCCTATCAAAGTAATATCCGGTTCGCTGGAAAAAATAAGGGAAACTTGAGTCTTTAACATCAACCCGCGATAGAAGGCAATCGAACTAAGTTGTTTGTCCGCTCGATTTTTGTTAAATGGCTCGACCTTGCTTGAATTGCGGTAGATAAATGCTTCAAGCAAATCCCGTTCAACCGCTTCTTTAATCAGCAAGCGTTGAACGACCTTTTCAGCCTCTTCACCTACCGCATTTCGCCACGAACCGTCAATTTGAGCACCGGTTGAGACTAACAAGAGGGCGTTTAATTCTTCCGGTTTGAAACTTTGGGCCGAGCTATCTATGATTAAAGAGATATGCTCGTTAAAAAGCCTTGCGAATATTAGCGCATCTTCGCTGCTAAGTACAAATTTATCAGACTTGTCGGCTTCGTACTTACTCAAGTTTTTGCCAACCAGATAGCCGACTGCTTTTTGGGATAACACTGCTATATTGCGGTAATAGGCCAATAAAACTTTATTCTCCCTCAAAATTTTGGGGTGGCAAAAAACTTGAATTGGGCTAATTCCAGATTTTGAAATATAGCCGAAGGCATCTTCCCCAATCCCCCAGTTAGTCCGCTCTTCCCAATTGTAGAGGTGTTCTACTGTCAGGAAATTGGCTATTTGAGCAGGTAAAGCTAGAGTATCATATTCTTTGAGCTTTCGATAAAAGAAGGTTGAGCGAAGACGATAATTTACTCGATTGGCTTCAGTCAGCAAGACATCCTGGGCGGATTTAGCCATAATTTATGCCTGTTTCCCCCAAACGTAAACGCATTTGCGTAATTCGGAACGCCCATGCTGGCCCATCTGCTGGCTACTGTTACCTTTACCCCGTTCCAAGGCCCAGATAATTTCGGTATGTAACCCAAATGCTTCCGCCATTTCGGACAAAATAAGGTCTACTGGAATTTCTTCTCCGGCGTACTGCACATTATCATTGACCATCGCAATTTTACCGCCTGGTTTTAAAATTCGAGCAAGCTCATAGATAGTAAAGGCCATCTCGTAAAAATAATTGTGAACCATTTTCACAACCTGGGCGTTATTCAGCTTATCTTCTTGTTTGTAACGCTCTAAAATAGCTAGAACTTCTTGCAGAGCGCGATTATTCTGAAAGGTAGAATTAACCTTCTCATAGGTTTCGAGCAACCCGCTTTCGGCGTATATTTTCCTCAGATATTCCTGTTTGGAGCGATTTTCGACGGTACAGGAAAGCATCGCCTGTCGCAAAGCCTTGACCTTCTCATCGGTACAACCCAAAAATACCAGTTCCAGAGCATAAGTCCGGGTATAATCATAACGGTTGCAGTACGGGGGCGAAGTAATAACCAGATTAATACTGTCAGCCGCCAGCGTCGGTAAAACATCCAGACAAGAACCCTCATAAAGCTCCGGCAGCGGCCCAACGGTGGCGCTACTTTCGGTGGCGAATTCGCTTTCTAAATCAAAAGTGAACTGATACTGAGCCTTTACGCCTTCCAGGTCATCGGCTATCTGATTTAGTTTTTCAGTTATAGCTTGACGAAAAGTTAATATCGGGCCTTTATCGAAAGGTTTTTTACCCTGAGACCGCCCGGAACGATAATCCCAGCGCAGATATTGTCCATCTTTGCGAGTGTAGCTTATGGCTTCCAGCCCACAAAATGCCGCGTATTCCAGCAAATAGCAAATATCAGACGAGGCTATTTTTGTTTGACAATAATTAAGATAGCCCAGCAATTCCGATTCTTCATCCGGCGGAAATGCCCCTTTGGTGATCGCAATATGATTAAAAACTCTGCCAGCGCCAGCATAGTCCTTGAACCTAGCCGCCAAAACTTGTTTTATGGCAACCCGAAAGCCTTCTTTGACGACAGTTTCGGCGGTTATTCGGCTTTTGATGTTTTGGATACCAACTGGTAATAATTCAATTCCAAAGGTTTTCCAACCCAACTTTCGGGCCGCAAAAAGGGCGGAACCTGAACCGGCAAAAGGGTCTAGCAAAGTTTCAGGTTGACCGTTCGGGAAAAGCTCTTTAATAAGATATTCAACCAGCGCCGGAGAAAAGCCCTCTTTGTACTTGAACCAGTTATAATAAGCCACATGCTTGCTGGCCTGATAACTTACCAAAGTACGGTCAAGCTGGGGATTGACCACGCTTCGAGAAGCAAATTTGCGGTACAGTTGGTCCCGTTCCTGCGTAGCCGATTGAACCGAGACAATGCCCGGCTCAAGGGTAGTCAGAATTGGCTGATATGTCATTTTTGACCCTTTGGCGGCTATATTTTGTCTAATCGGTTTAATCGTTCAAAAACGCCAGTACATCCCGATTAAAATCATCGGCCCGTTCCAGAATCGGGATATGCCCGGTATTGGGGTAGGTGATGAGCTTTGCACCGGGAATATGCTGGGCCAGAAAGCGCCCATTGCCGGGCGGTACAAGCCGGTCTCCTTCGCCGTGTATCACCAGGGTTGGGGCTTTTATCGAAGGTAGGCGGCTGACCGCATCATGCTTGCCGGTACTCATCAATTGGCGATAATAAGCCGCTCTGCCGAGGGGCAGACGGCGGGCGTTTTCGGCTAAAGTGGCGCTTTCTTCGGGATGGCTGGCAAAGTAACCGGGCGCAGCAATTGCGGAGTAGGTACGTAAAGCCCGCTCTCCCCGCTCCATCCTGAAACCCCCCCGCAACCAGGGTGGAGTCATCATCATCATCAACAAGCCCCAATCGGGGCGTTGGCTGCTTTTGCCCCCGGCGGTGGTCGAAACCAGTACCAGCTTATCCACCAATTCCGGGTAGCGCAAGGTCAGTTCGAGGGCCATCATGCCGCCCATCGAAATCCCGATAACATGGGTTTTGCTAACCCCTAATTCGGGCAAAGCGGCGGCAATATCGTCAGCCTGGTCTGCCGTAGTATAGCGTCCAGTAGTCTGAAAACTATCCCCGGCATCGCGGTGGTCGAGGGCGATAGTCCGATATTGCATCCCAAACGCTTCCAGTTGCTTGCTCCAGGCCAACCGGGTTGAACCCAGCCCGGTCAAGAGCAGAATCGTACCTTTCGGATTGGGGGGAGACACCTCGTCGTAGGCCATCTTGCGATTGCCACTAATTGTTATGTATGAAGGCGATTTGGTCTGTAACATATCTGTGCTTTCTAGCCTCACTTTATTGATTCGTATTAACTTCTCTTGAGCATCCGGTTTTTAACCTTATGGCTAGGATAATAACACAGGCCGCCCATTTGCTACAATTCCACCCTAATCCCCCGAAAACCTACTTGTAGGGCATAGCTAGAATTTCGACCCTAGACTGGCCTCACTCCCTGTTTCTTCTGGTGGCGTATCACCGTTTTATCGCGGGTGAGTTCGAGGGCCTGGGCCAGCACCCGCCGGGTGTCCGCCGGGTCAATAATGTCGTCAATGTAGGCATACGACGCGGCTAAATAGGGGTCTATCACCTGCCGGAATTGGGACAACATTTTCTCGCGCAACTCGGTGGCGGCCTCTGGCCCGCCCTGAGCCTCGGCTTCCGCCAGCACCCGCCGCCCGATGATATTGACCGCCCCTTCCGGCCCCATCACGCTGATTTCGGCGGTAGGCCAGGCCACAATCAAATCAGGGTCGTAGCCCTTGCCGCACATCGCATAGTAGCCCGCCCCATACGCCTTGCGGGTTACAACCGTCAGCTTAGGGACGGTGGCTTCGGACACGGCGTAAATCATCTTCGCCCCGTGCCGGATAATCCCCTGGCGCTCGACCTGTGCGCCGATAATAAAGCCGGGCGTGTCGCACAAAAATACCAACGGAATATTAAAGGCATCGCACAAATTGATAAAGCGTGCGCCCTTGTCGGCGGTATTCACGTCCAGCGTACCACCCAGTACAATCGGGTTATTCGCCACGAGGCCCACCGGATAGCCGTCAATCCGGGCCAACCCTGTCACCAGATTTTTGGCCCAGCCCGCCTTGATTTCCAGAAAATGACCGTCGTCTACCAGCCGGACAATCACTTTATGGACATCATAGGCCCGACGCTGGCTGACCGGAATTAGCTTGTAAATGCTTTCATCTCGTTCCAGAGTTTGAGAAGGTCGGCGCGGCGGACGCTCGCCACTGTGCAGCGGAAAAAAACTCAGGTAGTCCTTGATAGTGGCGATACAGGCGGTATCGTCGGGCGACTCTAAATCGCCTACTCCACTAATTTCGCAGTGAACTTTGCTACCGCCCAATTCTTCCACGTCCACATCCTCGCCAGTGGCAGCCTTGACCAGATGTGGCCCGCCCAGGGCCATACTCCCAATCCCCTTAACCATTGGCACGAAATCCGCCAGACCGGGAATATAGGCCGTCCCCGCCGCGCAAGGCCCCATTACTGCCGCAACCTGGGGAATAACCCCGCTCATCAAGACCTGCTCCTTAAATAGAGCGCCCGAACCGGCGAATTGTGAGCCGGTGGTCTCCTGAATTCGTGCGCCCGCCGAGTCGAGCAGCCAAATAATCGGCAAACGCTGCTTGACCGCCATTTCTCTAATCTGAGCTACTTTGTATTCGCCGGTGGCCCCCATCGAACCAGCCATTACCGTAAAATCGTAGGCTGCGACACAGGCCAACCGTCCGTCTATCTTGCCATAGCCGGTGATAACCCCGTCGGCGGGTGTCACCCGGTCTTTGAGGTCAGGGTGGAGTGAATGATGGTTTGCCAGGAGGCCGGTTTCGATAAAACTGCCCTCGTCGAATAATAAGGCCAATCGTTCCCGTACTGGTAACTTTTTGGCGGCCCGCTGCTTGGCCTGTTCTTTTTCGCCGCCACCCTGGGCAAAGCTGGCTTTGCGCTGGTTTAGCTGGGCGACCTGTTCCGCCAGGGCCTCCGGTTCTTTAGTTGACATAATCTTATTCCATTTCTGAGTTAATTTCTGAGCAAAGTTTTAGGACTGAGCCATTCTACTACACCTCAAGCCAGGTCATCCAGGTTTCCGTTTTGGGCGGTTTTGAGGTATAATGAAAGTTAGCAACTTTTAGATGCTGAGTGACGTTATGCCAGAAAGTGTGGAGCTGGTTTAAACTATACCAGATAGTTTTGGCAAGAAGGGAAGAAACTAAACTATGCCTGAACCGGCCTATAGCCGAGTACTGTTAAAACTAAGTGGTGAAGCCCTCATGGGTGAAGCGGGTTACGGCATTGACCCCAAAGTTACCCAGGAGATTGCCGAAAAAATTAAGTCGGTAGCCGCCCAGGGCGTTCAGGTCGCAATAGTTGTAGGGGGTGGGAATATCTGGCGGGGCTTTCGGGCCAGCGCTCAGGGCATGGATCGCTCGGTAGCCGACTATATGGGGATGCTGGCAACCGTCCTAAACGGGCTGGCTTTGCAAGACGCTTTGGAACAAGCGGGGGTCTACACCAGAGTGATGACCGCTATCGAGATGCACCAGGTGGCCGAGCCATATATCCGGCGGCGAGCTATCCGTCACATGGAAAAGGGCCGGGTAATTATCCTGGCAGGTGGCACCGGACAGCCCTACTTTACTACCGATACTACCGCCGCCCTGCGTTCAGTCGAAATTGGGGCGCAAGTTATCTTGATGGAGAAAAACCGGGTGGATGGGGTCTATGACTCCGACCCTCGCAAAAATCCCAACGCTCGCAAGTTTGAAACCCTGACCTATATGGAGGCCATTAGCCGCGAGTTGGGAGTGATGGACAGCACCGCTCTGACGATGTGCAAAGATAATCATATGCCGATTATTGTTTTTAGCCTGCAAGATAAC
This sequence comes from Chloroflexia bacterium, assembly GCA_038245615.1. GTDB lineage: Bacteria > Chloroflexota > Chloroflexia > Chloroheliales > Chloroheliaceae > 54-19. Next base: position 14,996 of record JBBRSG010000077.1, on the reverse strand, counting down.
AACTTGCTGCGCCTTATCGCAGGCGAACACGTCGGGACGATTATCAAGAATTAGAGATAGGGGACGGTAGAAGAGTTTTGAGTTTTAAGTAAAACTACTAAGTACTAGCCGCATTTTCCTCAGCACTCAGCACTTTTCTCACCTCGACCCAGGAGGAAGTTTTGTTATGATTGACGATGTATTGGCTGAAACCGAAGAAAAAATGAAAAAGTCCAATGAGGCCCTGCGCCGCGAACTCTCGAATATTCGCACCGGGCGGGCTGTTCCGGGCTTGATTGAAAAGCTGCCGGTAGAAGTCTATGGTACGAGTACCCCGCTTAATCAACTGGGGAGCGTAACCGCCGCCGAAGCTCGCTTGCTGGTGGTGCAGCCCTGGGACAAAAATACCATGGGGGCAATTGAGAAGGCGATCCAGAAATCGGAGCTAAACCTGTCCACCAGCAATGACGGCAAGGTTATCCGTATTCCTTTCCCGCCTTTGACCGAACAGCGCCGCAAAGAACTGGTCAAGGTGGTCAAGTCCAAAGTTGAGGATAGTAAAGTCTCAATTCGCAATATTCGGCGCGACCATATGAACGATTTGAAGGAGCTGCTTCAGGAGAAGCTTATCAACGAGGACGATGATAAACGCGCTCACGACAAGATTCAAACTTTAACTGATCGCTTTATCCAGGAGGCCGACCAAATCGGCTCGCACAAAGAAAAAGAAATTTTAGAGGTATAAGCAGTAGCATGATAAAATTTAAGCACGCCGCCCCTACGTCCCAATATCTTGCCCCCCAACCCGCCGAACTGGAAGCAATTGGTCTGGACCCGGCTACCGTTCCCCAGCACGTCGCAATTATTATGGATGGCAACGGGCGATGGGCGCGACAACGCAATCTACCACGAGTCGCCGGACACCGGGCTGGGGCGGAAAATATTCGCCGAATTGTCGAAAGCTCGATTCGTTTTGGGGTTAAACATCTGACCCTTTATGCTTTCTCCACCGAAAACTGGAATCGACCTTCCGATGAGGTCAGCGCCCTGATGACTATTTTGGGCGAGGTGCTGGAACGCGAAACCCCCAAGCTGCACGCCGAGGGAGTACGGATTAATCATTTGGGTCGCCTGGACGGAATGAGCCGCCATCTCCAACAGGGCATCTTGCGGGCGACGGAGCAGACCCGCAATAATACTCGCCTGACCCTCAATGTCTGCTTTAATTATGGCGGACGGCTGGAGATTGTGGACGCAGTTCGCAAGATTATCGCCAGTGGTATTCCCGCCGACCAGATTACCGAGGAAACTATCAGCCACAATCTGTATTGTGTGGAAAGCCCCGACCCCGACCTGATTATTCGCACTGCCGGGGAGCAACGCCTTTCCAACTATCTAATTTGGCAGGCCGCCTATAGCGAATATTGGTTCACCCCGCTTTTCTGGCCCGATTTTGGCAAAGATGAGTTTTTACATTCCTTGCGCGAATATAGCTTGCGGCTTCGCAAGTTTGGACGCACCCCGGAGCAGATTAGCGGCACTTAATTATCAAAAATATCCCGTCGCCTAATTCAGGATAAAGTCCTTTTGGTTCACTTATTTAGTGACCAAAGGGCTTTATTTTTGTTTTCCTTTGCCTGCCAGCTTTCCTTTGTATGCTACAAGTGGTTATGTTATAATTGTAGACAATGCTAATGACGATTATTGATAAATTTCAGGAAAAGGTTTCCCAGATTTAATGAGTAGAAGAACCGAACAAGTAGCCGAAATAATAAAAGAATACGTCAGCGAGGCGATTCAGCGTGAACTCAAAGACCCGCGCCTGGGCTTTGTGACCGTAACGCGCACCGAGGTCAGCTCCGACTTAAAGTACGCCAAAATTTTCTTTAGCGTGCTGGGCGATGAGCAAGTTAAAGCCGACTCGTTGAGCGTCCTCAAACGGGCCAGCAGTTATTTACGCCGCGAGTTGTCGCATCGGCTGACCATGCGCTATGTCCCGGCCCTGCAATTCCAGTTTGATGCTGCAATGGAGCATGGTGATAAAATCCAGCGTTTGCTAAAACAACTAGCCGAAGAAGAGAAGTCCCAGACAGTTGCCACCGTCGAGCAAAACCCCAACTTTTCTGAACCACAGGAGTAACCCGGTATGACCCAAACCGCCACCTGGACCGTAAGTGAATACTACCGGGCGCTTGCAGAAGGTCGTCTGAACCCTGAACTGTACTATGAGATTCTCAATGGAGAGTTAGTCGTTATGCCATCCCCAAAATTTGTTCATCAGCAAATCGTCAAATTGCTTTCGCGGGCTATGGATGATTTTGTAGAAGCAAATGAATTGGGGCTGGTTATTTTCGCTCCAATGGATGTTATCCTCAGCGAATTGCAGAAGCCCCAACCCGATATTATCTTTGTCTCCAAAGCCCGCCTGAATATTATCCGAAAAAACGGCTATGTCCATGGCGCACCTGACTTGCTGGTAGAAATTCTATCGCCTTCCACCGCCCAAAAAGACCGCACCGACAAGCGCCGGATTTACGCCCAGGCTGGGATACCAGAATACTGGTTGATAGACAGCCACAACCAGACAGTTCAGGTTCTGAGGCTGGAAGCTGGAAGTTATATCGAAGTAGCACAGCCACAAGGTCGGTTGGTCAGCGAGGGAGTATTGGCGGGCTTTTCAATCGAGTTAAGCGAAATATTCGCTTTGCCCGATGGCCTCGGCTCAGATGACCTTGATGCGGCTGAACCAGACGAACAGGAGTAATTCGGTATGACCCAAACTGCCACCTGGACGGTAAAGGAATATTATAAGGCGCTCGCCGAAGGTCGTCTGAACAACGAGTTATATTATGAGATTCTCGATGGAGAGCTGATTGTTATGCCATCCCCAAAATTTGTTCACCAAAATATCAGCGCGAATCTCAATGACCGGCTACGATATTTTGTACGTGAACACGAGTTGGGTATCGTTATTTACGCCCCAATGGATGTAATCCTTAGCGAGTTGCAAAAACCGCAACCTGACATCATTTTCGTTTCCAAAGCGCGAATGGGTATTATACGGAAAAACGGCTATGTTCACGGAGCGCCGGATTTAGTGGTAGAAATCCTGTCGCCCTCGACTGCCCAAAAAGACCGCCTCGACAAGCGCCGGATTTACGCTCAAGCCGGAGTAGCAGAGTATTGGTTGATAAACAGTTATACCCAAACGGTTCAGGTTCTGAGGCTGGAAGATGGTGAGTATGTCGAGGTAGCCCAACCGGAAGGCCAATTGGTCGGCGCGGGAAGTCTAAAGGGCTTTGAGGTCGAACTGAACGAAATCTTTGCATTGCCCGACGGCCTCGGCCCGGATGACCCCGACTCAGACGATTTAGTGGAAAAAGAAGAATTGGGCCAGAATTAACAGATTTTGTATTTCATCCTGTTAATCCTGTATATCCCTGTTAAATGTATTTCAAGAGGAAATTTATGCCACAGGCAAAAGTAGGTGTAATAGGCGGAAGCGGGCTATACCAAATAGAGGGACTGACCGAGGTCGAGGAATTCTATCCCGATACGCCCTGGGGTAAACCTAGCGATGCCCTGATTGTCGGCAAACTGGAAGGCGTGGCGGTAGCTTTTCTGCCCCGGCATGGGCGCGGACACCGCATTTCGCCGACGGATTTGCCGGTACAGGCCAATATCTATGCCCTGAAAATGCTGGGGGTCGAATGTATTCTATCGGTTAGCGCGGTAGGCTCGATGAAAGAGGAAATCGCGCCGTTGGATATGGTTATTCCTGACCAGCTTTTTGACCGCACCAGCGCCCGCGTCCGCACCTTTTTTGGGGACAAATCGGGCATCGTCGGGCATATTCCTTTCGTCGAACCTTTCTGCCAGAGCTTGCGCCCTTTATTGCAGGAAGTGTGCGCCGAAGTGGAAGTAACTACCCATTATGGCGGCACTTATATCTGTATGGAAGGGCCGCAGTTCTCGACCCGTGCCGAAAGTACTATATATCGCCAGTGGGGAGTTGATATAATTGGTATGACAGCTATCCCGGAAGCGAAGTTGGCCCGCGAAGCTGAAATGCATTATGTTCTCCTGGCCTGCGCCACCGATTATGATTGCTGGCGGGATGGTCACGAAAGTGTAACCGTCGAAATGGTGGTCGCCAACCTGCAAAAAAATGTGGCCCGCTCCAAAGAAATTATTCGGCGGTTTGTACCCAAAGCTGCCAGCCTGGAAAGTGCGGCACTGAAATGCGGGTGCGGCGAGGCCCTGGCAACCGCCATTATGACTGACCGCACTCGCATCCCCGCTGAGAGTATCGAAAAGCTGGGGCTGATTGTCGGGCGCTATTTTTAACAAAGGCGTAAATGGCGGTACAGAGTGAAAAGCCAATAACCCCGATTGTCGAGCTGGGTCGCCTACCGGCAGTCCCGCCCGAAGCCATCGCCCGCCGTACCGCCCGTACCCGTCAGATGGTCCTAATCGTTGGGGCGGTCTGGCTGGCGGGGCTGATTGGGTTTCTGGTCTGGCCGGTGGATTTACTGCAAAAGCTCATCTGGCTCAATTCGGGACTTTGCCCGCAGCGCCCGGCCCACTCCTATTTCTTCGAGGGCCAGCAAATGCCGATTGAAGCCCGCATGGTGGGGATTTTCGGCGGGTATCTCTTGACGATTTTTGGCCTCTGGCTGGTCGGGCGGGGACGGGCAATGCTGTTGCCGCGATTGCCGCTCTTGCTGGCGTTGGTCGGGCTGGTCGCGGTGATGGCTTTCGATGGCCTGAACTCGACTTTTCTGGATTTGGGCTGGTTTCATCTCTATCAGCCCCAAAACTGGTTGCGGGTGTTGACCGGAGCAATCAGTGGGGTCGGGATGGCGGGGCTAATTTTGCCGATTTTCAGTCAGGTAATCTGGAGGCGAGCCTATCTAATCGCCCCTTTCCGCCACGCCTGGGAGCTTGGGGTAGCCCTTCTCGTCGTTGGGCTAGTGGTACTTGGGACGATTTCGGGTTGGGGCTGGCTCTTCTGGCCGCTATCGCTCCTGGCGGCAGGTGGGGTATTGACGATGCTGGTAATGTTCAATTGGATTATCGGCTTGACTATGCTCAATCGCTGGAATCGACTCGAAGGCGGGGCGGGGTTACTTCTATCGCTGCTGCTGGTATCGCTGGCAACCCTGGGCGAGATGATGCTGCTGGCGGGTCTAAGAATGGCAACCATCGGGGCGGGTTTCGCAGTATAGATTTATAACTTACAGGTTAGATACGAAAAAGTAGCTTTAAATAAATTTTTGACATCTGAATTAATTTCGCTTGCATTTGCTCGTTAAAGATTACTGCTTGATTTAAATGATGAACAGACCAATAGGAGAGATTAAAGGCCCATGAGTGTTCCCTCCCAACCCTTTTCGGCTGTGCCAAAAACTCAGTCGCTCAAGCCTCAAATTCCCGTCCGACCTGATTTTGAACATAACCTGGTCGAATTTCAGCTGGAATTCTTCGAGTTTGTAAACGAGGCTGACCCCAATTTTGACCTGGATTTGTTACGCAACAATCCCAATCCGCCCATCGAAGTCCCGGAGTTCGAGAATACCGGCGACCAGATGCACCCCGCCACCAAAGCTGAACTGAGTATGCTTTTCCGCCTGACCGGACCGAAAGTCGTCAATGGCGACATTTTTGGCGATAAAATTTCGCTGGAAAGCGAAATCCGGGTACGCGGCAGCGTTTATGGGCGAACCGAGGTAAAAATAGGCCCAAGCTGCGTCATCGAAGGTGGTGTAATCAGTGGCGGCTCGCTCGAAATCGGCAAAGGTAGCCGGATCGAAGGCGCAGTCGTCGGCGGAGAAGTGCGTTTGGAAGGGCCAATCCATGTCGAAGGGCCAATCTACAGCCGAGGAACTCTGGCTAGTCGTGGTCGCCTGGAAGCTCAGACCCTGTATGCCGCCACCAAAATGAGCCTATTGGGTGAAAAAGAAATGGACGCGGTGCGGCTGGAAACCGGCCTGATGATGGTCAAGAACGGCGATATTGAAGTTGATGTGCCGGTCTGGTTGGCCCAGGTCGAAGCCAAGCCCGACCTCCAGAAATTCTATTTAGGGCGGGATGAAGCCGGCGAACTAAAGTTGCAACGGGCCGCCACCACTTCCCCCACCGCGATTCAGGGTCTTTCGACTATTTTTACTACCCTGACCGATGCCGAACTAGAAAAAATGGTAGCGGAACTGGCGAAGTTAGAAGCTTGAAATTAGAAGCTCGAATTAGAAGCTCGAATTAGAAGCTCGAATTAGAAGTTTGCGTCAAGAATAATATGCTGAGGATAGTAGGTATACGCTGATGACACCGATAGACCCTTATGCCGACCGACCGGGGGCGAGTGCTAACCAGGGCGGTATCCGCGATGAAGAATTTGGTCGTTTAAACGGACAACCGAATGTCCCGCCGAACATTCCGCCCTACCCCGCCCCAGGGTCAGTTCCTTATCCCGGAGCGCCGGGACCCGGTTCTAACGCCCTGGTCGCGGTTGGCCCCAAGATAGCCCCGGCGGGCTTTCGGATAAAGCTGACCGGCGAACCGCTGGTGGGGGACGATGCCCAAGATGCGGCGGTGTTGGCCTACGAATATGAGCGACGACGAGCGGAATGGTGGCGCAACCGCCGATTTGGGGTGATTGGGCTGCCGTCGCTGGCGCTGGTCGGGTTGCTCATCAGCATTATGGGTGGCCTCTTAAACGCCAGTTGGGGCGGATTCTTTTTCTGGCTGACCACGCTTCTGGTGGTATTATCGGTAGTTTTTTTAGTCTATTGCTGGCTAACTTTGCCCAAAATTGTCTCATTCGGGCGGGTTTATCGGCGGTTGGTATCCGTACCGTTGACCCGTCGGGGTATCATCTGGTGTGACGCGGCGGTAGATGCCCCCAACTTTCTGGCGATGCGCGACAGCTTTTTCACCCTGTATCAGGAAAGCTATGAAATGGGAACTCGCGCCCAGCCCGATAATGCCGAAGATACCCAGCGCAAAAAGCAGACCCTTTCCGACCTTTCCGACCTTATCACCCCTCTGAAAACTCCTCACCCCGAAAATATGCCGACCCCGTTTATACCGCGAGAGCGTACCAGGGTGCTAGACCGGCTGGAATTGGAAGAATTGGGACAGGCCGATGTCGCAGATTTGGCGCTGTCGTCCTTGCCCCTGGGGATGCAGCATTTCAATACTCCTCTGGATTTGAAGGATTTGGCTTACGGGGTCGAGGTCTATGCCAACATGAAGGCCGAAGGCACTGAAACCGCTATGATGAAGATGAGCGAAGATGCCTCCGCCGCCCCGCTTCATCGTCAGATTGCGATTAAGGTCGGCGAGAATTTTTCGCTGGTCGGGGCCGAACTGGAACGCTGGCGAGACCGGGCCGACCGGGAGCGGGCCTTTGCGGGTGGTTTACAGGCCCGTTACAAAGAGGCCGCCGATCAGGTGCAACTGGGCTACGAGCGGACGGCTTTGAAGCTGGAAGAAGAAGTACAAGCCCCGACTGCCCAACTGACCGCCGATGCGACTTTTTACCGGGAGCAGATTGAAAAATATTATGCTACCCAGCGTCAGCAACTTGAAACCCAACGGGATGCCATGTTAGATGACCTGGGCCGCGAACTGGTGTCGCTGGAGCGGGTGCTGGACGAGCGGATGGACGAACAGGCGCTCTTGCAGGCCGAATTCAAGGGGTTGAATGACCAGCGCCTGAAACTGGAAAATTCCACCGACTCGCGCTTTGCCAGCCTGAAATCGCAATTAGGAGAACTGGTTCGCAAGACTTATGACCTGCCCGCCGTGCCGTATTTCCGCTCCGATTTTTCCGAAGCGCCCAGCGCGATTAATGCCGAGGATTGTTCGCAACAATTGGCGGAATTGCGGGCCGAAACCCGGTTGGCGACGACGGCGGTCAATAATTCCCTGAATCGGTTTGCTCGTATCCGACTCGACCCCCTGGACGAACTGGGTCGGCTGGAGGCTCAGATTACCACCGGCAGCAAGTGGCAGGCCACGACCTATTTGGGCAACCTGATAAATTTCAAGCAGAGCGGACAATTACTGGCTCTGGCGGGCGAGGTCAGCGATGCGGTGGGAGTCTACCGCGATACTGCCGCCGATTTTGACCAGCTAAACCGGCGGTGGTGCGCCCTGGAAGCCTCGATTCGCGGGCTGGGCCTAACGGCATATAGCAATCGGCTACAAGAGGCCCAGGAGTATTTGCAGGGCTTGAGTCAGGTGGCGGGGTCGCTCCACAGCAGTTTACTGTCTGCCCCTCACAGCCCCGAAATGGCCCGCCCCTCGACCTTCCAGAACGTCTACGATCAAGCCGCCGGGTTGCAGCGCGAACTAGAAGAATTAGGAGGATTGGCTGGCTCAATTACCCGTACCGAAGACCAGTTGGCGACCTTAACCGAAGAGCTGACCACCCTACGGAGTAATATTGACCAGAACAAGACCGAAACCGAGCATGTCAAGACCGATGCGGCAGTACGGCTCTACGAGCTTTCCCAGCGCCTCAAGCAAATGCTGGAAAAGCTGGAAGAATTCAAGACCGCCCGGATTCAGCGCATTCGCTCGCACATAGATAGCCTGGCGCAGGAAAAAGACCAGGCCTCCAAGACTCTGAACCAGGGCGCGGCAGAGTTAAATGAGGCCGGGATTACCACTGACCGTCTGTTGAGTCGTCATATTAACCGGGGTGACAATTTGCTGGAAGTTTCCCGCCGTTTGCATCGTGGTCTGGAAACGACTATCACCAATATCGTCCGCGATTTTCAGGAGAGCGTCCTACCTGACCGCTATCTGGAAGCCCCCAGCGAGCTTTTTGTCCCGGTCTGGTATTTTCAGTTCACCGAGCGTCCGCTCTGGAAACCGCGCATGTTGGGGTTTGCCAGTTGCTATACTGCGATAGATTTAACGGTTATACCCCAAACTGTCCCCGAACTCGCCGTTCGCAAAGAGCGGATGTCGCTATGGCGCTTTGTGGCTACGACCAAACCGGCGACCTTCTACCGGATGCGCGAGGATATTGATCTGGCGAACTTGGTCGGAGCGCAAGAACTGGATTATCCCGCCGGGCGAGTGGACTTCGACCTGAAATGGATTGAAAAGCTGGCCTCCGACGCATGGCTCAGTCGCTGGCTAGTCCGCATCTTAAAGCAAGCCGCTAGAAAGTGAGAATTGGGGGACGGGGGTTAGGGGTCGGGAGACGGGGAAATTCAGGACTGAGTTTTTAATCGTAAATTCCCCTGTCCCCTGCCTCCTGACCCCCGTCCCCTATGAAAAATTTACGAGTGCCGCCGGAGCGGGATGAGGCCGAGGTCGAGCGTGGCCCGGCCTTTGAATTTAGTTTTGAGGGGCAACCGATTACGTCCTATCCCGGTGAGAGTATCGGGGCGGCTCTGACTGCTGCCGGTTACGCCACCTTCCGCCTGACCCGCAATCAGGGCCGACCTCGCGGCTTGTTTTGCGGCATCGGGCTGTGCTACGATTGCCTGATTGTGGTTGATAGTACCCCTAACCAAAGAGCCTGTCTGACCCCGGCCCAACCCGGCGCAGTTGTCCGTATCCAGCAAGGAACTGCCGCCGATTTTTATACCACCCCGCCTTGATTTAAGGTATAATTCTATTCTATGAATGAACGAACCCTGCGAGTTTTAGAGTATTATAAAATCCTCGATAAGTTAGCCAATCACACCTCGTTTTCGGCGGGGCGGGAACTGGCGATGGAGTTGCGCCCGGCGACTGACCGGGCCGAGGTGCAACAACGGCTGGATACCACCGGCGAGGCCCGCAACCTGTTGGAATTGCGCCCGGATGCGACCATTGGCGGCGCAAAAGAGATTCGCGGGGCGGTCAAAGCCTGCGCGATTGGTCGGGCGCTGGACGTGGCTTCTTTTCTGGAAATTTCGGCAACCCTGCAAAGTAGCCGCAACCTGCGCCGGACTATCCTCAAGGCTGCTCCCGGTATCGGGCTGGAACACATGGCCCGGATTGCTCAAAATCTGGTGGATTTACCCACCCTGGAAGCCGAAATCGAGCAGACGATAGGGCCGGATGGCACCGTTTTGGACAGCGCCAGCCCCGATCTGCGGCGGATCCGCAACGAGACTCGCACCGCCCATTCCCGCCTTCTGGAAAAGCTCAATTCCATGCTATCTTCCTCCCAATATCAGAGTATGATTCAGGATAGCATCGTGACCATGCGGGATGGGCGCTATGTCATTCCGGTCAAGTCCGATTTCAAGGGCCAGATGCGCGGTATCATCCACGACTCGTCCGCCAGTGGGCAAACCGTCTATATGGAGCCGCTGGCAATCGTCGAGCTGAATAATCGCTGGCGCGAGTTGCAGATAGCCGAGCGCGAGGAAATTGAGCGAGTGCTGCTGGAACTGGCGGGCAAAGTCGGGCGCTACAGCGACGAAATTGTTTTGGCAGTCGAGGCGCTGGCCCAACTGGATTTAGCCTTTGCCAAAGCCCGCTATGCCAACGCTATCCGGGCCTCCCAGCCTCGGTTGGGCGAACCGGGCGAGCGCATGGATTTTATCCAGGCCCGTCATCCGCTTCTGTCGGGGAAGGTCGTGCCGATAGACCTCTACATGGGCGACACTTTTCGGATTCTGGTAATCACCGGGCCGAATACCGGCGGCAAGACCGTTTCGATTAAGACCGCCGGGATTTTGACCCTGATGGCCCAGGCCGGGGTGCATCTGCCGGTAGAGCAAGGGTCGCAGGCCCTGGTTTTTGAAAAAATCTATGCCGACATCGGCGATGAGCAGTCCATCGAGCAGAGCCTCAGTACTTTCTCCTCCCACCTGACCAATATTATCGGGATGCTCGACAAAATTGATGCCCGCAGTCTGGTTATTCTGGACGAATTGGGGGCGGGGACTGACCCGGCGGAGGGCTCGGCCCTGGCCCGCGCAATTATCCAGTTTTTGCTCGATAAGCAGTGTTGTGCGGTGTTGACCACTCACTACAGCGAGTTAAAGAGCTTTGCCTACGTCACCGACGGGGTACAGAATGCCAGCGTAGAATTTGACGTGGAGAGCCTTTCGCCGACCTATAAGCTGGTAATCGGCTTGCCGGGGCGCTCGAATGCGCTGGCGATTGCCTCGCGGCTGGGATTGCGCCCCGATATTATCGAAGGCGCAAAAGCCCTGGTATCACCCGAAGAAATCCAGGTGGATGCGATGCTGGCCCAGATTCAGCGTGAGAGGGAGGAAACCACCGATATTCGGTTGCAGACCATGAAGCGGCAATCCGAAATGGAGCGGGAGCGCGAAGAACTAAACCGCCGTCTGCGTCAGATTGATGAGGAACGCCAGCAGGTTGCCGCCGAAGCCCGTTCCCAGGCTCGCCTTGAAATGGAAGAAGAACTGGAAGTAGTACGACGGCAGAGCCGGGATTTGCGCCAGCGTTTACAGGAAGTCGAGGAGGCTATTCGGGCCGCTAACCAGAATACCGAACTGGCGGCCCAGCTTGAGAAGCAGCGCCGCGCCCTGGTCGAGGCCGAACAACGCGCCGCCGACTTGCAAAAAGAAGCCCGCCGCCGCGCTCAGTCCCGCACCGCGCTTGCTAATACCGCGTCTCAGGATAGCGCGACGGAAACCGCCCTCAAAGCGGGCGACCGGGTGCAAATCGGCTCGCTAGCCCAGGAAGGCCAGATTACCGGCGGGCCAGATGGCGAAGGGCGCTATGAGGTTACGTCGGGGGCCTTCAAGCTCAAAGTCGCCGGGAGCGATTTGCGGAAAATCAAGGGCAAGCCCCGTGAGACTGGCAATCGCCCTTTGACCGCCCGCGAACGGGCCGACCAGGTGGCTGCCGACGAAAAGAGCGGAGGTGCTATCCGGGTCAAAGCTCGCGCCCGTAGCCAATCGCTGGCCGCGACTACTCCCCTGGAATTCGATATTCGGGGCTGGCGGGCGGAGGAAGTCGAGGCCGAGTTAGACCGCTATCTCAACGATGCTTATCTGGCAAATCTGCCGATGGTGCGGATAGTTCACGGCAAAGGGACTGGGGTATTGCGTCAGGTGGTGCGCGATATTCTCAAAAAGCACTCCCTGATAAAGACTTTCCGGCTGGGTGAAGCGGGTGAAGGCGGGGATGGGGTAACAGTGGCGACCCTGGCCCACTAATCAGGTTTCTATATCTTTGGAAAAATTTACGTCGTAAATTTTTCCAATATAGAACTTTCGATTGTACTCTCGAACCCGCTTTTTCTGAACGATGCTTATTTACCTGAAATATAAACTTTCTGAGGGGCAGTCCCTTACAAGCGAAAGTCCTGAGAATTACAGGATAATTTTTAAAATTACTTGACTCCATTTGGACTGGGTTGTATAATTGGGGTCAAGTGGAGGGTTTGCGAACTCTCGCTGCTCCGTTTTCTCTACAAAGGTCTTTCATTTGGTAATCAATTCACCCACTCAGAGAATAACCAGAGTAAGCACAGAGCTTAGTATATCCTCATGGAATTCTGGATTTTCCAGGTATCTCGAATCTGAATAATCAAAGGCGCAAAATAATGCGACCCGCCCCGGTCGGTATCGCTACCGGGAAATCGCCAGCCATTGTACCTGTGACCTCAATTCGCCAACTGACCGCCAGTTGGTAGCCTTTGGCGGCTTACAGGTAGCCCCTGGCCCAATCGCCCAAAAACTACGATTTTGTGTAGCCAAAGAAGAATTGAGCTGTGTGAATAAGCTGAAGGCTTTTCCCTACCTGTCGGTTTGTGCCAGGGCAATGTGGCCCTCCCACCTGGCCTTATTTGTTATTAAAATCAATTGCCCATTATAAAGCGAGCTAAAATAAAATAGGAGTCTACAAGTGAATCTGGCAGAATTAGAAACTAAAACCCTGGACGAGCTAAAGGAAATGGCCCGTGAGCTTGAAATGTCCGGGGTCAGCGCCCTGAAAAAGCAAGACCTGATTTTCAAGCTGCTTCAGGCCCAAACCGAGCAACAGGGCAATATCTTCAGCGCCGGGATTTTGGAAATCATGGAAGATGGCTTTGGCTTTTTGCGCCAGGAACGCTTTCTGCCCGGCCCGGACGATATTTATGTCAGCCAATCCCAAATCCGGCGGTTTGGTCTCCGCACCGGCGACCGCATCAGTGGACAGGTGCGCCCACCCAAAGAAAATGAAAAATATTACAGCTTGTTGCGGGTCGAAGTCGTCAACGGCATGGACCCGGAAGTGGCCCGCCGCCGTCCCCATTTCGATGCCCTCACCCCGATTTTCCCACGTACCCTGATAAATCTTGAAACCATGCCCAATGTGCTTTCGACTCGCCTCCTGAATCTGGTTTCACCCATCGGGCGGGGTCAGCGTGGGATGATTGTGTCGCCGCCCAAAGCCGGTAAGACCATGCTGCTCAAGTCTATCGCCAACGGCATCACCGCCAATTACGCCGATATTCACCTGATGGTTTTGCTCATCGGTGAGCGCCCGGAAGAAGTCACCGACATGCGGCGCAGCGTCAATGGCGAGGTTATCAGCAGTACCTTTGACGAGGAAATTGATAATCATACCAAAGTCTCTGAAATGGCCCTAGAACGAGCCAAGCGGTTGGTCGAAAGTGGTCGGGACGTGGTTATTTTGCTGGATAGTATCACCCGTCTGGCTCGCGCCTATAACGTGGCGATGCCGCCCAGCGGACGCACCCTGACCGGCGGTATTGACCCGGTGGCGCTCTATCCGCCAAAACGGTTTTTCGGGGCAGCCCGCAACATCGAGGAAGGCGGCAGCCTGACGATTATTGCGACCTGTTTGGTGGATACTGGCTCACGTATGGACGATGTTATCTACGAAGAGTTCAAGGGAACGGGTAACATGGAGTTGCATCTTGACCGCAAGTTAGCCGAGCGCCGGATTTATCCCTCGATTGACATTCAGCGTTCCAGCACCCGCCGCGAGGAGTTGCTGCTGGAAGAGCCAGTCTTGAAGCAGGTCTGGACAATGCGCCGCATGGTCTCGACCCTGGGCGGCACCGAAGGTATCGAATTGTTGTTGGGCCGCATGGCAAAAACCAGCAACAACATCGAGTTCCTGACGACCCTGACCAAAGACGTGCTTTAGATTTACGATTTACTCCCAAAGGGGCGAGGCCGCGATTTACGATTAAATCAGTAGTGTGATAAAATGGAGAGGCTATTTTGTAGCCTCTCTTTTTCTGAAACCTTAATCTGATATTAAAACGTATATAACTCGATAACAGTAAGGTATCCACCGACTTTAAGCAATCTCCCCTGAAAGTATGGTGCTACAATGGTGGACTTTCTCAAGCAATGGGGTATTTTCGCACCGAGCCTTACCTACGGCTGGCTAATCGTGGCTTTCGGTTTTGCCTATGCTAACAGCCGTCCTATACTTCCCCCAAATCAGAAGCGGATACCTTATCTTCTTTCTTATGCTGTTAATGGATTAGTTCTATTGATGTTGGGTTATCTCTCACTCCCTAATTTAATTGGTAGTACGATTGCAGCCTCCCAATTTTATGGGTATCAATGGATTAGTTATGTAATATATTTGGGCTACCCAATAATTTATTTGATTGTAGGCATAGAGCAATTCTCAAATTATGAGCATCCTGTAGATTTCCTGTTTTTCCGCAAACCCGTTAAAGCTATGGCTAGAAATAAAATTTCTGTTTTATCTTCTCTAAAATATCGTAAAGGGCTTTTCGTGCTGGGGATAACAATAATTTTAGCCGGTATAGGCTTATTTAGTCTGAGTTTGCAGACCTGCTGGGTGCTAGATAGTGCGATAGGCCATAGTGGTTGTATCAGAGAGATCGTTGAAAAAAGTAATACGATTGAAAGTGTGCAATTCTCACCCGACGGGAAACAACTGGCGATAGCTGGTTCGGACGAAATGTTGAGATTAGTGGATGTAAAAACTGGCGAGCTGATTCGAGAACTAAAAGGCCATAATGATACGGTTTCTAAAGCAGTATTTTCACCAAATGGCAATCTGCTTGCCAGTGCTTCCTGGGACGGAACAGTACG
>JBBRSG010000076.1:0-30997 GCA_038245615.1 Chloroflexia bacterium | reverse complement strand
CCACTGATTGCTAATCAGGCTATCCAGCTCAAGTACATTTTGAGGTAATTCCTCGTCGTGCAAGTCGCGGCCCAATACCTGAGTCATTCCGAAAGGCGGGCGACATATCACGCCATCGAAATCAAAAGATATAAGCGGCTTGGAATTATCTTCCGCTAAAGGCAAAGCCTGGGGTTCGCGGAGTTTGCCTTTTTCGATTTCAGTTTCAAGCTCGGTTTCAAATTTCTTTTCAACTTGAGACTCCAGGCGGGCCTCATTGGTCGTATCACTCATAGTTCGCCATCCTATCCATCTTATCTATCCCTATAAAAGCGTCTTATTCAAAGCCAAGCTGGTCTGCCAGGTCTGCCGGATCGGTGACGGGTTGCTGACAGGCATAATTTTGGCAGACATAAGCGGTAGGTTTGCCCTCAAGTTGGGGGCGTTCTTCTAAGAGCGGCCAGCCCGCCGAATTTTGTCCCACCGCTTGAAGCATAACGACCCGGTTTGGCAAATAATTGTTATAGACCACTCGTAATAACTCCTGGGTCGCGGCTTCAGCCTCGTCACCGATGATAGCGACTTCGTAGGCCGTTCCCAGATATAAATCCAGCACTCCTAGCATACGACCAAATCCGGTTGGATTGGCGGCGGCTACCTCGGACAACTGACGCAGCACCGCTACCGCGACTGGCTGATAGCGTCCGTCCGGGTCGCCGGTCAAGAGCGCCAGCTTCAAAAGAACATCCGCCGCCACCGAATTGCCGCTAGGCGTAGCGTTGTCAAAAAGCGAGCGCGGGCGAGTGACTAATTGTTCGTGGTCACTGGCAGTATCAAAGAAAGTCGCAGCCTCGGCCTCCCAGAACTTATCTAGCATAATGTCTGCCAGCTTTTTGGCTTCTTCAATCCATTTTAGATCAAAGGTGGCCTCATAGAGCGCCAGCAAACCATCGGCATAATAGCTGTAGTCTTCCAGAAAGCCGTTCAGATGGGCCTTGCCATCTTTATAGGTACGGTAGAGCCGTCCATCGGCGTTACGCATGGTATTCAGTACAAAGTCAGCGTTTGCCAGGGCCAGGGCGCGGTAATCCTCGCGTCCCAAAATCCGGGAAGCCAGGGCAAAGCTCTTGAGCATCAGACCGTTCCAGGAAGTCAGAATCTTTTCGTCGCGGCCCGGATGAATCCGGGTTTCTCGCAAGGCGAAAAGTTTAGTCTTGCTGCGTTCTAATACTTCATCTAGTTTTTCGGCTGAAATTCCCAACTCAGTTGCTACATCTTCCAGCAAACCAGTGACATGCAAGATATTATGCTCTTCCCAGTTGCCCGCCTCACTCACGTCGTAGTACCGAGCAAAAATCGCCGCATCTTCCGCGCCCAGCGCCGCTTGAATCTCTGCCAGACTCCAAACGAAAAATTTACCTTCGACCCCTTCACTATCAGCATCCTGGGTCGAATAAAAACCACCTTCGGGGCTGGTCATTTCTCTGGCGATATAATCTAGGGTTTCGATAGCGATTTTTTGGTAAAACTCGTCGCCAGTAGTCTGGTAAGCATGCAAATATAAGAGGCTGAGTTGCGAGTTATCATAGAGCATCTTCTCGAAATGGGGTGCGAGCCAGACCGGGTCGGTGGAGTAGCGATGAAACCCGCCGCCAAGTTGGTCGTACATTCCACCCCAGGCCATTTTATAAAGTGTCAGTTCCAGCAATTGCCGGGCGGCTTCGTCCCCGGTTCGGACATAAGTCCGCAGCACAAAGTCCAGCATCATCGGTTGGGGGAATTTGGGAGCGCGACCCACCCCGCCTTCCTGCTGGTCGAACATCACCGCCAGCCCGCCCCGTGCCGGTTTACCCTCGCGGTTCACCCCCTCGATGTACCAGGCTCGGTCGAGCAAATCCGGGGTCAGTAGTTCGCCAGTGCTTTCAAACCGGGAGCGCATACTTTCATCCAGCATATTTTTCATCTGGGTAGCGTTATGCTCGATTTCTTCGGGGCGTTCCTTATAGGTTTCCGCCACCCCTTGTAACACATCGGGGAAGGATGGGGTGTTGGGATAGCGGCGGTCGGGCGGGAAATATGTGCCACCGTAAAATGGTACGCCTTCCGGGGTCAGGAATACGGTCATAGGCCAACCGCCCCGCCCGCCGGTCATGGCTACGACTGCTTCCATATAGATGCTGTCTATGTCGGGGCGCTCCTCGCGGTCTACTTTGATATTGATAAAATCGCGGTTCATCATGGCGGCAATTTCATCGTTCTCGAAGCTCTCGCGCTCCATGACGTGACACCAGTGGCAGGCGCTATAGCCTACGCTCAATAGAATCGGCTTGTTGTCGGCTTTAGCTTTGGCTATCGCTTCTTCGCCCCAGGGATACCACTCCACCGGATTATGGGCGTGTTGCAAAAGATAGGGGCTGGTTTCGTTAATCAGCCGATTGCTAGGTTTATTTGGGTTATGTTCAACCTGACTCATAGTTGCTTCCTTATTTCTTTATTTCTTATTTGTACTTGTTATTATCCTGGCCTCATTATAAGCCAGCCCGGTAATTAATCAAAACCTCTAGCTTTCTAGCGTTTAATTTAGACCAATAGGAGCTACTGAGTGCTAATCCCAAGCTTCAACCGCTAATTAAGGCGACTTATCCACAGCCGCTAGACATAAACCGGCATATATTGTGTGGATAACTTCGTAAATGGGCTACTAATAGCGGTGAATTTTGAAATATGTGGAAAAAACATATCCCATACCTATTGACATATCCCCAAATCTGTGTAAAATAAGAGTATCAAATAAATCTTTAACTCTAAGTCAAATCTGACTACAAAATTATTTGAGAGATAGAGTAAGCCGCAAACTAAAATTCAATCAAATATAGCGAGGGTAAATTTTTAAGGGGTGCTGCCAGTTATTGAGGCCAGCCGTCCCCATCCTGGACTGACTACCCTCCTTCCGCGCGGCCATAAGGCCACAAAGAGCAGTTGCAGTTCCGGCAACTGCTCTTTTTTTGTCTAAAAAGTGGTCAGTGGTCAGTGGTCAGAGAAATGCAGGACGGAGGACGAAGTAAATCCAGTTGTTAGTCGGCATTTTAACTCAAAACTCAAACTTTCTAACTGGACACTGACCACTTTTCAGGCGAAAGATTGACTTACTCGTACCAGAGCATTCAGGCGCTGAACTGCTGCCCCGCTATCAATCGAGGTCGCCGCCTGGGTCACGCCGCTTTGTAGGTCGGAGGCGAGACCAGCGACATAGAGGGCCGCCGCCGCATTGAGCAACACGACATCGCGCTGAGGGGTTTTTTCGCCTTCCAGCACCGAAAGGGTAATCGCCCGGTTATCTTCGGCAGACCCGCCCCGCATCACCGCTGCCGGGTGGGTCGGCAGGCCGAAATCGGCAGGGCGAATCACCAATTCTCGAATATCGCCCACTCCCGCCCGAACCTCGTAGGCGTAGGTTTCGGCGGCGATACTGATTTCGTCCAACCCATCGCTACTATGGACTACCAGGGCGTGCTGGCAACCTAGCCGCAACAATACTGCGGCAATCTGGGCCGCCAGCGCCCGACCTGGCATTCCAGTCATCTGGCGTTTGACCCCCGCCGGGTTGGTCAACGGGCCGAGAATATTAAAGACATTGCGAATGCCGATTTCCCGGCGCACCGGGCCAGCATATTTCATCGAAGGGTGAAAGAGCGGCGCGAACATAAAGCCGACCCCCGCTTCTTTCAGACAGACCGAAACTTGTTCCGGCTTGAGGTTGATATTCACCCCCAACGCTTCCAGTACATCAGCCGAACCACAACGGCTGCTGGCAGCCCGGTTGCCATGTTTGGCGACTACCGCCCCCGCCCCCGCCACTACAAAAGCCGTGGTAGTCGAGATATTGAAGCTGTTCGAGCCATCCCCGCCACTGCCGACTACATCCAGCACCGGGCGGTCAAGGTCGTCCGGGATAGCGACGGTGGTAGCTTTGGCTCGCATCACGGTAGCCAACCCGGTAATCTCCTCGACGGTTTCGCCTTTAATTCGCAGGGCGGTGAGGAATGCCCCAATTTGGGCAGGGGTGGCCTGCCCATCCATTATTTCTTCCATCGTAACGGTGGCCTCATCCTGCGAGAGGTTGTGACCGTCTACCAGTTTAGCAATCGCTTCTTTAATCATTTTTCACAATCCCTTTTCTTCGTTGTAACTATTCAACCCTGTCATTCTGATCGAAGCGAAGAATCTTTATCCTTCGCTTCGATCAGAATGACAAATTCAAGGTTGACTGAACTGTTACTCTTCGTTTAAATTCTTGTAAAAGGCTATTAAATTGAATATAATAACTATAATATCTTTTCGGATATTTCCATTCCAATGGCGCAATTCTAACCCATTTCGGAACTTTAGCAGGTTCTATTTAACCCTTTCTCTTTGGTCAGAGCCTTTATTCAGAATTGAGGTAATATAATGAAACTTTCAGGCCGGATTGTTTTAATTTGGGTCGTGCTGGGAGCTTTTATTTTGACCGCCTGCGGGCAATGTACCAGTTCAACCGATTGCTGTACCGACTGCCACCGCGACAGTTGCCCCAACCTTCACGACTGCTCCAATTCCTACTGCGACTCCCCTCCCGGTGCCAACCGCGACTCCACTACCCGCGCCGACAGTTACCGCGACTCCGCCACCGACGGCTACTGCTTTGCCCGAACCGGCAATAAAATATCCCGGTAAACTGGTTTTTCAGACTGCCACTGACGAAATTTATCTCATGAACCCGGACGGGTCGGGCCGCACTTTTCTGACCAAAGGCAAATCGCCGATTTTTTCGCCCGAAGGTCGCCGGATAGCCTATGTCGAAACCGACAATACTGGTACGGCGATTAATGCCAATCGGTTAATGACGATTAATCTGGATGGCTCGAACCGCCAACCGCTATGCCCGCCGCCAACCTCATATATCGGAGTGGGCAATTTGTTACGCTGGTCGCCCCGTGACCGCTATATTGCCGCAATTATGACGGTTGGGCGGGATGGACTGCCGCCGGTAGCGAATTGCAGCGTTACCGCCAAAACGATTAATTACAACCGGGATAACAAAAACGAATATCTGCTGATTTTCGATTGGACCCCCGATGGAGAAAACGCCATCTGGCAGATTTTCGATAAAAACGGCTTTACGATTTACTATGGCGACCCCGACCTCAGTCCGACTAGCGGCACTCGCCTGACCAACTATCAGTATGGAGTGGGTGAAAAGCCGGAAGAATGTGGACAGGGTATTTGTATTCTTCAACATTATATGTTCGCCCGGATTTCGCCTGATAGTAAAACCGTAGCCACGATTGGCACTAAAATCTTTTTTGTCGGTATTCCCGGTCAAAATAGCCCTTTGCAGGGAAAAGCCCTTGACGATATTGGCGACCCAACCAATCCGAATAGTAAATATTTTGGAGTAGCAACCCGCTTGGCCTGGTCGCCCGACAGTCAGGCTCTCGCCGTTGTCGAATCGGCTTACGACAGCAGCGGAAGGTACAACTATGCTGCTTTCAAACTAAAAATCGTAAACCTCTCCGGCGGCACGCCCGGCAAAAGCACCGTCATCAGCGATAACGTAGTTTCGGTAGATTGGTCGTCACAGTAAGATAATCTAAAATCTAAAATCTAAGGTCGGAAGTCGGAAGTCGGAGGAAAAACCGGCTTAATCCCCGGATTTTCGATCTCAGATTTTAGATTTTAGATTTAGCCTCATCCCAGTCCCATCGCGGCTTTTGCCTCGTCCAGGGTTTTGGCGGCGATAGGCCGGATGCGGTCTGCTCCGGCCTTCAAAATAGTTTCGATTTGCTGCGGGTCTTCCGACAACTCGTGATATTTTTGCTGAATGGGCCGCAGGGTTTCGACTACCAGCTCTGCCAGTTCGGATTTGAGCGCCCCGTAGCCCTTGCCCTCGAAATGCTGCTCCACCTCGGCGCGGGTCGTGCCGGGCTTCGAGAGCAGTAGATAAATGGTCAAGAGATTAAAGAGGCCAGGCCGCTCCTCGTCAAAGACGACGGTAGTGCCAGTATCGGTTACGGCCCGCTTGATGCGCTTGACGATAGCATCTGGCTCATCCAGCAAGTAGACCAGGTTGTTAGGCCCGCCGCTTTTGCTCATCTTCTTGAGCGGATTGTCGAGAGCCATAATCCGTGCGCCATCCTCCTTAATCCAGGGTTCAGGTACTTTGAAGACCGGGGCATATTCCCGATTGAACTTTTCGGCAATATCGCGGGTCAGCTCGACATGCTGCTTTTGGTCATCGCCAACTGGCACGCCATCAGTTTGATATAGCAAAATATCCGCCGCCATCAGAGCCGGGTAGACAAACAGCCCGGCGCTGGAGGTTTCGCGTTTGTTCTCGCTTTTTTCTTTGAATTGGGTCATGCGGTTCAACCAACCCAGGGGGGTTAGGCAGTTCATTATCCAGGCTAATTCGGCGTGTTCTTTGATATGCGACTGAAGAAAGATTGAAGTTTGGTTCGGGTCGAGACCACAGGCAATATATAGCTTGGCTAAATCGCGGCTACGTTTGTGCAAAAGCTGTGGCTCTTGCGGAGCGGTAATCGCGTGCAAATCTACTACACAAAAGATATTTTCTTTTTCGGCTTGCTCCAAAACCCAATTGCGGATAGCCCCCAGGTAATTCCCCAAGTGTAAATCTCCACTAGGCTGAATCCCGCTAAAAGCTCGTTTTTTGCTCATAACATAACTCCTTTAAATTCTTTTTAACAGGGATGAACAGGATGAACAGGATAATAATCGTCAGAGAATTTACGATTTACCCCAAAGGGGGCGAGGCCGCGATTAGGGAACTCAGTCCTCAGTCCTCAGTCCTCAGTCCTCAGTCCTGCCGTTATCCCGTCCATCCTGTCTATCCCTATAAAATCCCCTACATTTCCCCGACCCCTGCATTTAATCAAACTTTCACTCGTAGAAAGTTGCCCAGGATTGCTTTGCCGTGTTCGGTCAGAATCGATTCGGGGTGGAATTGCACCCCGTAAATCGGATAGCGCCGATGTTGTAGCCCCATGATTAGCCCTCCGGCAGTCCAGGCCGTAACTTCCAGTTCGGACGGCAAATCGTGGCGGCGTACTACCAGCGAATGATAGCGAGTGGCCTTGAAATTCTGGGGCAGCCCCGCGAACAGACCACCCGCATCGTGTTCGATTGGGCTAATCTTGCCGTGCATCAGTTCCGGCGCACGCTCGACCGTGCCGCCAAAGACCTCGCCGATAGCTTGATGACCCAGACAAACCCCTAACACCGGCAATCCTGGCCCGAATTCGCGGATAATATCCTCACTAACCCCGGCATCGCGTGGCTCGCCCGGCCCCGGCGAAATCACAATGCGCTCCGGCTTTAGCTCCTTTATCTCATCCAGGGTCACTTTATCATTGCGTTTCACAACTACCTTTTGACCTAGTTCCCCAAAATACTGCACCAGGTTATAAGTGAACGAGTCGTAGTTATCTATCATCAACAGCATCAGCTTACTCCATTTGAAATCTAAAATCTAAAATCTGAAATCTAAGGTCGAGAGGCGAAAGTCGAAGCCCAGAGTCAGGAATTTCAGATTTCAGATTTCTACTCAAATTGCTCGGCTTCATCGAGCGCCCGCATTGTTCCTTTGACCTTGTTTATTGTTTCCTCGTATTCGTTGCCGGGGACGCTATCGGCGACTAGACCGGCTGCCGCTTGAACATAGGCTATCTGGTCTTTGAGAACGATAGTGCGGATGGTCAGGCAGGTGTCCATATTGCCGCTAAACCCGAAGTAGCCGACTGCCCCGCCGTAAGCGCCACGCTGTTCCGGCTCAAGCTCGGCGATAATTTCCATCGCTCGGATTTTGGGCGCACCCGTCACCGTCCCCATCGGGAAGCAGGCCCGCAGCGCATCGAAGGCTGTCAGCCCGTCCGCCAACTCGCCCTTGACGTTGCTGACGATGTGCATCACGTGAGAAAACCGCTCGATGTGCATTAGCTCTTCCACATGAACTGTACCGGGGGTCGAAACCCGGCCCAGGTCGTTGCGCCCCAGGTCTACCAGCATCACATGTTCGGCTCGTTCCTTTTCGTCCGCTAATAGTTCTTCCTCAAAAACATTATCGGCCTCAGTATCTTTTCCACGCGGGCGCGTCCCGGCGATAGGATGGGTCTGGACGGTACGGCCCTCGACCTGCACCAATAATTCGGGCGACGCGCCAATAATGTCGCACTCCTGAAAGTGTAGATAGAACATATAGGGCGATGGATTGACCGCCCGTAGCGCCCGATAGAGATTGATAGGCCGCGAACTGGTCGGACGGGCGAAACGCTGCCCGACATTGGCCTGAAAAATATCCCCAGCCTTAATATATTCTTTGGTCGTCAGGACGGCGGCCTCGTATTGTTCGCGGGTCATATTCGACTCCGCGGGGCCATTAGTCGCACCCTCGACTTTGCCCTGTACCAGTTCCATCGGGACTGGCCCGGCTAATCGCTCTGCCAGCTTTTCGATGCGGGCCGCGGCTTCGGCGTAACTCTGTTCGATGTCGCCATCCAGATGCACATGCGATACCAGCTTGATTTTACGTTTAAGGTGGTCGAAAACCACAATTGTATCCACAAAGATAAAGATAGCTTCGGGAATGCCAACCGGGTTGCTGACCTGTTTGGGCAACTTCTCGAAATAGCCGACGGCCTCATAGCCCAAATAACCAACCGCGCCGCCATAGAACCGGGGCAGCTCGGTTGCCACGCCCGGCGCTTCTACCAGCTTGTAGGCCGTCAGATAGCTGCTGAGAACTTCTAGCGGGTCGGTAAATTGCAAAGTTTGTTTATAACCATACAAGCGGGCGTGGGCTGTACCATTTTCCAGTTTTAGCACCAAAAAGGGGTCGTTGCCCATAAAACTATAGCGGCCCAACCGGTTGCCGCCTTCGACACTTTCCAGCAAAAAGCTGTTCGGCTGGTCGCGGCAGACTTTGAGGAAGGCCGAAACCGGGGTCTCCAGGTCGGCTAGAATCTCGCGGTAAATCGGGGTCAGGTTGCCCTGTCCGGCTAACGCCTTGACCTGTTCCAGGCCCGGATAATATTTAGGTGGCTGCCCCATTTCAAGCTCCTTTTTAAACATAAAAAAACCACGTCCCAAATCCAATAAAGGGACGAGGCCAAAAATGCCGCGTGGTGCCACCCTTCTTCGGGCTGCGCTCGACCAAAAAGGCCAGGTGCAAACCCCTCGTGCAGATACGGGCTTATCAAAAGCCGATACCCGGTTCCCGCTAACGGTGGAACTTCCGGCAAAGCCTACTTGTATTTAGGACTGTGTAATAACCAGACAAAGCTTGTGCTTTAACTATTACCAGCCATCAACGTTCGGTCTGCGACTCCCAGAGCCATTCAGTTTCCGCGCCAGCCCCGGCTCACACCGCTAGGCCGGGTTCTCTGAGCTACGCCTTGAAACTTACTCGTTCTGTTCACAGTCTATTAAAAACTGGGCTATTTACTTTTCGAGTCTTTTATACCACCCAAACCGACGCTTGTCAACCGCCGTTTAGCAATTCTTTTATCTTCAGGCTCAATTCATCAATCAGAAAAGGCTTGCTTAGGACCCCCTGAAAATGATAGGACTGGTAATTTGCCATTACCGGATCATTAGAATAGCCGCTCGACACAATCGCCCGCACTTTTGGGTCAATCTTTAGAAGCTGGGCAATCGCCTCCTTGCCCCCCATTCCGCCCGGTATCGTCAAATCCATAATCACAATATCGTAGCGCTCCTGCTTTGCCATCGCTTCTTGATATAGTTTGACAGCCTCATCGCCATCCGGGGCGACCTCGACCTCGTAGCCCAATTGCCGCAAGGCCCGTGCGCCCATATCCCGAATCATCTTGTCGTCGTCCATCAGCAAAACCCGCCCCTTACCATGAGCCGGGCCTTCGTAGAGCTTTTCGGTTACAATCTTTTTGTGGGGCGAGGCGGGCAAATAGATAATAAAGGTCGTACCCCGGTTTACTTCCGAAATTACCCCGATATAGCCCTCGTGCCGGGCGATAATCGAAAAACAGGTCGTCAGCCCCAGGCCACTCCCTTCCGGCTTGGTGGTAAAGTAGGGGTCGAAAATCTTAGAGAGGTTTTGGGGCGGAATCCCTACCCCTTCATCCTGAATCGTGACCCTCACGTAATCGCCCTCTTTGAGCTGCAATGCTCGGTCATAAAAATCGGGCAAGCTATTTTCAGCTTTGATAATCAACTCTCCCCCGTTGGACATGGCCTGGTCAGCATTAATCACCAGATTGTTAATCACCTGATTGATTTGACCGGCATCAATCTCAACCGGCCACAGGTCGTCGGGGATAAAGATTTTGGAGCGCACCTTCGAGCCGCGCAAGGCAAAGCTGACCGACTCTATCAGCAAATCTTTGAGGGAAGCGGTCTTTTTAATCGGTGCGCCGCCTCTGGAAAAAGTCAGCAATTGTTGGGTCAGGTCTTTGGCTCTAAAAGTGGCGGTTTCGGCTTCCGCCAGCAATTCATAAACCTCTTCGCCCGGTCTGGTTTCCATTTTAGCCAGATAAAGATTCCCGACCAGCGCCGTCAAAATATTATTGAAGTCGTGGGCAATCCCGCCCGCCATGATACCCAGGCTTTCCAGCTTTTGTTTCTTTTGCAGCTCTTCTTCCATCTTTTGCCGCTCTGAGACATCCCGGAATACCAGTACCACCCCAATAATCTGACCGTTGCGGTCAATTGGGGCGGCGCTATTCGAGATAAAACGTTGAGTACCATCTCTGGCTACCAGGGCCGTGCGCCCGGCTAGACCCAGGATTTCGCCGGTATGCAAAACCTTTTCGACTGGATTGGGAGCAAGTTGGTTGGTTTTACCATCTACCAGATGAAAAACTTCGGGCAATAGTCGCCCGGTAGCTTCCTCTTGCATCCAACCGGTTAGCTTTTCGGCTACACTATTGATAAGAACTATGCGACCCTCGGTATTGGTAGTAATTACCCCATCGCCAATACTCCGCAAAGTTACCGCCAGCCGCTCGGTTTCATCCGCCAGGGCTTCTTCGGCCCGTTTACGGATGTCAATATCCTGTAGAATCGAAACCACGTATTTAGGTTCACTTTTGTTATCTCGAATCAAGGCCGCGTTCAAACTTACCCAGACCAGCGACCCATCTTTTTTGATACTGCGCTTTTCCATCGAGAATTTGTCAATTTCACCCCGACCCAGTTGTTGAAAAAGATTGACCAACATTTCCCGGTCATCCGGGTAAGTAAGCTCAAAAAGGCTGTGTTGAAAAAGCTCGGCCTCATCGTAACCCAATATTTCGCAATGACGTTGGTTGACCAAGCGCCATTGCCCATCCAACCCAAAATGGGCGATACCTACGGCAGTTTGCTCGAAAGTAGCCTCAAAACGCTGCTCGGTTTCCTGAAGGATAGAACGCCCCAGGCTATTTTCCTGTAAAAGGCTTTCCAATCGGCTATTTTGGGCTGCCAAAGTGCGGGCCTGGGTATACGCTGGAATAATCACAAAACTTAGGGTTGAGCTTACGATGGCAATCAAATTCAGCAAATTAAAGATAGTTTCGACTTCAACCGAAAAGGTTAGGGGAGGAGTATAGGTTTGGAGCAAGTGCTGGGCAACATAAATCGAAGCACAAAAAAAAGTGGAAACTGCCGCCACTACCATTATTTCCCAAAATAACATAAAAATACTTGCCAGGGCTATCAGGGCTATAAAAGAGAGGCAGAAATTTATGGCTGTACCTAATAGCCAGTAGGTATAGGCAATTGTCAGGAAAAGGCTGCTTATTAATATCCAGGTAGCATGGCGATGGCGCGAGGTATACACGCTGCGACTGGCATAAAAGGTGCAAATCAGGGCCAGGATGCAAAGCCCGACTGCGATTAGGATGAGGCTTTGTAAAACAAAATAATAAGCTATTAGGGCGGTAACTATTTCGGTTAGCAACCCAAGATAAATAAAGGGAAATATCAACCGAAACAAGCCGCTTTCCGGGTGGCGGATATTTCCGACTGATTCGACTGAATTGATAGCTTCTGGTTTTAAGTTTTGCTCCACATCTTGCTTGGTTGGAAAAACTGGTGCTACTTTGGGGGCAGCCATGCCTCGTGTCCCTTCATCTATATTTCAACTTGAGCCAGGACGCTGGTTAGACCTTTTGATATAGGCTAATAATAAAAAATCTATTACCTTTTGTCAATAAACAAAGTTAAAAAAATTAAGCGAAGGTTGCGATTAAAGCACATGTCATTGAATGTTCATACTTGTTTGACGTTACCCGCCCGCCCAGACGATAAAAGCAGGCTAGGGCGCGATAATTCGCAGCCCGCCCCAGATGTGGTAAAATGAGCCAAATGTGAACTGGAAGTAAGCCTTTTATTTCTTATCATTGCTTCTAATCTTAGCTTCGATACTTTAATCAGGATTTTAATCAAGAAACGAAGGCGGCTCAAAGAAGAGGAGAAATTTAGATATGCTAACTGCGGAACGTGTTGCGGCTAACCAGGGCCGGGATGAGATGAATCTGGTTTTGAATGAAACCGAGCGCGAAATGCTCGACCTTATCCGGGATTTCGCCCGTAACGAAATCAAGCCCCGCGCCGCCGAGATTGATGCTTCCGGTCAGTATCCAGCAGACCTGGCGGCCAAGATGGGTGAATTAGGGTTGATGGGTTTGCCATTGCCGGAAGAATATGGCGGGTTGGGCCAATCCTACGTTTTGTTTGCCCTCATGATTGAAGAGCTTTGCGCGGCCTGTGCCACTACTGGCCTGATTCCCGATGTCAATATTTCGCTGGGGGCAGAGCCGGTTTTGATGTTTGGCTCGGAAGAGCAAAAACAACGCTGGTTGCCCCAGATGGCAAGCGGTCAGAAACTGGGCGCACTGGCGATTACCGAGCCGGGGGCTGGTTCGGATGCCGCCGGAATTAAGACCAGCGCCGTCCGGGATGGCGACCATTATGTTATCAATGGCTCGAAGACCTTTATTACCCTGGGTGGGGTGGCTGAAACCTATATTACCTCAACTATCACTGACCCGGAATTAGCAGGCAAGCATCGCCACATGAGCGCCTTTGTGGTCGAAAAAGGCACGCCTGGCCTCACTTTCGGTCAGCCCATGCACAAGATGGGCATTACCGCTTCCCCAACGGTTCAGGTGTATTATGACAATGTCCGCGTTCCAGTCGCCAATCGGCTGTCGGAAGAGGGCGACGGCTTCCGTATCATTATGGATACCCTGGATGCCGGGCGGATTGGGGTTGCGTCCCAGGCCGTCGGGATTGCGCGTTCAGCTTTGGAAGATTGCATCGAGTATGCCACCCAGCGCAAGCAGTTCGGGCAGAGTGTGACTTCGTTTGAGGGTATTCAGTTTATGCTAGCGGATATGGCGACGGCGGTGGATGCGGCCCGCTTGCTGACGCTAAGGGCGGCCTATCTGCGGGCCAACGATATTCCTTGCGCCCGCGAAAGTTCGATGGCAAAGCTCTTTGCCGGGGATACCGCTATGCGAGTCACCACCGACGCACTGCAAATCTTTGGCGGCTATGGCTATATCAAAGAGTATCCCGCCGAGCGCCACATGCGGGATGCCAAAATCACCCAGATATACGAAGGCACCCAGCAAGTTCAGCGCCTGGTCATCGCCCGCAACCTGCTCAAGGATTTCGCTAAAGGTCGCTAGAAAATATAGCAAGGAGAAAAACCGTGCTGGTAATTGTTGGAAAAATGCCGGTCAAGCCGGATAGAGAGGCCGAAGTTCTGGCGGTCACTACCCGGATGGCGACGGCAAGCCGGGCCGAGGTGGGCTGTATTTCTTATCGCTTTTATAGCTCGCTGGAAGAGCCGAACACTATTTTTGCCTTTGAAGAATGGGAGTCAGAAGAAGCTTTGACCTTTCATTTTCAAACCGAACACATGAAAGAGTTTCGTCAGGCTTTGACCGAATTAGTGGCGGGGCGGGGCGAGATTAAACGCTACGAAATCCAGTCGGTTGAACCTTTGCGAGTTGGAAATCGCTAGAACAGGATAAGGCGACAACCTTTGGACGGGCAATTTCTGGCAACTTTACCGGCTTTACCCCATAAAATATATTTGGCGCTCGGTGGCAATCTGGGAGAGCGGCAGGCCAATTTGCAGGCCGCGCTAGACCGATTGCGGGCGGGTGGTCATTTGCATGTCCAACGGCTGTCCGGGATTTATGAAACCGACCCGGTAGGCTTTGCCGACCAACCCCGCTTTTTGAATGTGGCCCTCGAAGCCGTCACCGGCCTTGCGCCTTTAGCCCTACTGGACTATCTCAAGCAAATCGAGGTCAGCCTGGGCCGGGAGCCGACCTTCCGCAATGGCCCGCGCCCGATTGACCTGGATATTATCTTTTACGACGATTTGGTTCTTGAAGACGAGCGGTTGCAAATTCCCCATCCTCGACTGCGGGGGCGCGGCTTTGTGCTTGCGCCGTTAGCCGAGCTTTGCCCGGATTATATCCATCCCAGCCTGCAAATCACGGTCAGCCAATTGCTCTTTGAAATCAATCTGATGGAAGCGGGGGTGAATTCCTGGCTAAATCCCCCGGAATTGGAACTTCCGCTTCCACGCTATTTGTTTGTAACCGGACGGTTGGCAGAAAGCTGGCTCGAAGGCTTTTTGGCGGACATATCCCCCAGGCTTGGTTTTGATTACCAAATAGCCGCCCTGCCAATAGATGTCGCGGCCTTTCTGACCTGCCGCTATATTGCTGACAAGCTGATTTTAGCGGACGATGCCGCCCAAACCCTCGATTTGATAATTCTGCCTGGTTTCGCCGGAGGTGAGATTGAGCTGATAGAAAAAGCTACTGGGATAAAAGTAGTGCGCGGCCCAACCGAATTGGCCCAAATCGAGCCGTTTCTAGCTGGGCTAAGTGAACAGCGCGAACAAATAGTAGCTACCCCTCGCGCCGCCACATATTATACTGAAGCCCAACTGCGCCAGATGCAGCAGCACCTTACTGATGCTAACATCCGTATTTATACCGACGGCGAGCGCATCTTTGCCTTTAATAACCAGTATTTTGGCAGCGCCTTGCCCACCGAAAAAGAACTACGAACTCTGTTCCGGCTCTTTAAAATAGAAAACGCGGCCCATGCTTACTACCTGGGCCGCGAATTCCACAAAGCCGCCATCTGCCTCAAATTGGGCCACATCTATCATCAAGACCGCGACATTGGGATTGACGGGCTTTAGCTATTTGTTGCCACTGCTGACGGCATCGGTCAGTAATTTCAGACCACTGTTATAGCTAGTTTGCAATTCGTCGGCGGCAACGGACACCTCAGCTACTACCGGCTTGTCGGTGCGGAGCAACAAGCCACCTACTTTGGTAATTTTGGTCTCAATATCGCGGGATAAATCCTTGGAACGTGAACTGATTGATTGCCCGACCCCGGTCCAGCCGTCATCAAATTCCTGGAAAGCGGCTTTGGCGGCAGCTATATTGTTGTCTTTGAGGGCCGTGATGGTCTTTTTGAGGCTGATGCGTAAAATCCGTACATCGGCGATTTCATCCAAAATCGGGTTCAGGGGCTGTCCATTCAGGGCCAGATTTATAGCATCGGTGTAGCCCTTCTGCACCCCTTCCACAAACGGGATAATCTGTTCGGCCTTAGAACCGGCTTTCTCGAAAAGCTCGTTGGCCTTGAACTCGTTCTGAACTTCAATCGTATCGTAGAGTTGGGCCGAGCGAGTTTTAACATAGACCTCAATCCCGTTCCAGCCATTAGAATATTCCTGGAAAGCGGTTTGAGCGGCCTTTACATCGCCTTTTTTGAGTAGGGCCAGGGTGTTGCTGATACTAGCAGGGACGGCTTGCATCAAAATCACTTCTTTGGTCGGCACTTTGCCGGTAGTCCTAATCGTGTTGAGCATCGTGACCGAGCGATTAAAGGCCGTCAGCAGATTATTTTCAGCCTCAGCTAAAGTCGCCGCTACTGGTTTGTCGGCCTTGTAGAGCTGATTAACCTTATCAATCCATTTTTCGGTCTCTTTATAAAGCTCTTTGGAGCGCGGCTTGACACTACTCTCAATCGTATCCCAACCCTTGTCGAACTTCTCAAAGCCAGTCTTGGCAGTCGCAATATCGCTGGCGGTCAGGGCCGCGATAGATTTTCGCAAATCCACCCGCACAATCCGCAAATCGGCAATTTCGTCCAGAATCGCATCGTAATCCGGGCCGGTCTGGGCCAGCTTGATGGCTTCGGCAAAACCTTTCTGCACCCCTTCGACATAGGGCAGAATATCGGCGGCTTTTGCGTCCGGCTTCTCAAAAAGCTCGGTGGCCTTGAACTCGTTCTCGACCTCAATCGTGTTATAAAGCGACTTGGAGCGGGCATTTACATAGACCTCAATCCCGTTCCAGACGTAAACATATTCCTGAAAGGCTTTCTTGGCTGCCGCTACATCGCCTTTTTTGAGAGCATCCAGGGTCGCCGTAATATGCGGGGTGACAGTCTGGAGCAATTTGCTCTCTTTAGTGTCCGGGCCACTTTTGACTGCTTTTGCGCCGGGCGGCAAGGTTGCGACTGCCGCCGAAGTCGGAGCAGCCGTCGTCGCGGTGGTGGTTGTAGCAGCAGTTGCCGCTGTCGTAGTTGCCGCCGTTGTGACTGATTTGGTCGGGGCGGTGGTAGTTGCGGTGGGGTCGCCGCACGCCGCCAGCAACAGGCTCACCAGCCCGGTCAGTAGCACCAGTCCGCTAATCCGTTTGAAATTCATTTTCTTTTCTCCTACACCAATAAATTCTAAATGCAAGCGCACGAGTCTTATTAATTATTTAGCGGGTTGGGCCGGGCCAGCCGTCGGGCGGGTGGCAATAGCGGCCTCACGCTGGTCTTTTACCCGTCCCATTATTACTACTGCAACGGCGGCAATCAGCAAAAGCAATTGAGGAATAGTAGTTTCCCAGGTCGGGAATAATCCCAGAAAGCCGTTTTCGGGCAGATAGTCGGCAGTGGTAGCCGACACGACCTTGCCCACCTGCAAAGCGTGGATACCCGTCCCGACGAACTTGAAGCAGAGATAAAAAACCAGAATACTGGCAACCATAAAGAACGGCCCCATCGGGATTTTCAGGCCGACTACTACCAGCAAATAGCCAATGATTGCCAGGGCTACCGCCCCAATCGCCAGCCCTATCAGCAAATCGCCCAGGCTGATGCCCGAACCCATTCCCAAAAAGAATAAGACCGTTTCCGCGCCTTCCCGGAAGATTGCCAGAAAAGACAGCACCGCCAACCCAATCAGACTGCCTTTAGCCAAAGCCGCGGTACTGCGCTGCTTGATATAGCGATTCCAGGAGGCCGCGCTCGACTTGCCGTGCATCCAGTAGCTGACATAAATCAACATCACGGCGGCAAATAACCCGGTAATGCCCTCGATTAGTTCGCGGTTGCTGGGGTTAATCAAGCTGCTAAACAGCACTTGAATTATTATCCCCAGGACGATGCTGAAAGCCAGCCCGACTCCAACCCCGCCCCAAATCCAGGGCTGTTTTTCCTGATTGCCCGACTTCTTGAGAAAGGTCAACAGCGCGACTACCACCAGCAGGGCCTCCAACCCTTCCCGCAACAGAATAATGCTGGCATCAAAGATACCGTAGCGGCTGGCTTCTTTATAAGGTTCGAGCCGGGTAATCATGCGGTCTAGGACCGCTTTGCTATCGGGAGATTTTTGGGAGAGCAAATTGGCGACTAAGGCCATATCGTTTTCGCTCTGACGATAGTCATCGGTGGAGCGGGTCTTGACCTGACCTTCGACCTCTAGCCAATCATCCTGAAATTGCTTGACGGCAGTCGCGGCGGTAGCATAATCGCCTTTGGCCTGAGCGGTGCGGGCCGTCGCCAGCAAATCGAGAATAGAACTAATCGTGGGAGTACCTTTGGTGGCAGGGGTGTTGGTGGTCGTGGGGGCAACTACGTTCCCAACAGTCGGGGCGGGGGCGGCGGAAGTGGCTTTAGCTACCGCCGGTTTGCCGGTGATAAAGGTCTGATGTTCACTGTCCAGGGCTTCCAGGGTCGAAATTATCTGTTTGGCATCGGGGGGAGTTTTGGCAAAGGCGGCGTTCACATCGCCCATCTTCTGCTCGATGGTGCGGTAAGCTTCTTTAGACTTTTCGCGGACACCATCTTCAACATCAAACCAGCTATCGTCATAGGTCTTGTAAGCTTTTTTGGCGGTTTCGAGGTCGCCCGCCCGTGCTGCGGTTAAAGACTGCTGAATAAGACCGTTAGCCTTTGTCAGGTCATCTTCGGGACTTGCCGTTATTGAGCTGGCGTGTACCAAGTTTACCTGTCCAAGCCACAACCCGACCAGCAATAATCCCAAAGCTACCAGGCCAATCATTTTCAGCCGACCAGCCTGGGTCGGTTTGCTCATTCTCGCTGCCATTAAAAACTCCCTCCGCCAATAAAAATCAGTTGCCATTATCCGAATTGTCCCTTGATACCCTGCTAAAAAGCCTTATTAGCTTAACCTAATATTCATTTGCTGTCAAGGCTAATTATGAGATATTTATAACAATCTCTCCCAGTTTACGCCGCCGGACCGGGTCTGGATTAGTTGGGCGAAAATCCGGGCCGCTTTACCGGTTGAGGAATCAATCGCTCGGAGAGTGGCCCCAGCTTGAGGTTAGCTTGCTGACATAGCGCGTTCAAGGCGTTAAATTCGGGCCAAGTGAAGCGCAAAAACAGGTCGTTGAATAACAGCCCGACGGTCTGATGGTGCGAACAAAAATATACCCCTTTGCCGGTGTCGGGCTGATTAACCGTCCCCGCCAGAGTGTCTTCGGGCGATTTTTGGGTAAGCTGACAGAGCGCCGCGAACTCCTGCCGGGTCAGTACCCAGGCAATCGCGCCCATATCGAGCTGCAATTTGCCGTCCGGCAACCGAAAGACACACCAGCGTAGCTCGTTGACGGCAATCACCTGGGTCGCCGGAACGGTATTTTCACTCATTCAATTTCTCCTTCGAGATAGCTATATTAGGTTATACTAAAATATATTATTAGTATAACCTAATAATTAAAGTTGTCAAGAGGTAAAAGCCGAAAAAACTTGGTAGGTTGATACCAGTTAGGAAAGCAGGAAATGCCAAGCCTATCGGCAAACGGGCAGAGGAGATTAGAATAGAATGAAACCACTGAAGAATTGGTAAATTTGGTGAATTGAAGAATTTGAAGAAATTGAAGTAAAGTGGAAGTTGAGTAAGCTTGGGCCGTTTAGAGTAGCAGGGTGTTTTTCGCCGACTTTTGGAGTGGTGGTCAGCTGGGAAACTGCTGCCGACTGCGGGAAGGGGTAGGCAAGAATTATGAAAATTAATAGCCAAAAGAAATGACACGGCTAGAGCAGGAACTAGCCGCGATTACAGAAGTTTTAGAACCTGGCTTAACGTGGGTTGCGAGGCTTGCCCGAACCGAAAGCCGCCTGAAAAGCTTGGCTAACCCGACCAAGTATACCACTGCGTCCGCCGGTATCTACCTCACCTTTGGCCCGCGAACTTTTGTTGCCGAGGGCGGCATCAAACGCGGCGGAAACCCGGTTGCCCGCTTTTGAAAAAATACCCTGATTATCGTTGTT
This sequence comes from Chloroflexia bacterium, assembly GCA_038245615.1. Lineage (GTDB taxonomy): Bacteria > Chloroflexota > Chloroflexia > Chloroheliales > Chloroheliaceae > 54-19. The sequence goes on along the minus strand of JBBRSG010000076.1, from coordinate 11,389 downwards.
ATTACTGTTGTTATTGTTATTCCAATCGTTACTCACAGTTTTACCTCTTTCTTAACAAACTCCGGCCCTTTATTCGAGCCTTTTACCCTATTTGCTACTTATACTAATACCAAGTACTAATACCAGCTGATTTGGGATAGGGTGCGTGCGATAGTAAGGGCCTACCGCAGTACGCCTTACCCACTATGTTGCACAGTACTTAACCAGACTTGGTATTAGTTGGGCCGAAAACTCAGCCGCTTCTATAGACAGCATAAAGCATAACCTATGCCACGCTTGAAGGATAAAGGATGAAGGATGAAGGATAGTAACTATTCACCCCGTTTCATTCTGAGCGAAGCGAAGAATCTAGATTCTTCGCTTCGCTCAGAATGAAACAGTAAGGCTGGCTGAACTGTTACAAAGGATGAAGGATGAAAAGACGAGAGTTGCGGCTTGCTAGACGCGATAAATTTTCAGGTAGGTGTAATAGCAGGTTTTTTGGGACTGGGCCGCTAGGCCGCTGGGCGGCTAGACCTGATACATCTTCATGTAAGTGTAATAGCAGGCAATCGAACGATGAGGCGCATAAATCGCGGTGAGTTTGGCAAGCTCTTCCGAGGAAATATCGGCCCGGCGGTCATAGCTGGCAGCCAGAGCTTTACGCAGCCCGGCTTCATCAATAAATACATCGGGGTGCGGCAACCCCCGCATCGCCACATAATTGGAAGTCCAGGGGCCAACCCCCGGTAGCTCGTCTAATACTGCGACTGCTTCCGGGCCGGGGAGGTTTCGCAGATATTCCCAATTAAATCGCTCAGGCTGGTTTAATATCATCTGGGCCAGACCGGGCAGATAGCGGGCTTTTTGCCGACTAAAGCGCATTTCCAGCAGTTCTTCGGGATCAGCTTCCGCCATGCGCTCGATGGTGGGGAAAAAGGTATAGCTGCGTCCGTTGAATTTGGCCTGGCTTGCCCCGTAGTTGTCCAAAAGGGCCTGTTGCAGTCGGGTCGCCAAACCGGGATAAATCTGGACCGAAACCACCGTCTTGAGCAACCCCTCCCATGGGCCAGCCATATTCGCGGGTCGGGCAGGCCAAAAGCGGGCTAATAATTCCTGACCGTACTGGTCTACACTCAGGGCGGTGCGAACTTCCTGCATGTCTATTTCCCAGTCAAAGCGCCGGGCGGTCCACTCCGCCACCTCACGCACCTCGGTTTCATTGAGCGCTTCCTGACTATCGTCGTCGGCTTGCATTCGCAGATTGACCAGCGAGGCCGGTTCGCCCGCAGATTGGGCCGTCAGCCGTACCAAAAAGGCCCGACCCGATACCAGCCGTACCGGGCGCTCAGTCCAACTATGGTCATCGCTTTTGCCGAACTCATCCAACAAATCGTGAGCGCCGCTTTCGCGCAGACTTTTAAGCTGCCACTCGAAATCTACCGAAGACGACAAAGTTAGTTGGGCCGTGATTACCACCTCATCGGTTTTATCAGGGGAAATATTTTCTATTTTTACAAATTTCATTAATAGATTCTAAATCTTGCCGACGAAACGGCCCGGATTGAGGGTCTGATTGGGGTCGAGCTTTTGCTTGACCGAGCGCATCAGCTTGAATTCGCCGGGGGTAAGGGCCGCACCCCACACATCTTCCAAATGTGGCTTGAGCGATAGGGATACCCGCTCCGCCGCCACCGAGCCGCCATATTTTTCGGCCCAACTGGTCAACTCTTTGATGAACTGGGCGGCAGCGCTATCTTCGGTATAGCCCGCCGCGACCCAGGTCAGGCCGTGTCCGGCCTGGCTGGTACAGGCTACTTCCAGGCCGTATTTATCTGCCAACCGTTGCGAAGTGGCGATGACCTCGGCGCTCTTGCTGGGGAGGGCGCTAACCTTGAGGGCGCAATCTTGTGACCCTCGTTGCCCGTAGCCAAAATCGGTCACAGTCTGCCACAACTTTTTCTGGGCCGCTCGGTCTCCCGCGCTTTCCACGGCTGAAGCTCCTTCCGTCCGACCCAGGGCGCTGATGTCATTTATCTGCCGCTCGACTGCTTTGGTGGTATTGCGTACCTCGACCAGCAAGGTCGCCGAGCTTTCGGGCAGGCCCAGTTCTTTGGCGGCGGCGCTATCCAATACTGTTAGGGCCGAAGGGAATAGCCCGGCATCAATCAGCTTGAGGGCGGTCTGGCAGGCCACTTCGCTGCTCTCGAAAGCCATCATCAGGGTGGCAAAGGCCGGAGGCAGCGGCATCAGTTTGAAGTTCATGTGGTGGATTAGCCCCAGGGTGCCCAGTGAGCCAATAAACAGCTTCATCATATCAAAGCCCGCCACGTTTTTGACGACTTTGCCACCGCCCTTTGCCAACGTGCCATCCGCCAGGGCGAACTTGACCCCAATCAGCCAATCGCGGGCCGGGCCGTAGACTAACCGAAGCGGGCCACTGGCGTTAATCGCAATCGCCCCGCCAATCGTCGCGCCGGGTCGTCCGCCGGGGACTTCGACTGGCAAAAACTGGTTATTCTTTTCCAGTTCGGCCTGAATGTCCGCCAACTTGACCCCGGCCTGGACTCCAATCATCAGGTCTGCCGGGCTATATTCGGTGATTGCGTTCAGCCGGGTGGTACTGATAACTACATCCAGCCCGGCAATAGAGTTACCCAACCCGGTATGAGTTCCACCCCCGCGCACGGCTACTTTCAGGCCGCGCTGATTGGCGTATTTCAGACACGCCGCCGCCTGTTCCTCAGTGGACGGGCTGACTACTGCCATTGGGGTCAGCCCATCCACCGCTACCTCCGCCAAAGCTTCCGGCTGAGTAGTTAGAGCATCTTCTCCGACAATCCCCAGCAAGTCCATCGCCATCTCATTTGGGCTTATCGTTTGCATCTGTCACCTTTCTTTTAGCAGTAGTCAGTTAGCAGTGGTCAGTAAAAAAGTTTTGAGTTCTAAGTTTTGAGTTTTGAGTTAAAATACCAAGCACTAGCCAAATTTACTCAGTATTCAGCTCTGAATTTATCTGACCACTGACCACTGACCACTGACCACTGCTAACTGACCACTACTAAAGCCACGCCTCATCCATGTTTGGTAGCGCCTTGAGCAAGCGCATTTTGAGGGAAATCTCGCCACAGCTTTTGCGGGTCGGGAACACTTTCCAGGGATTAACGATTTCGTCAGGATTAAAGACCTCCTTGACCTTACGCATGGTATCCAGGTCGTCCTCACTGAAAATCCAGCTCATATACTCCTGCTTTTCAGTGCCGATACCGTGTTCCCCACTAATAGTGCCGCCTACCTCGACGCATAGATGCAAGATTTTTTCGCCAGCTTCCAAAACTCGCGGCATAATATTCGGTTCGCGCATATCAAACAGAATATTGGGATGCAGATTGCCGTCTCCGGCGTGAAACAGATTGGCAATCGGCAGATTATACTCTATCCCGATTTCGGCGATGCGCCGCAGGACTTCCGGCAATTTGGAGCGCGGCACGACCCCATCGTGAAGATAGAAATTGGGAGCGGCCCGACCAAACGCACCCGCCGCGCCTTTGCGTCCGGCCCACAACTTCATGCGAGCTTCTTCGGTTGTAGCGTGCTTGACCTCAAAAGCTTTGCACTCCCGGCAAATGCCGATAATCGTTTCGGTCAACTCCGCCAGACTCTCTTTGAGACCGTCCACCTCAATCAGCAGGACGGCCCCGGCTTCGGGCGGATACCCGGCGTGCAAGCCTTCTTCCACAATCCGAATCGTTATCTGGTCCATCATTTCGAGGGCTGCCGGGACAATCCCCGCCCCTATTATCGCCGATACCGCGTCCGAAGCCGCCCCGATGTCCTCGAACAGCGCCAGGAAAGTGCTGACTCCTTCCGGTTGCTTCATAATCTTGACGGTGGCCTCGGTCACAATTCCGAGTGTCCCTTCGCTGCCGACCACAAACCCGGTCAGGTCGTAGCCGGGACGGTCAGCCACCGGGCCACCCAGTTTGATAGTATCTCCTCCCGGAATGACAATCTCTAGCCCCAAAATATGATTAGTAGTCGTGCCGTAAGCCAGGCAGTGCGGCCCGCCCGCGTTCAGGGCGATATTGCCGCCAATCGTACTAGCCTTCTGGCTGGCGGGGTCGGGCGCAAAGAAATAGCCAGTTGGGGCGATTTCGTTGGAAAGCTCCAAATTCACGTGACCGGGCTGCACCACCGCAAAGCGGTTGGCAATATCCAGCTTGAGCAGATGCTTCATGCGGGCCATCGCCACCACCACCCCGCCTCGCACCGCGATTGCTCCGCCGCTCAGACCCGTTCCTGCCCCACGTGGTGTCACCGGGACTTTCTCGCGGGCGGCCAGAGCCAACAGCATCGAAAGCTGCTCAGTGGTGCTGGGGAAAACCACCGCTTCCGGCAAACTTTTGTCCAACGAGAAATCGTACTCGTAGACCATAATATCCCCCTCGGTGTATAAAACCCCGTCCGGCCCAAAAATCTTTAGCAACTCTGCTACCAAAGCCTGCTTTTCCATTGCTTCTACTCCTCCACCAAATTGGCGAAAATTGCGGCCTGCTCCATGCAAAAACCGGCGATTACTTCTGAACAGATTAGCTCGCCTTCTATCGGCAAAGCTTGATAAACCCCTTCTTGGTCCAGTCGGTAGACCTGGATAATCTTCTGCCCATCACCCACTGTCACTTCCCAAAGTTCCGCGACTCCGGCTTTCTGCCAGCGCAACCGCTTTTCGGTAATCCGGTTGGCCCGCTTTTCGTTCCCGGCCCACACCTCCAAAACCCAATCCGGGACACCTTCCCAATTTTCCTTAACTTTAAGCGGGTTGCGATTGGCGGCAAAAGCGCCGTGGGATATCCAGCCGTTAGCCCCACTCATACCATCAATAATAACATTAACCTCGCTATCCACCTGCCCCAATTCATTTTCCCTGACATAATTTTCCAGGGCATTAATGACGTGCCAATAATCCGGCTATGACTTACCAGGCTATTTGGCATTCTTTGGATAACTACCTCGATTAGTTCCGTAAAGGGGCGGTTGGTCGGCGTTTCCAGCCACTCTGCCACCCTATAACGCGGGCGAGGGCGAGCGATTTTTGGTGCAGCGGCCTTTTTAGTAACTGTATCCGCCGATTTGGGCAAATTGGAAATTCCAAGCGCCATACTGATTACTCCTTAAAGGTGGTGCTTTAGCTGGAGCGATTATAACAGAAAGCCGTTTGGAATTGAAACCATTTGCGGTCAGCCAGGGCTTCTACAAAGTCGGAAAAAGGCTTGACAAGAATAAACAGGTGTGTACAATAAGGCTACAACTGCAAAGACCGGAGTCATCTGCTCCGGCAAAACGCTATTTTTACAGAAGGGAGGATTTGCGCTATGGGCGACAAGAGTCCTAAAGATTCTGCCAAGAAGAAGAATCAAAAAGATGCGGCTAAAGACAGTAAGAAAAAAGCCCCTCCGGCTACCAGCGAAGTCCCTAAGAAAAAATAATTCTTGGGATAACCTCGTTATGCCTTCAAGGGCTGACCAAAGTGGCAAACGTTAGTTTGCTTTGGTTGAAAATGACCGTAGTTTTGAAACCTTATAACGCTTGATGAGACGGCTCATTTTGTAGCCGTCTTTATCATTTATGTTAAGTTACGTTCTGATTATAATAATTCATGGCTTTGAGAAGCCCTTCCGTGAGCCACATCTGGACAGCCTGCTCGACCCGACCATAAATTTCCTGCATCACCGGCTCTTCCTCGCGGCTGAAATCGTTCAGCACCCGGTCACGGGCGTTGCCGTGTTGAGGTCGCCCAATCCCGACCCGCAACCGCTGGACCTGGTTCGTCCCCAGCAACTCGATAATATTGCGTAGCCCGTTCTGGCCGCCACTGCTGCCATCGGGCCGCAACCGGATTTTACCCACCGGCAAATCCAAATCATCATAAATAACCAGCAAATCTTTGGCAGGGTCGAGCTTGAAGAAACGGATAATTTCGCCTACCGACTGCCCGCTCACGTTCATAAAGGTCTGCGGCTTTGCCAGAATGACCTCTTGCGCGGCGATAGTCCCTTTACCCCAGTGGGCCTTCATATTCTTTTTCTCGAACTTGATGCCGTGCTTCGCAGCGATAAAGTCGAGACACTGAAACCCGACATTGTGCCGATTCCGGGCATAAGTCGGGCCGGGATTACCCAAACCAACGATTAGTTTCATTACGTTTTGTGATTTTCTACTATCTTCCACTTCTTGACTTGCTTTGGGATTACCCCAACCAAAAAATAGTTTCATTGTTCTTTGGCCTCGGCGTACACCACCAGAGTTTCTTCCGCCGCCCGTCGCCACGAAAATTGGCTGGCCCAGGTCGGGCCTTCCGCTAAAGTGCGGGCTTTATGAGTAGCCCGGTTTTGCCAGCCGTCCCGTAAGGCCGCCGCCCAGACCGCGACATCTTCGGGCGGTAGTTTGCGCCCAACCGAGCCGACCACTTCCGGCAGGCTGCTGAGGTCGGCGACCAGAGCCGGACAACCGCAGGCCAGCGCCTCTAGTGGCGGCAACCCAAAGCCTTCGTAGAGCGAGGGTAACGCCAACAGCGCCGCTCTATTATACAGATAAAGTAGCTCTTCGGGGCTGACCCCGCCCAACCAGACCAAAAAATTGTCCAGCCGAAGTTCCGTCGCCAGCCGATAGATTTCCTCGAAAAGCCAGCCTTCCCGCCCGGCTAAGACCAGCTTGGGAGCGGGTTCGCCTTCGGGCAAATTGTCCAATAGAGCGCGGTAGGCCTTGAGCAAGGTGGGCAGGTTCTTGCGCGGCTCAATCGTGCTGACAAACAAGAGAAAGCTTTGCCCGACAAGCCCCGCTTTCCCCAGTTTTTTGGCGACTCCGATGGCCTGACCTTTCCCCAACTCGTCCAGTTCGGCCTCGGACAAAGGCCGAAAGCGTAGGTTCGCCGCTTCGTAGACCACCCGGATTTTATCCGGCGAAACCCCCAATTGAGTCTGTATATCGCGGGCGGTGCTTTCCGAGACGGCAATAATCCGTCCGGCGCTTTGGACAGCCCGGCCTATCTGTCCGTAATAGCGGGCGCTTTCGGCGGTCAGCAAGTGCGGAAAGTGCAAAAAGGCCAAGTCGTGAACCGTTATGACCGAGGCGAAAGGCGCAGGCCGTACCCCTTGCCAGGTCCACCGTCGCCAAGGTGGAATAAAATCGGGGCTATGGAACACCTCCGGCCCACCTCCGAATAGTTCTATCGGAAGGGCGATTTGCTCCCACCGATGATGGGGCGGAGTCCATAGCACCCGCTTTTTTATGGCAAGGTCGGGTTCAGCCAGCTCCAGCCACTTTGCCGGAGAGCGCGGCTCTTTGCGGCTTTGATAAATGACCAACTCGAAATCGTCGCGCCCGGCTTGCAATTGGGCCAGTTCGCGCAATAGATTCAGGCAATATTGACCGATTCCAGCCTGCCGATAGGCCACCATCCGGGCATCGAACCCGACCCGCAATTTTTGCTTTTTCACCCGCCTATTTTGCACCACAAGGGCCGGGTTTGGCAAATCTAAAATCTAAAATCTAAAATCTGAAATCGAAGGTCGAAAGTCAGAGAATTACAGTAGAGCTGAATCCCCTAATCGCGGCCTCGTCCCCTTTGGGGGTAAATCATAACTTTCCCGTGTTCTGCCTTTTAATCTTCGATTTTAAATTTCAGATTTCCCCTCACTCCTTTCCCTGCCACGATTCGGCGCGGCGGGCAGTGATTCGCTTTAGTCGCCACCAGACGAAGCCGATGAGCAAGAACGGTATCAGCCACCACAAGAATACTACCACCTGGGCGACTACCGTAATTCCGCGACCTAGCAATCTGAGCGATTTCGCCCAGGCATCGTTGACCTCGGTGCCGAAGGTACGCGGCTCGGCGACTACCGGCTTGGGTGGTTCGGGAGTGGCGGTAGGGGTGACGGGCGGCGGCGGTGGCAAAGTCACATTGACCGTGATGGTCGAGAACGCGCTACGCTTGTCCAGAAAATTCAGGCGACCCTGCCGCTTTTCGATTTCGCCCCGCACAGTGGTCAATTCGCGCTGAAGCGCCAGCACATCTTCCAGTTTTTGGGCTTTATCTACCAGCTTTTGCAGACCCAGTTCGGTGCGCTTCAAGTTGTCAATCTGGCTCTGGGTGTCTACAAATTCCTCGGTGACATCCTGGGCGCTGCTCTCCTGGCGAATGACCTTCTGGGCGGCGGTGCGGATGCCGGTAATCACCCGCTCGTAATTCTGGCTGGGGATTTGCAGCACCAAAACCGCCCCCTGACGCTGGTCGTTTTGCACCCCGGTATTTTCCTGAAAAACTAGCCCGCCTTCCGTCACCGCCAGCGCCCGCAACTGGGTCAGGGCTTGCTCGATGTCATTTACCTGAATGTAAACGGTAGCATTGCGGATAATCTTGCGGTCTGCCGCAATCGGTGCGCCCGCCGGGGGAGCGGTAGTGCCACTAGCCGCTCTAGTGGTCGCCGCCGCCGTAGTCGCCGCAGCGGTAGTTGCGGCAGCCGCAGTGGTGGCAGCGGCGACGGTAGTCGCGGCGGCGGTAGTGCTACTGCTGGCGGCGGCGGTAGTCGCGGCGGGGGCGGCGGTTACGGTTGCCTCGCCGCAGGCCGATAATACCAGCCCCATTAGCATTAGCGCCAGAATTGAAAGCAAGCTAACTCTCGGTTTGCACATAAAATGCACCCTCCTTTTGATGGTGTTGAGTTTAGGTGAATATAGAGATTAGCGAGGTTTGATTTACTTTTAGAACGCTGGTGAGCTTGAGAAAATTACAGCGATTATCAGAAAATCACCGACCATGCTGGCGCAAGGGCAAAATTTGGCAGTGGCAATTGCGCCAACAGTTGCGCCGGTACAATCGGCAGTAAAACCATCTGCTGCCCCATACTCTTTAGTAGCCGAGAATAAAATGTTAAAACTGGAAGCGGAGAAAAAGGCTGCACAAGCAAAGGCTCAAAAACCCTTTTCCGGGCTGAATAAAATTTTGTTGGGCTTTTTTGGGCTTATCCTATTGACAGGCGGATTAGTCGCAATTCCCCAAGTGCGAGATTTGGTGTTCAACAACGGGCCACTGACTATCGCCGAGCAGAATTATGTGAACGAGGTCAACCAGATTAACGATTTAACCACTAATCGCATTAATACAGCTTATAGTTGCTTGCTTGGTGGTGGTTTCGGCTGTAGGATTGATGATGGCTACCGAACGATTTACGTTGGGCTAGGCGAAACGCGAGACCGCTTTCAAGCCTTGAAAGTACCCTCCCCCCGCTTTAATGCGGTTCACGCCAGCTTGACCAGTGCCTATGCCAGTATGGGTTCAAGTTCGGCCTACGCTTTTGAAACCATCAATCTAAAGAAAACTAATAGCAATATCGCCGAAATGCTTACCCGGCTGGACAGTGGTCGCAAGCTTATCGAGCAGGCTAAATCTGATCTTAAAACCTTGACCCAAACCTATAATAAACGATAAGCCCCCTGGTATCCAACCCCCAATTTTGTTAGATATATCCAAAGTTGATAGGGGCGTACCGCAGTACGCCCGTACAATCGTACCCCACCAAGTCATTTGGTCTGGAAGGTTATAAATAGCCTTTGGCGCGGGCCGACTCGTTGCCGAGCAAGCCCAACAAGACCAGTTGATTTGGGCGCGACAGGTCGAGTTCAAAGCGATTGCGCTCAGTATACTGAATTAGCTTGTTATTCTCGATTACCGCCTCTCCAATCGGGAAGCCGAATTGTCGCAAGCCGCCCAACGCTTGCCAGGTACTCACAAAGCGACCATCCAGCCAATGTCCGGTTTCGGAATAGAAAACCGAGCCATCGCTGGTCGAAGGCGTACCGGGCGTGACTGGCTTTTCTACCTGACCTACCTCACGGCCCAACGAGCGCAATAACACCCGATAGTCGCTAGGGTTTTCGGGCCAAAACTCCAATACTGCTCGCTCAAAATACTGAATGACCCGCCCATTATCGAGGTATTCTTCCGAAGTCGGATAGCCCAAAGTCAGCAACCCGGCCTGGGGAGTTGTCACTGTGCTGCGAGTGAGCCAGTAATTCAAAAACTCACCGTGCAAAGTGTGTCCCGTCGCCGGGAAATACCACTGGCTATTATTGTTGGGTACGCCGGGGTCGGCTACCTTTGCAAATGGCCCGGTGGCGGTGGGCGTAGTCGGTTTGGTCGGGTCCGTCGGGGTAGTTGGGTCAGTCGGGGTAATTGGGCCGACTGTGGGCAGATTGACCGAAGCCGTCAGGTTTGTTCCTCGCCGCCGATAGTCAAATTCGTTCAGCCAGACCAGATAAATCGTCTGCCGGAAAATTGGCTTTTCGTAGTTAGTAGCAAAAGTCGCTTTGATTGTCACCGTCCCGCGCTCGCCAATATCCACATCCCCCAATTTTACCCGCACCGTGTCTGTGACCGGCTCAATTAACGTCCATCTGGTATTGGCGCTGCTAAAGCTGATAAATTTTTGGTCGCCGTTAAAGGGCAACTCAAACGTCGCATCCCTGGCGACTAACGGCGAGGAGCGAGCGTTCTCGATTATTAGGGTATAGGTCATTACGATGCCGCTGCTCAAGACATCCGGGCTGATAACCGTCGGATTATTGAGAACGTTTAGTTCAGCACTTTTTTTGGGTGGCCCTGGTGGGCCGGGTGGCCCCGGAGCAGCTAACCCTACTCCGGCACTTGTCACAAATAACAATACCAGCATCAAATTTAGAATTGTGCGAAAAGCTAGACTTTTTTTCATTCGGCTAATAATTCCTTACCTAAGCTTTATCTTTTTGACCAAAATGACTGAGACAGGGTTAGCTTACCCGATTTTGTCCCATACTTCAATCTCTAACCGTAAAATTTTTGCAAAGAGTAAGTCAAAATGAGCTAACAATGAGTATCTTGTGAGCTGGCAGTCCGTCTGACTATATGTTAAATTTCAGGCAGACCCTTCGCGGGCAAATATTAAATGAAGGCCGAAAAGCGGGCCACACGAAAGGAGATTTGGTAAATGGAGCAGTTTAATTAGGACTTTCGCTTGAAACACGGCAGGTGTAGGTGTGATAAGATGAGGGTTAAGTTCGCCGCAATATTCCGCTTTCAAAGCCAGGCGAAAATCTAAGAGAAGGAAGTTGAACAATGTCCATTTTCGATCCTACCAATCTCCGATCCTATAACGGGTCCAGCGATTTGTCACGGGTTTTGCAATTTGTGGGCGAATGTAACCTGTTAACCGATTTTTGTTGCAGCCTGCATCCCGGCGATGTAGGCCACTTTCTGAGCAATCAAATGGTCGGCCACGACCCGGCCCCCTATTGCTTTGTATACGAATCGAACGATGAGCTTGAGGCTCTTTTCCTGTTTTATGCGATTCGTTCCAGTTCCTGGGCGTTGCTTGTT
>JBBRSG010000075.1:0-31098 GCA_038245615.1 Chloroflexia bacterium | reverse complement strand
TGCTTTAGCACCTTACTGCGCGGCCCACTGCTCCGGCCCATAATTTGGCATCAACCTTAAAACAAAGATTTATCCGAAATAGCATACCACTCGGCGATAAAGCTAAAGGCGAAAGCAAGGCGATTTATCATGGCAGAAGTTGAATTAGTAAACCTGACCATCAACGGGCAAGCGGTTCAAGCTCCCAAAGGTTCGACCATCTGGCAGGCGGCCCGATTAGCCGGAATGTTCATTCCGATTTATTGTTATCATCCTAAAATGCCCCCGTTAGGGGCTTGTCGTATCTGTCTGGTCGAGGTCGAAAAAGCTCCCAAACCCCAAGCCGCCTGCTGCACCGGCATCGCCGAAGGTATGGTGGTCAAGATAGACAGCCCCCAGGCCGAAAAAGCGCGGGGCGGGGTTATGGAATTTCTGCTGATAAATCACCCGTTGGATTGCCCGATTTGCGACAAGGGCGGCGAGTGCGATTTGCAAAATTTCGCGGTGGATTACGGGCAGTCCACCGGGCGGTTTCAGGAAGAAAAGCGCCATCTGGGTAAGGCTATCGAACTCGGCCCGACCATCGCGCTTGACCGCGAGCGGTGCATTATGTGTATGCGCTGCGTGCGCTTTGGTAACGAGATTGTCCAGGACGAAGGGCTGATTATTCTGGAGCGCGGCAACCAGTCCGAAATTGGCACTTTCCCCGGCAAGCCCTATGTTTCGCAATTTTCCGGCAACGTTACCGAAATCTGCCCAGTCGGGGCGCTGACCAGTCGCACCTACCGCTTTAAGGCCCGGCCCTGGGAGCTGCGCCACACTCCAGCGGTCTGCGCCCATTGTTCTGTCGGTTGCAATATCGAGATAGACACCCGGTTGGGCCGCGAGGTAGTCCGCTTTATGGGCCGGACTAATGACGAAGTAGACGACGGTTGGCTGTGCGACAAGGGCCGCTACGGTTATGGCTTCATCCAGAGCGACCAGCGCTTACGTACCCCGCTCATTCGCAAAGGCGGCAAGCTTGAACCGGCAAGCTGGGCCGAGGCTTTTGAGTTTGTGGTTACGCGCCTCAAAGAAATCAAGCAGCAATATGGCCCGCAAGCTATTGGCGGAATTGCCGGAACACATAATACCAACGAAGAACTTTATTTATTTCAGAAACTTTTGCGCGGTCTGCTAGAAACTGGCAATATTGACCACCAGCACGGGGCGTTCGGCACAGTGCCGCTAACCGCCTTGCCGGGATTGCATACCGCGACGATTGCCGGGCTGGAAAAAGCCAATGTGATTGTATTAATAGGGGCTGACCCCTCCGCCCGGCAACCGATTATCGAGCTGCGAATCAAGAAGGCGCTCAAAGCCGGGTCGAAACTGGCAGTTATCGGGACTGTGCCACCAACCTTCGAGCGGTTTGCCAAAACTCGTTTAGCGGTAGAGGCGGGACAACTTAGTGCGACGGTCAAGGCAGTCTTGGGGCAACTGGTCAAAACCGGGGTGGCTAAGGGCTTGCAGCAAGCCAACATCCAGACCTATTTTGCCGATTTGCCTCCGACTGAAGCGGACGAAGCTACCCAGAAATTTGCCGCTCTTCTGGAAAGCGCCGGGCGCATCAGCTTCCTCTATGATGAAAATGCCCCTGATAGTAACCCCGAATTGTTGACCGACCTGGCGCGATTGGCCCTGGCAACCGGGCAACTGGGGGTACCGGGCGTGGGTATCGGGCGGCTGGCGGAAAGTAACAACTCGTGGGGAGCGTTGGATATGGGCCTGTTGCCGGGGGTTGGGCCGGGCTATACCGAGGCCGCGCCCGGTCTGAGCTATGCCGAAATGCTGGGCGCAAACGGCGATACTCCCCTCAAGGCTCTGCTGGTGATGGGGGCGAACCCGGCGGCCCAGCTCGAAAAAGTGGGCGGCAACTCGGCGGCTTTTAGCAATTTGGAACTATTAGTAGTGCAAGAGCTATTCCTCACTGAGACGGCGGCCCAGGCCGATGTAGTTTTGCCGTCGGCTTCGTTTGCCGAAAAAGAAGGCACTTTTACCAGCACCGAGGGTCGGGTGCAGCTTTCCAAAGCGGCGATTCCGCCGTTGCAAGGAGTTGCTCCTGATGCGGCGATTTTGCTGGAACTGGCCCACCGACTTGGGGCGGAGGTCGTCACCCGTCAGCCCGTCAGCTTGTTTGAAGAAATAGCCCGGAGTGTACCACTCTATGCCGGGCTGAGTTACGCGGGGTTGGGCGAAAAAGGTCTCATTCGCGCTCTGCCCACCGAAACCGAAACCGGGGCTATTGAAATCCCCGATTGGCTTAGGGTTAAAATCTAAAATCTAATATCGCAGATCTAAAGTCAAAGGTCAGAGGGTTTTTAGATTTTGGATTTTGGATTTTAGATTAGACGGAGTTCTTGATGCAGTGGACTGACCTCTTGCAATACACTATCAAAGCCTTACTGTTGATGGCGGTGCTGGGTGGCGGGGCGCTTTATTTGAGCGTAATTGAGCGTAAGCTGATTGCCCGGTTTCAGAATCGGCTCGGCCCGAATCGGGTTGGCCCCGGCGGCTGGTTTCAGCCTTTAGCCGACGGGGTGAAGCTGCTTTTCAAAGAAAAAGTGTCGCCCCGCGAGGCCCGCGAACCGATTTTCACGATTGCCCCGATTATTTCGCTGGTAGTGGCGTTTTGCGCCTTTGCCGCCATTCCGATTGGCCCGGACTCGCTCAATATCTTTGGGGCGCGACCCTGGCTGGCGGATATAAATATCGGTATACTTTATGTTTTGGCGGTATCTTCGCTGGGGGTGTATGGCATCACTCTGGGCGGGTGGAGTAGCGGCAACAAATATTCCCTGATGGGCGCGATTCGCTCTTCGGCCCAGATTATTTCTTACGAATTGGCTCTCGGCTTATCGCTGCTGAGTGTGCTGGTAATGGCGGGGACGCTCAATCTGAACAAGATAGTGGCGGCCCAAAGTACCATCTGGTTTGTAATACCGGGGATAGTCTCGTTTTTCGTGTATTGCATCGCGGCTCTAGCTGAAACCAACCGCGCTCCTTTCGACCTGCCGGAAGCCGAGCAAGAACTGGTGGCGGGCTACTTGACCGAATATAGCGGGATGTCGTGGGCGCTCTATTTCGCCGCTGAATATGTCAATATGCTGACGGTTTCCAGTATCGCCACCACCCTGTTTCTGGGCGGCTATCGCCCGATAATTGATTTGGGCTGGGGCTGGGACTGGGCCGCGCCGCTCTGGTTTATCGGCAAGGTGGCCTTTTTTATATTCTGTTTCGTCTGGATGCGGGCCACCCTGCCGCGCCTGAAATATAATCGCCTGATGCACTTTGGCTGGCAGATTCTCATCCCTATCGCCGTATTAAATCTGGCTGTCACAAGTATTATTGTGGCTTTAGTATCTTAACTTTGAGAATGTATTTTTGAGAGCCTATTAAAGCGCGACTTGAAACATAAGGTGGTCGGTTATGACAATGATGGTTGAACCAGCTCTGCTTATCGAACCTCAGACCAATATCGCCCGAAAGATTTACACTCAGGAAGAATTCGAGGTTTTAGCCGAAAGCGAAATCAAATATGAGTTGGTTGAAGGAGAGTTGGTAGAAATGAGTGGCACTGGCGAGCCGCATTCCGAGGTCTGTGTCAACTTGTCAACCTACCTGAATTTGTATGTCAAACAGCACAAACTGGGAAGAGTGTACGAAGCCGGGTTGCGTTACCGCACGGTAGAGGCTAGTCCCAACCGCCCCGCTACGATTCGTATGCCCGATGTTTCGTTTGTTCAGGCCAACCGGGTAGTGCCGGGGGTCGGTAGTTATCCTTATGCCCCGGACTTGGCGATAGAGGTGATTTCGGAAGGTAATGGCTTTGGCGAAATAGAGGCCAAAATCCGCGAATATTTCAGGGCTGGAACTCACTTGGTCTGGGTGATTGAGCCGGAGGCGCAAGTGGCCCATATTTACCGACTGGGCAGCAAAATCCGCCAGACGGTTGAACTTGCGGAAGAACTGGACGGTGAAAAGGTTGTGCCAGGCTTCAAACTTGAATTGGGCAAGCTTTTTGAATAGTAATGATAACGAGTATAAATAAATGGCAAATCCGATAAAATCCACCCAGGACTCACTAAAAGGTCTGGGTATCACCCTCAAGAATTTTTTCCGCAAGCCGGTGACGGTGCAATACCCGGAGCAACAGCGCAAGCTGCCGGAACGGGTGCGCGGACGACATGTTTTGCATCGCTATGAAACCGGCCTGGAACGGTGTATCGCCTGTATGTTGTGCAGTGGCACTTGCCCCGCTGATGCGATTTATATCGAGCCGGAGGAGAATAATCCCGAAAAGCCCACCTCGCCGGGAGAACGCTATGCCAAAATCTTTCAGGTAGACATGCTGCGCTGTATCTTCTGCGGTTATTGTCAGGCGGCTTGCCCGACTGGGGCGATTACCCTGGAGTCTAATACGGCCCTCGCCACCTACACCCGCGAGTCGATGCTCTATAATAAAGAGGATTTGCTAGAGCCACTTGGAACGGCTACTCGTGGGGCAGCCCTGGCCTGGGAAGCCAAACCGCCGCCTGAACTCTTGCCGCGTATTCCGGCTTACAAAGGGCTGTTTGATGGCTGGCAGACCACTGCCGCCGCCGTCGGACAGGGAGATTTGCCGCTTGAAGTCCAGGAAGCGGGAACCCCCCAGCCTTTGCGGAAAGCCCCCTCGCTCATCGCCCCCGGCGAGCGTACTCCGCTCGCCTTGTCGGGTCAAGGTAGTCCCGCAGCTTTACCAGCAGCCCCGGATTCGGAAAATAAGGCCGAGGAAGGAAAAGCCTGATGGAGCAGGTAGTTCTGATTATTACCGGGGTACTGGCGCTCGGCTCGGCTTTGGGAGTGGTCTTGATGCCGGACGCGGTGTATAGCGCCCTGATGTTACTTTTGAACCTGATAAGTCTGGCGACCCTCTTTTTGTTGCTGCACGCCCAATTTATGTTCGCGGCTCAATTATTGGTCTATGCCGGGGCGATTCTGGTGCTGTTTCTATTTGTAGTCACGCTACTGAACCCGGCGGGCGAGAATATTTTGCGTGACCGCCGAAAGGTGCAACAGGCTGGGGCTATCAGTCTGGGGCTTATGGTCGCCTGTATTCTGGGTGGAGCGCTTTTGGTGGCCTTTACTGGCGGCACTCAGCCGACCCTTTCCGCCGATGTCACCAAAGCGGGCAGCACCTATGGAACCGTCGAGTCGTTTGGTAAGGCTCTTTTCACCCAGTTCTTGCTACCCTTTGAATTGACCGCCCTGGTATTACTGGTGGCCCTGATTGGGGCAGTGGTGCTAGGAAAGCGTAGGTAAACCTCATGAGCGATGTTACTTTTACTATGCTGATTAGCGCCCTGATTTTCACGGTTGGGGCGGGTGGGGTACTGCTGCGTCGCAATCCGTTAGTCCAGTTTATGTCCATCGAATTGATGCTAAACGCGGTCAATCTGGCCTTAATCAGCTTTTCCGGCTCGTTGGGCAGCGCCGAAGGCCAGGTTTTTGTGCTGGTAGTTCTGACGGTTGCTGCCGCCGAAGCCGTCGTCGGGCTAGGCATCATTGTCTCCATGTTCCGCAAACGCAAACGAATGGACGTAGACGATATTCGCTCGATGGAAGGCTAACGGGGGTTGGGGTTCAGAGGTCGGAAAAGGCGGTTGGCAAGGGGGAACGCCTTGCACGGGGGAGGTGGGGGTGTCCCCACTTAACCTAACCTCCCTCTTCTCTTCTTCCCATCGGGAAGGGGCCGTGGAATAGTACCTTGTTTAGATAACAGTTGGAGGAGATAGCGTCACCCGATTATGCCGAGTAAATATAATCCAAAAGAAAAGGTTCGGGATACTCTCAAGCGTAAAAAGGCCGAAATCAAAAAAGTACCTTTGCCAAAGGGTTCGCCAAGTTGGGATGATGTGATGGATAAAACTTTAGGCGAAATAGTAAAAGGAGTGCGGAAACGCACGACCGGATACGGAATCATTATGAAGGTTTTGATAGATAGTCGGTTTGATAAATAATCGTAGTTTAGAGAGGGGGAGTCACTATGAGTTTAATAGAAAACATGCCCCAGCTTACCACTGAGCAAGTGCAAAGCAACCTCAACCCAATGCAGAAGCTACTTGATTTCCTTGCCGAGCTAGAGCAACGCAAGATTCATTACAAGTTAGATTCGGTTCGGGATGCCATTATGGTCGAAATCGCCGTGCCAGGACAACGTTGGGAAGCAGAGTTCTTTGCCGATGGTCGGGTCGAGGTGGAAATATTCAAGAGTGAGGGCGACATCCGAGAAGACGAAGCCCTAACCGAATTGTTTGAAATTTTCAGCGATTGAGCTAGTTTTGCAGAAGGGTTTGGAGGCAAGGTGTGCCGGAAGCGATAGGTTTGGTGGTCTTATTTCCCCTTTTGGGATTTTTGGTGATTGCCCTGGCTGGCTCGCGATTGAGCGAGAAAGGCGCGGCCTATACTGCCTGTGCTGCCGTCGGGCTGGCATTTTTGGCGGCGGTAGTGACGGCCCTTACCCCCCTGGTATCCAGTAGTGGTTGGGGCAGCTACGGCCTCTTTAAGTACGACTGGAATTTAGCTGGAAGCTGGCGGTTATCATTTGGGCTGGCGGCTGACCCGCTTTCGGCGCTCATGGCCCTGGTCGTGACCGGAGTCGGCTTCTTAATCCACGTCTATTCGGTTGGCTATATGACTGAACCGGGCGAGGACGGACATCTTCACTTCGAGAAAGACTATCGCCGCTTCTTCGCCTATCTCAACCTGTTTGTTTTCGCCATGCTGCTTTTGGTCACAGCCGATAATTTTGTATGGTTGTTGGTTGGCTGGGCCAATGTCGGGCTTGCCTCATTCTTGCTGATTGGCTTCTATAAAAACAAGCCCAGCGCGGTGGCTGCCGCCCGCAAAGCCTTCGTGATGAACACCATCGGCGATGTCGGGCTGCTGCTCGGCATCTTCGTGCTGATTGCCAATACCGGGTCAGCCAGCTTTACCGAGGCGCTGACCAGCCCGACCCTGAACGCAGGAGGCTGGCGGGATTGGGCCGCGATGCTGCTCTTGATAGCCGCCGTCGCCAAGTCCGCCCAAGTTCCCCTCCAAACCTGGCTACCGGACGCGATGGAAGGCCCGACCCCGGTTTCGGCCCTGATACACGCCGCCACGATGGTTACGGCGGGAGTATATTTGATTGTGCGGGTTCACCCACTCTTTGCGGTTTCGACCTGGGCCGTCGTAGTCATTCCGATTATTGGGGCATTCACCGCCTTTTACGCCGCGACTTGTGCTTTGGTGCAGACCGACCTCAAGCGGGTGCTGGCCTATTCCACTATGAGCCAGTTGGGATATATGTTTATGGCGGCGGGGGTCGGGGCATACGAGGCCGCGATGTTCCATCTGGTGACGCACGCCTTCTTCAAGGCTCTGCTCTTTTTGTCGGCGGGAGCGGTCATTCATTCCCTCGGCGGCGAACAGGATATGCGGAACATGGGTGGCCTTAGAAAACAACCGGCGGTACGACTGGCCTGGATTGGCTTCGGAGTCGGGGCGCTGGCCCTGAGCGGTATTCCGCCGCTTTCCGGGTTTTTCAGCAAAGAAGCGATTCTAGGAACGTTCCCACTGTTCGGGCAGACCACCAATCAGTATAATCCGTTGGGGCTGGACCCGCTTTTCCTGACGCTCATCGGCTGGGTCGGGATTATCACCGCCTTTATGACCGCCTTCTATATGTTCCGGGCCTATATGCTGGTCTTTGAAGGGCCATCGGGCGAGTTGCGTCCCCATGCCAATCCCCGGAGTATGGGCTTCGCTTTGGCAGGATTGAGCGGGCTGGCGGTGGTCGGCGGCTTTCTGGCGATGCCGGGCGGCTGGAATCTCCTAAATGATTGGTTCAAGCCCCTGCTCAAGACCTTTGACAAAACGGGCCGCGAGTTGTGGTATCCCATCCAAACTGACAGCCTGGAAGTTATCGAGTTATTGCTGGGGGTCGGGGCAGGAGTCGCCGGTATCGCCCTGGCAGTCGGGTTTTATACCTATCTGCGCCGTCAGCAAGCCGCCCAACCTATCGTGACGGTTGTTGCCGATAGTGGAGTCACGGCCTTGAACCTGTCAACCGCCGCGCCCCGCGATATAACCAATGCTATGCTCACCCCCCGCAGCATGAGCGAGGAGCAAATTCGCAAGGTGGTAAGCGGCAGAGCCGAAAAGGAGGCCGACCACCCGCCCGCCCCGCGCAGCAGTCGGGCCGAGCGGCTGAATTACACCGACCGACCTCAACCGCCCCGGCAAGGGCCATCGCCTTTGGAACTTGGTCGTCAGGCCCTCAATTATTTCCTGCTGTACGGCTGGGGCTTCGATGTGCTTTACAAGTTGCTGTTTTCGTGGCCCGCTCAGGGGACAGCCTGGCTGATGACCAAATTTATCGAACCCGGCGCAGGGGCGGCGGTAGATACTGCCGTCGGCAGCGCATCGTGGGAAGGCAGCAAGGCCGCCCGCAAGAGCGAAACCGGCCTCGTCCGTAACTACGCTCTAGCTATCTTGCTGGGGACAGTGGCTATTTTAATTTATGTGGTGATACAGGGCAGTTTGCGCTAAATATACAGGACTTTATAATCATCCTGCCTAGCCTGTAAATCCCTGTTAAATATGTTCCAGAGAAGAAAATGACATTTAGCGATTTTCCGTTGATAACTATAATCATCTTTCTGCCATTTGTGGGCGCGACCTTTTTGGTGACGGCTTCCCGGATAGGGCCGCGCATGTTGTTTTGGGTGGCGTTGGGCTTTGCGGTAGTGACTTTCGGGCTGGCAGTCGGGTTGCTGCTGTTTTTTGCCGACGGCAGTAGCCAAGGCTTGCGGTGGGCCGAGCAAGTTACCTGGGTTAAGGAGCTAGGGCTACGCTATCAGGTTGCGGTGGATAGCATCAGCGTTTGGCTCATCGCTCTAACCGCCTTTTTAGGGCTGATGGCGGTCTTTGCTGCCCGCACCTGGACTGACCGCCCTCGGTTGTTCTGGGCCGCGCTGTTGGGGCTGGAAGGCGCTATTATCGGGGTTTTCGCCTCGACCAACCTGCTGCTTTTCTATATCTTCTGGGAAGTGATGCTGATACCGGCTTACTTCTTGATAGGCGGCTGGGGCGCGACCCAATTGCGGGTCAAGGCTGCTATTCGCTTTGTGCTATTCACCCTGGCGGGCAGCCTTTTGATGCTGGTGGCGATATTATTTTTGGCCTTTATCAGCAAGCCGGTTTCGCTGGATTATCTCGATGTCCAGAAGGCGATTAAGGCGCTTTCGCCCCAAACCCAAAGCTGGCTATTTTTGGGCTTTGCCGCCGCCTTCGTAGTCAAAGTTCCGCTCTGGCCGTTCCATACCTGGTTGCCGGATGCTTACGCCGAAGCTCCCGCTCCAGCCCTGGCTCTTATCGCCGGGGCAATGTCCAAAACCGGGGCATACGGCTTTATCCGCTTTGGCATCTTTCTTTTTCCGGCGGTAGCCGACGATTTCGCGCCCTGGCTGTGCGTGCTGGCCTTGATTGGGATTATCTATGGAGCATTGGCAGCCCTGGGCCAGACCGACATCAAACGGCTGTTGGCCTATAGCAGTCTATCGCACATGGGCTTTATCATCCTGGGCATCTTTGCGATTAATTCGCAGGGCGTGAACGGGGCGGTCTTGCAAATGATTAATCACGGGATAGTAACCCCAGCCCTATTTCTGGCGGCGGCGGCGCTCTACCAGCGCACCGGCACCCACGACCTCAAGCAATTGGGTGGCTTGCAAAACCGCTGGCCGCGCATGGCGGCGCTCTTTCTGGTCTTGGGGCTGGCCTCGCTCGGTCTGCCGGGCCTGAACCAGTTCGCCGGGGAATTCCTGATAATCGGCGGCGCGTTTCTGGCCTCGCCGATATATGCCGCGATTGCGGTCTTGGGGGTAGTCCTGGCGGCGTGGTACATCATGCGCCTATTCCAGACCGCCTGGCATGGCTCACAAACCGAGAATTTAGCTACCTCCGGCGGCGATATGCTGCGCTCAGAGTATATCTTGTTTGTCCCCCTGGTCTTGCTGATTATCCTGCTAGGAGTTGCACCCTCGCTGGTCACGGGAGTACTGGACACCACGATTAACGAATGGCTGGGGAGATAGGGTAGGACTGAGGACTGAGGACTGAGGGGAAAGGCGGGAGGTGGGGGCATTTTATGGGACATTGCTCCGCCAATGGATTTTACCCATAGCCTTATCTTCCAGAATAAAGGGATATTTAAGCTGACGGCTGATAGCTGATAGCTGGCAGCTAAATTTTAGGAGAGAAGCTTGATTAGCTCGATATTGGCCCAGGTTACGATTACCCAGGAAGAACTGGACAAGCTGGGCAAACTGGAATGGGGCGCACTCTGGCCGTGCTGGGTTGCCAGTGGCGGAATATTAGTGCTGCTGTTGGCGGACGTATTTTTGGGCAAAACCCGCCGGGCGGCTATCTCGTGGATTGCGGCGGCAGTTGCAGGACTGGCCTTGCTATCGAGCTTTTTGATAGAGCTGCCCAAGAAGGGGACTATTGGCGCACCCGTCTTTCAGAATATGGTCGCCGCCGACGAGTTGAGCCGCCTGATGGCGATAATCATCTTTGGGGCGGCTCTCTTGGTGGTGCTGGCTTCACCCGATTATCTTTCGCGGATTGGCATCGAAGCTACCGGCGAATACTACGCCCTGGTGATCGCGGCGGCTACCGGCATGTGGCTGCTGGCGGCTGCCGCCCACTTCATGATTTTCTTTATCGCTCTGGAGCTTTTCTCGCTGGCGCTATATGTTCTGGCGGGATTTTTGCCCCGCAGCGTCCGCAGCCACGAGGCCGGGTTCAAATATTTTATACTAAGCAGCTTCGCCTCGGCGATAATGCTCTATGGCATTGCCCTGATGTTCGGGGCAACCGGCACGACCAGCTATAGCGGGATTCAGCAATATCTGACGGTCAACAAAGTGACTGGTAACAACGGGATTCTGGTACTAATCGGGCTGGCCTTAATTACGGTTGGGTTCGCCTTCAAGATTTCGGCGATACCGTTCCATATGTGGACCCCGGATGTCTACGAAGGTGCGCCCACTCCGGTTACGGCGCTGATGGCAGTCGGCACTAAAGCCGCGATAGTAGCGGCCTTCTTGCGGGTCTTTTCAGGGGCTTTTGGCCCAATCGCCGACCAGTGGAAACCGATTTTGTGGGTGCTGGCCCTTGTAACGATGGTGGGCGGCAATTTACTGGCCCTTTCGCAGCCCAATATCAAGCGGATGCTGGCCTATTCCTCAGTAGCCCACGCCGGGTATTTGCTGGTCGGGTTGGTGGCGGATAACGATTTGGGGCGGAGTGGCATTCTATTTTACCTGATGGCCTATACCCTGATGACGGTGGGCGCATTTGCGGTAGTGATGGCCCTGGAAGGCCCGCTAGGAGAAGGCCTGGCCCTGACCGACTACGCGGGCCTCAACCGCGAGCATCCCTGGTTGGCGGCAATTATGACGGTCTGTTTGTTGTCGCTGGGCGGCATTCCGCCGACGGCGGGGTTCTTTGGCAAGGCCCTGGTTTTTGGGGCGGCAATTCAGAGTGGCGGCTGGAATATCGCCCTCGCCATCGTTGGGGTGCTGACCAGTATCGCGGCGATATTTTACTATTTTCGGATTGTGGTACAGATGTACTTGCGCCCGGCCTCACTGCCCCAGGAGCGCCCTACCACGGCGAGAGGCCGTCCGGCCTTCGCGCTGGGTCTGGTGCTGATAGGGACGGCGGTAGCTACTATTGGGCTGGGGATTCTGGCGAATTTCGCGCTGGAATGGGCGGGTCAGGCGGCGGCAGTGGTCGGACAAATTCCGGGGCGGCGCTAGAGTAGAGGACTGAGGACTGAGGTAGGGATTTACGATTTACGATTGAAAGCCATGAGGGATGAGTCAGGTAAGCTATTTCAACACTGCCTGATAAATCTCATAAACTTTGCCGAAAACGATAGGCCAGGTATAGCGGGTTAGCATCTTTTCGCGTCCGACCTGTCCCATGCGCTGGGCTAATCCCCGGTCTTGCAAGAGCGTCCTGATACTATCCGCCAATTCCTCAACCGCCCCGAAAGTGACCAACAGACCGTCCTGCTCATGGTCAATTACCGCCGGAACTCCCCCCGCCCGCGCTCCTATCACCGGCTTGCCGCAGACCCAGGCTTCCAGATATACAATCCCAAAGCTATCGGTGCGCGACGGCATTACAAACAGGTCGCCCGCCGCGAATAAATCGCGTTTCTCTTGAGGCGAAATAAAGCCCAGCAGCCGAATTCGGGCCTTGTCGCTTTCCGACAGTTCGTCAAAGAAATGCTGGAAATGGGTCATAATCGGCCCGGCAATTACCAGACTGGCCTCAAAACCTTGCTGCCAGAGCCGTTGCATAGCCTGGACAGTATGCTGGGTTCCTTTGTCGTAAGCCGCTGTCCCCTGGAAAAAGACTAACGGCCCTTCAAGGTTGTGTTTCTGCCGAAAACTGTCCCCGTCGCCACCGGCAATTTCGGCGGGGTCAAGGCCGACCCCAACCACGTGCATTTTAGCTTCTGGCACGCCCTTGTCTCGCAAGAAATCGCGTTCCAGGCTGGTCATGGTCAAAACCGCCTCGGCCTGCTTCATCCATTCGAGTTGATGACGCATAGTATAAAAGCGACGTACTGCCGGGTTTGCCGGTTCGCCCAGGTGGACAAAAGGAGTCAGCACAAAGGCAGCATCCTGGCGGCGGGCATGAGTATAAGCGGCCCGAATCAGGCTATCGAGTGGAGCGTTGGCGGCGTGAATCAAATCAAAACGCTGATTTTCGTGTTTCAAGCTGCGGGCCAACGAAGGTACAAGAGGGGTAGTTCGGCAAAGTTGGGTCAGCAGTGGCAGGGCTACTTTGTCCGGCACGGGTGCTTCACTGAGAATTGAGAGGATACGTCGCATTGCGGGGTAAAACAGGGGCGAGATAAGCGGAAAGCGCCGCACCGGAAAGCGCCGGATGTTCACCTGATTGAGGCGGGTGCGCGGTTCACTTATCGTGCGACGCTTGGCGCTCCAGAAATGCTCCAAATCCCAGGCATCTGTAGTGTAAACCGCCACCTGCGAGGCTGGTTCTGCCGCTGCCAACCGCTCTGCCAATTGTTGCATATAATATTCCGAACCACCGATATAGGGGAAATAGCGCGGATTAACGTGCAGATAATTTCGGGCGACTAGCTCCGGGGTTTGGGGCAATTCGATTGTGGGGTAAGTAATCATATTAACGACAGTAACTACCGAAAAATTACAGGCTATCGGGGTCAATCCCCTTTTTGCGAAGTTTTCCCAAAAGCTGTTGCATAGCAGCTTGTTCCCGACGCGCTTCAGCTTCGGCTAATTGTCGGGCCTCCTGTTCCTGTTGTATGGCGGCTTCGGCTAAACTTCTGGCAGCTTGTTCTCGGACTACCTCCGCTTCGGCTAAACTTCTGGCGACCTGTTCCCTAAGTACAGTCGCTCGCTCCTGGCGTAATTCGGCTTCAGCTGACCTTCTCGCGGCTCGTTCCAGCTTTGCCGCCAAAGCTTCTTCCTGGGCCTCATTCAGCCGCATCTGGCCTTGAGGGTCGTATAGCCGTAAATGTTTTTTGTCAGGAACTAGCCAACTTTCCAGTTCCTCGCTCCATAACCAGCCCTGCTCGTTGGGCTGCATCTCAATAATCTGACCAGCCTCAAAGCGCCAGCCCCGCAACCGGGTAGATTTATCCTTCCAATATTGGGGACTGTTGGGGTCGTAGGCATAGTATTCTTTGACCCATAATTGCTGATATTGGGCTGGTTTGGTGGTCAGGTCTTCGCGCCAGGTATCTTTGGAAGCTATCTCAAAGACTACATCCGGGGCCGGGCGGTTCGGTTGCTCCATTTTCCAGCTTCGCAAACGTCCGGTATTTATCTTGCTCTTTTTGGCTCGCTTGAATAAAGCTACATCCGGGGCTATCGGATAGTTTTTGTCAGATGGGTCGGCCTGCTTATAAATGTTGATGTCACCCCCGATGAACCAATCCCGGCGGCGGTACAACCAGCGCAACAAGTGTACCAAATATAGCAACAAGCTCAATTGAGCTTCACTTTGCGCCATTAAATCCTCTTTGGTCGGGTGCATATCCCAATAGTAGTCGAGTTGGTCGAGGGCCGTTTCTTGCAACAACTCCTCGTCCTCATCGTGATGGGGAATGACTATCGCTGGTTTTAAATCTTTGACCGACATGGCAAAACCTCTGCCCCTCCTGCTTTTTATTATTCCTGCTTACTGACCAGCGTTAATAGCCGCCCAGCGGCGCAGACGGCCCATTTTTTCTTCCATAAGAGGATAGAGCGTCCAGACTGCCCCGATAGCAAAGAGGCCGCCCGTCAGGAAGCGCAATTCCCAGGTACTTTCGCGCCAGCCCACCAACTGGGTCAGACTATCCACCGCAATCGGGATGCAAAAGAACAGGGCGAATTGCCACAGCTTGAGCGGTTGGGCATACTTGCGAATAAAGTAAAAGAGCAACCCGGTCAGGAGCAACCCGCCATAGATTGCCATACAGCGCTGGCAAAGGCACATCTGCTTATCGCCGATATAAAACGAGTGGTGCGGGTTCTGGACACAAACGAAATGAAACAGGCCGAAAACGATATTAGCCGGGCCATCCAAGCCCGCCAGCGCCAGCAACGGCACGGCAAACGCCGCCGCCAGACACAGGCCGTTTACCACATTCAGGATGGTCAGCCAGTGTGTCCCGACAAAGCCCCAGAAACCGACATAGCGCCGCATCACCTCGCCCGAAAGGTTTTTGCGCCAGGGCGAAATACCCTGCACCTCGTAGGCCAACGAGAGCGGGTCAGGTCGGGTTTTGCCCCCAGGCGGCGGCAATTTTGTAGGGGTAGACTCGTCTTTTAGCATCTTTAACTCATAACTGGTTAGAAATTATTTAACTGCACTTAGTGCCTATCCCAATCGGCGAATGATTTTTGTAGAGGCGCGGCATGCCGCGCCCCTACTGAGATAGGTTCTTAGAATTCAAAACTCAAAACTCAAAACTATTTTCCAACCGCTTTCCAGGTGGTCTGCAACTTGTCTTCCATCTGTTCATAGCTCATCGCGCCGATATTAAGCGCTCCAATCTTGCCGTTTTTGTCAATGATATAGGTTTCGGGGAAGCCTGTCACCCGATAGCCGCCCGGCACTTCCCCGGTTCGGTCCAGCAAGACCGGCATGGTCAAGGTATTACTCTTGAAATAGCCTTTGGCGACTTCATCAGTCTCTTTCATATTAACCGCCAGCATCACAAAATTTTCCGTTTTGTATTTCTGATAGATGCGCTGCATGGCGGGCATTTCTTCGCGGCATGGGTCGCACCAACTAGCCCAAAAATTGACAAAGATGGTCTTGCCGCGCAACTTGCTCAATTGTACCGGGTCGCCACCGAGTTGAGCCAACAAGAAATCGGGGGCGGGGTCGCCGACTTTCAACCGCTCTTTGGGGGTTGGCCCGATAAAGCCACTTTGCCCGTTTGTACCCTCGACCTTGAGCGTATCCGGCCCTTTGAGGGCCACACTGAGCATGACAAAGCACAGGGCAATAAAAATTATCCCGAACACACTACCGACCAAAAATCGCATGGCTCGTGCCGCCGGACTATCGGGGCGGGCCGGATTTTTGTCAGACTTATCTACCGGGGACGGGGAATGATTTGCAACTGCCATCGCTACTTGATTTTTCCTGTATTTCTAGTCTAAAGCACTTAAACTCACTAAGCTCACACCCAAGAGTGTAGCATTTCAAGGCCAACTGCGCAAGAGAGTTGCATTAGACCGAAATTAGGCAGATGACGCGCTAATTCTTAAACGTTTAAAAAGTAACCATAGTGGGCAAAACTCCCACTATAATAATGTGATGCAAAACAAAAGCGATAAAGAATTGGTAGAGCTGGCCCGCACTGGCGAGGCCGAAACCCGGAAAGCCGCTTTCGGCGATTTGATCGAGCGTCATCAGGCGATGGCCCGGCGGTTGGCTGAAAGTATGCTTCATGACCCCGAACTGGCGCGGGAACTGACCCAGGAGGCTATTCTGGAGGCCTACCTTTCTTTGGAATACCTGCGGGATAGCGCCCGCTTCAAAAGCTGGCTGTATGGGATTGTGCTGAATGTGTGTCGTAGCCATTTGCGTCGCCGGAAGGCCGAAACTTTTTCGCTTGAAACGCTGGCGGGAGGTCAGTATTTCGAGACAGTGGCTTTTGGTAGCCCGGAACTCGACCCCATTGAGGTCGCCGAACAGCGCGAGTTGCATCATATCGTTTTGAGGGCGGTCAGGCAGCTTTCGGCGGCTAACCGGACGGCAACCCTATTGTTTTATTATCAGGAATTGAGCCTGCCGGAGATTGCTGCGCTTTTGGATATTTCGGTGACGGCGGTCAAAGGTCGGCTGCACAAATCGCGGCAACAGCTAAAACAGCAGTTGTGGCCCGAACTCGATTTAGCCCAGGCCGAGCCGAAAGATAACCCACAATCTGCTTCAAAAAAGAGAAACAAGCAAATCAAGCGGAGGAAAAATATGCTTAAAGTTACGGTAGCCGATGTTGTGCCGCAAGCGGGCGAGGGCCAGCGTTCCCATTATGCGGTAGTATTACTGGACGAAAGTGGCCAGCGGGCCTTGCCCATTTGGGTCGGTAAATACGAGGGTGAAGGTATTGCGCTGGCCTTGCGCGAAGTGCCGGTACCGCGCCCGCTTACTTTTAGCTTTATGGCAAAGCTGCTGGAAGCGAGCGGGGCAACCCTGGAGGAAATCCGCATCGAAAGCCTCAAAGATGAGACTTTTTATGCGATTGCCCGGTTGCGAGTGGGCGACCAGTTTCAGGAAGTGGATGCCCGCCCCAGCGATGCTCTGGCCCTGGCTTTGCGGACGGGTAGCCCGATTTATGCCGCCGAAGATGTTATGGCAAAGGCCGGGCTGGACGTGCCGGAAAACGGGCAACTCCCGCCGGTTGGCAAGGGGTTGGATGCCATCAAAAGCAGCCTGGAAGATGTTTTTATATCGGCTAAAACCGTTCAGGAAAAATCACCAGAGGAAAGAGTTAAATCGCAGCAGGAATTGGTCAGCTTCGTCTTTGGGGGGTTGAACTAGAAACCTACCTACCGGGCCGCGATAGATGTACAAATACTCTAACAGTTCAGCCCGCCTTGAATTTGTCACGCCCCTTTATGGGGTGTGAGCGAAGCGAAGGATAAAGATTCTTCGCTTCGCTCAGAATGACAGGGGGTGTATAGTTACCAAATACTTAGCTCATTTTTTGACGAAGGGGCGGGTATAGATTCGCGCCCCTTCGCTGGTGAAGAAAGCTACCGCCAGCCCCAGGATAATCCCAAAATCAATTCCCAGCCGGAAAAGCAGATTGTCCAGGGCCGCAAAATTGGTCAGAGCAGGCCACAACCGTGAGCTAATAAAGAGATCGAAGGGCAATAAAACTACCCGATGGTCGGTAGTGCGCGAGAGAGTGTCCAGAAAGTTGTTATTATCGGCAATCCAGCCGACATAGGCGGTCAGTAGAATTGCGCCTATTGTGAAGAAAATGGCGATTAGCTGTTGTTCCAGGCTGTGCCGCCGCCCCACTCCGAACCGCACTAAACGCCCGATTACAAAGCCCGGCACAAAGGCGAAATAGCACCCCAGCCATTGCCAGAATAGGTAATTACGGTCAGTCCGCACTGACCAGATTGCCAGCGAAATCAGCCCGCCAGTCAGAACCAGGCCGATAGTGGCCCAAACCACCCCCAACAGCAAATCTGGCCCGCTACTCCGCGCTCGCATTTCCAGCTTTAGCTCGGTCAAGCACTCCGGGCAGACCACTACCGATGACTCCCAGTTAAAACGTTCTTTAGAGGCGACAGTCAGTTGGCGCGGCCCAAAATAGCGATAACATACCCCGCAGGCCAGCTTTTCTTCGGGCGGCGTATCATCTTCTTCGATTGGGGTAGCGCTGGAAGTATCCAAAATTGTAGAGAGCGGCGCATCTTCGGTGGCGGACACGGTGTCCTCCATTAGCTTGCGCTGCCAATCGCCCAAAGCAGCGGCGCGGTCAGTGGTAATTGGTTGGTCGGGAGTGCTATCAGATGCCATTGTCACAACCTTGCCGGATGAATAAAGCGAAATCGAAAGAGCCAAAAACGGCCTGGGGCAAGCTTAACGCCTGGCACGGGCCGTTGCAATAGGAATAAAGTCATAGATAGCCGAGCCAGCTTACAACATATTGGCAGGTAAGGGCTGCTGACCTTTGCCGGGTGGGACATACAGCACTCGCCCGAAACCAGTATGGTAATCGTAGCTCTGGCTACCGTAGCTCAAAAAAATCTGATAGCCCGGTATTACTCCCGGCGCGACCTTACGGCCCGGCAGGGGATAGCCCATCGTCATATCCAGCCATGTGACCGGGGCGACGCTTTCGACGGTGATTAAAGGGCTGGTCGGGTCAACTCCTACCCGGTCAGCTAAATCCTGGCGGGCCAGTTCAATCATCTTCTCGCGGTTGCCCCGGTCAGCACTCCGTACCCAGGTTGCATCACTCATAGATACACATCCTTTGTCTTTTCACGCTACCAAACCAAAAATTGTCCAGATGGTGAGAAGATTATAATACCAGACCGGGAATACCGCAAGAGCTAATGACTGTAGGGAATGGCTATAAAACAAAATATAATTACCTCTTGTATTTTAATAGGATTTTATCAGTCTGGCAATCAATTACCGACGTTGAGCTATTTCTACGGCCTGGTCAACTTCATAACCCAGAATTGCGTCTAACTGGCGAGCCTGCAATTTTGGCAGCAACAAACGGGCGACGGGTTTACGTAACCAGATAAGGAACGGATTGCTCCATTGACCGACTTGACCGGTCTGGCGCGACCTTTTGGTAATCAGGCTGGTTCGAGGGCGGCGTAAGTTCTCATATTGAACCAAAGCCATTGCGACATCCTCAAATTTAGCCAGGCATCCAGCCAATACCAGGGCATCTTCTATCGCCTGACAAGCGCCCTGGCCCAGGTTGGGAGTCATGGGATGGGCGGCATCACCCAGTAAAGTTATTCGGTCAACCGACCACTTTTTAAGCGGCGGTAAATCATAAATATCATTGCGAAGGATAGTTCCGGCGGGAGTAGTTTCGATAAGTTCCTTAATCGGGAAATGCCACCCGGCGAATAAATTCTCCAGCTCGTCTTGGCGCTGGTCAGGGTTATCGCTTTCTTTTTGAGGCCGATTGTCAGTCGCAAACCAGTAAACTCGTTGCTGGTTAAGCGGCACCACGCCAAACCGCCGACCTTGCCCCCAGGTTTCGCCAGCCATGAACGGTTTGTCCGGGGCAGGAGCTACCCCCCGCCAGGCCGTATAACCGGCGTACTGTAGTGGGAAATTTCCAAATAGCTTCTCCCGAACTTTGGAGTGGATGCCATCCGCGCCAATTAGCACCCTGGCATGGGCTATATCGCCATTCGAGAAAATAGCGCTGACCCCCTGGCTATTCTGGCTGAAATCAAGCAAGCGGGCATTCAGTCGCAAAGTGCCTGGTTCGAGTTTGCTCAATAAGGCATTGACCAAATCAGCTCGATGCACCGCCAGGCTTGGTGCGCCGTATTTTTCTAAAAGCTCGGCATAGGAAATTTCGGTCAGAATCTGGCCTTCGGGGGTGAAAAAGCCCGCGGCAATTTCACAAAAGCCCATTTTTTCCAGCTCAGGGCGCAAACCCAATTGGTATAAGGCTTTAACCGCATTCGACCAGAGCGACAATCCAGCCCCAATTGCTTTTATTTCGGGGGCTTGCTCAAAAATGCTAACCTTCCACCCGACCTGCTGCAAGGCGATACCTGCGGCTAATCCACCGATGCCGCCGCCCACTATCAGGGCCGATTTCTGAGCCACATTAGAATAGTTTTTTGATACCGCGTTAGATTTATCAGCTTCATTACCAGCTACATCAGCTACACCAGCTACAATTGTTTTCATAAGGTTGCTCGTTTCTTTAAAAGTTTTTATCTATCAAATTTGGAGGTTGTAAACCGGTTATTTGTAGGTCAAAAGCGTTTCGCAGGGAGTGATTAATCGCAGTTTCCAGATCAACCAATCCTCCCAGCCAGGCACTTAAAGTCTGGAAATAAAGCCCAAAGAAGTTGCGGGCCGCCTGAACTGTGTCAATACCGAGGCTAATTTCCCCCCTGAGTTTAGCCTGTTCCAATTGACCAGCCAGAAGGTTGAGAAAGCGGGCTATTTGGGCGGCAGCCTCCTGGCGCTGCCCTTCCAGGCTCTTTTGAAAGGTCAGGGCTTGCAGGTAGAACCGGGCGGTTTCGGGGTCATTGGCGTAAAAGCGTAGAAAATGGCTAAAAATACCTACCAGGCGCTCCCGCAAAGGCTGGGTTTCGGTCAGCCCCGTGAAACTCTGCTCAATTAGCTCCTCGATAGCATCCAGATAGACCAGCACCAGTAGGTCCTGTTTATCGCGGGCATAAAGAAAGAGCGTACCAGTGCCAATCCCAGCGCGTTCTGCAACTTCACGAGTAGTAGTTGCTTCGTAACCCTTCTCCTTAAATAGGAATTGGGATGCCAGCCGGATGTTTTCCAGCTTTTGTTTTTTGTTGCGTTCCCTTACGCCGCTTTTATTCTCGACCATTCTTAAACACCATAATAACTGACTATAATCATTAATGACTATAGTCAGTTATATCATATGATATTCTAATCGTCAAGAGGCTAAAGGGCGAAATTGTCTACGACTTTAATTAGTTACTAATTAGTTACTAATCGGGTGTAAATGACCAGGCGATGGTCGTAGGTGTATTGCTCTGGCACGAAAGTTCCATCGCAGGTAATCAGGTTCAGATTCTTATCGGAAGCTGCCCCAAAGATGCGCGATAGAGGCGCTTTATTCAAGTCATAGCTCTGCTTCTCAACCACCTCGAAGGTCAATTCGTAGCCGTAGCGGTCAGAAACATACACCCGATCACCGACTGCCAGATTACCCAAGCTCCAGAAGACCGCGACCCCTTCGACACTATCTTTATGCCCGTCTAGTACGGCATTGCCAACATCACCGGGGCGCGGGGTACTGGTCAGCCATCCGGCGTTCCAAATATTGTTTGGTACGTCCATATTGCCGTTGTGCAACCCCAGGGTTTCAACCGAGGTATCAATCTGCAAGCTGGGAATTCGCAATCGCGAAGGTACAACTGGGCCACTGCCGGGCTTTAACTCGGCGGCGGAATAGGCCTGCATTGGGCGGGAGGTGGAAAGCTTTTTGCCAAACATCGCCA
Organism: Chloroflexia bacterium; assembly: GCA_038245615.1. GTDB lineage: Bacteria > Chloroflexota > Chloroflexia > Chloroheliales > Chloroheliaceae > 54-19. Next base: position 9,781 of record JBBRSG010000075.1, on the reverse strand, counting down.
TATCCGAAACTTCGTTGCGGACACTCGAATCGGAATTGCGCCAGAAATCTATCCCGGCGGCATTGGCGAAGGGTTGCCAGATAAAAAATATACCGGACACGATGGCGATTAGCCCAATTATCCGCCGCCAGCTTCCGGCAGAGCGGCTAAAAAAGCCCAGATTATTAGTATTCATCCGTTAAACTCCTGTACTGCCGACGGTCAAATTGGGCCGCAGGTCAGGTTTTGAGTAGGTTTTTCAGGTAGGTACGAGGTATTACTTGGTCTGAGTTTACCACATTTTTTTGGCTTGCGCCAGACCCCCGGATTTTTGGCAGAGCCAAAAGAATTGTATCTCTTCCGCCAGCTTTGAGTTTGTCATTCTGAGCGAAGCGAAAAATCTAGATTCTTCGCTTCACTCAGAATGACAGGGCTGAACCAAATCTCAAACCCTTGTTACCGACCCTTCCGATTCCAGTATTGGGCAAAACGGGATGGGGTAGTGTAAACTACTGAGTATGACTGGCGGTTAGATTAAGCTTGTAGTCGTGGAGTCTGCTAATATTTTATGCCTGAGAAAAAATCCCATAGGAGACCAAAAGCTATGCCCGCCCACCCCGTAGTGCCTGTTACTTTGGATAACCCCGCCCAGTCTGCTACCTTAACCTCACCAGCAACTCAGGTTGGCCTCGTCACGCGGTTAGGCTACAGTTTGCGGCTGATGAAGCCGATTACCTGGTTTGCCCCGATGTGGGCTTTTTTGTGTGGCGCGGTGGCGGTGGGCATGGATTGGGGTAACTGGCAAAATATCTTCAAGCTGGTAATTGGAATCTTGATGGCTGGCCCGATTTTGTGCGGCCTGTCGCAGGTCTTGAATGATTGGTTTGACCGAGAAGTAGATGCCCTGAACGAGCCGCAGCGCCTCATTCCTTCCGGCAAAGTGACCGGCGGGCAAGTTTTGTGGACTATTCTGATTTTAACCGCCCTGGGAGTTGCCGTTCCGATTTATCTGGGGCAGCCAGTGGCGCTACTGGCGGCAGCCGGATTTGTTTTGGCCTTGACTTATAGCGTCCATCCAATTCGGGCCAAACGCAATGGCTGGATTGGCAATGCCCTGGTCGCCATTTCGTATGAAGGATTGCCCTGGTTGGCGGGCAGTGCTACCTTTGGCCCAAATAATCAGGCTTCGTGGTCAGCAATCACCAGTTTATCGCTTATCGCCGCTATAATCTACAGCTTTGGGGCGCATGGAATTATGACCGTCAACGATTTCAAAAGCATCGCTGGCGATACCATAATGGGTATCAAAACTATCCCGGTAATGTGCGGAGCAAAAATGGCGGCCTGGCTTGCGGTTATAACCATGGACTTATGCCAGATTGCGATTTTGCCAGTGCTTTTCCTGAGTGGCAAATGGCTAAACGGGCTGATTGTGCTGGTTTTCCTGCTCGTTCAAATTCCGCTCCAGGCTAAATTTATCGCCGACCCCAAAGGCAAGGCCATTTGGTACAATACCACTGGCACAACTGTTTTTGTATACGGGATGCTGGTCACAGCGATTGGGCTGGGCGTGCAGTAATCACTAATAATCAAAAACTCCGCTGGTACAACCAGCGGAGTTTTTGATTATTGCTAAAAGCTTTTACTCGTAGCGCAAGGCATCAATCGGGTTGAGCTTGCTGGCGCGTCGGGCCGGGTAAATCCCAAAGAACAGACCGACTGCTACCGCGAAAACTACCGCGATAACTACAGTGGTCGGATTCAGCAAGGTCGGCAAGCTCGGTACAGTCGCATTAACAATCAGCGAAGATGCTACCCCCAGAACTACCCCAATCAAGCCGCCGACAAAGCAAATACTGATACTTTCGATCATGAACTGAACCAGAATATCTACTGGTTTTGCACCGATGGCCTTGCGGATACCGATTTCACGGGTGCGCTCGGTCACTGTCACCAGCATAATATTCATGATGCCAATCCCGCCGACAAACAGCGAAATTGAGGCTATCACCAACAGAAAGATAGTATAGGTGGCCTGTTGGTCTTTGGCGGCCTGGAGTAAATCTTGTTGATTGACGATTTCAAAATCGTCGGCCTGCCCACCTCGAATCTTGTGGCGCTCACGCAGCAGGTCGGTAATCTGGGAAATCGCCGGGTTCACGCTGGCGGTGTCGGCGGTCTTGACAATAATCCGGTTTACGGTCTTGCCGGTGCTGGTTGCGCCCGGCCCGCGAAAACCAAAGAGCTTTTTCTGGGCAGTAGTCAGGGGCAGATAAATCTGGGTATCCAGCGAACCAAAACCAGTTCCGCCTTTGGCATTCAAAACTCCGACGATAGTGAAATTCACCCGGTTCAGCCGGACGGTCTTGTTGAGAGCGTCATCGGGACTATCAAACAAGTCTTTGGAAACATTTGCCCCCAGAATCATCACCGGCCGGGATTGGTCTACATCGCTTTGACTAAACCATTCGCCGGTTGCCAACGTCAGGTCGCGCACGGCAGGATATTCCTCGGTAGTTCCCACCCCGATGCCGAAAGTATTTTTAGAGCCGTAGACCAACTGTCCGCCACTTTGGTATTCCGGGGCGACGGCGGAGGCTTTGCTGACTCGGTCAGTATCGGCGATTGCGTCGGAGTCTTCGGTGGTCAGGTTAGAGTTGAGGGTCTGCAAACGCACCCCGCCGATAGATTGGGAGGTCGGTTGCACCGTAATCAGGTTGGTGCCATTTTGTTGCAGCCGTTTTTGCTCTTTGTCCACTACCCCTTCGCCGATGCTCTGCAAAGCAATTACCGAGCCTACCCCGATGATAATTCCCAGCATCGTCAGAAAGGAACGCAGTTTATTGGATGCCAGACTGCTCAAGGCAATCTTGAAACTCTCGATGACATTCATGGGCTATAGCCTCACAAAAGCGCTTCAATTTCGTGACTGGGTAGCTGCTGGTACTTCCAGCGCTGTTCGAGAATTGGTCGGTCAGTTTCAATATGACCGTCCCGAATCCGTATCAGGCGACGGCAATGGTCGGCGACATCCGGTTCGTGGGTAACAAAAATAATCGTAATTCCACTTTCCACATTGAGTTTCTGGAAAATCGCCAGGACTTCTTCGGTGGAGTGGCTATCGAGCGCCCCAGTCGGTTCGTCCGCCAGCAAAATCGCCGGGTCATTGACCAAAGAACGGGCAATAGCGACCCGTTGTTGTTGTCCGCCGGAGAGTTCTTTGGGCTTGTGATGCACCCGGTCGCCCAACCCGACCGCCGTAAGAGCCTCAATCGCCCGGTCTTCCCGCTCCGACCTCGAAAAATTCCCGGCATAGAGCATTGGTAGCTCGACATTTGCCAGGGCCGAGAGCTTGGGCAACAAATTAAAGCTCTGAAAGATAAAACCGATTTTGCGATTGCGGATTTCGGCCATTTCGGTTTCGCCCATATTGGCGACTTCCTCATCGTCAATCGTATAGCTGCCACTGGTCGGCTGGTCTAGCACCCCCAGAATATTCATCAAAGTAGATTTCCCCGACCCGGATGGCCCCATAATAGCGACCATTTCGCCGTCATGGACTTCAAAGCTGACCCCGCGCAGAGCCTGTACCTCTACGTCACCCATCCAGTATTGTTTGGTTACATCTTGAACTCTTATCATACAACCTCGAACCCTTGAACATTATAAATTTAAGAGTGTCACCTGAGACGATTCTTGTGATTTAAAGATAGCTTTGCTAAACTCCCAAAACCGAGTTTAGTTAAATGTGGGGAAAATGTACACTGTACATTTTCCCCACATTTAAGTTATCCAGTTATCCTCCGAATGGCCCACCAAGCCCACCAGTCGTAGCGCGGTTAGTCGGGGTGGTGCTTAGGACAATCAAATCGTTGTCCTTGACGTTGCCGCCGGTGATTTCGGTATAGTTGTCACCGGCCAGCCCGGTCAAAATCGGAACTTGCTCGATAAGGCTGGTGTCTTTATCCTTCAAAACCTCGACGTACTGGATGCGCTGACCTTTTTCGGTCTTGGTCTTGATTGCTCGGTTCGGCACTGCCAGCACCCCAGCTTTGAGATTGAGACAGGCCGTGACGTTAGCGGTCATCCCCGGCTTTGGCCCGATCGGTTGCTCGGCATTCTGCTGAGGTATCAAGCTCGCCAGACTATAGCCGCAAATCCCGGTGGCGGCGGCAATCTGGGCCGATGCTCCACGTGGCAGGTTAGCCGGAAGCTGGAAGCCGCCCGCCGCTCCGCCGGGAGCGCCACCGGGCGCACCCTGTCCACCGCCGCCGGGCCGCTGGAAGCCTTGTTGCAGCTTCTGGAACTCCGAAGCATAAGTCTGGAAAAGGCTATTGTTAGTACCCTGATCGAGGGTTACAGTCGCCTGATAGCTGACTACGTTGCTGCTGACGGTAGATTTGGACGAAATAAAGGTGACTTTGCCACTATAACTGCGGTTAGGTATACCATCCAGATTGACCGCCACCGGAGTGCCTTCCTTAATCTTGGAAATATCCCCTTCCCCGACGTTCATATCTACCCGCAAGACGCTGACATCTACAATCTGATAAACCACCGAAGCCGCTGTAATAGTCTGGCCTTCGGTCAAAGCGGCGGCGACTATTACCCCGTTAATCGGCGATTTCAGGATGGAATTAGTAGCCGAAACTTTGGCCTTTTCCAAATTAATCTGGGCTACATCGAGTTGAGCTTTAGCAATTGCAATATCATTCGGTTTCGTGCCTTTTTTCAAGTCTTCCAGGGTCGCCATCTGAATTCGCAAACTGGCCTCGGAAGAAGCTACGTCTTCGGGAGTACCACCCCGTAACTTGGAAAGGCTGGCCTGGGCCGAAGCTAACGAAGCTTCGTCGGCGGCAAGTTGGGCTGCCGTCGGGGTCAGCGCCAAAATGGTCTTCTTGGCATTATCCAGGCCAGATTGGGCCGAAGCTACTGAAGCCTGGGCCGAAGCAATATCGGACTGGGTCGGGCCTTGCTTGGCTTTATCCAGTTGAGCTTTAGCGTTGTCCACCTGGGATTGATAAACCCTGGTCTGGGCGCTTAATTGCACTTTGGAGTCATTCAAGGAGGCATCGGCTTTGTTAAAGTTACCTTGGGCATCCTGCAAAGCGCGATAGGCTGTGGTTTCCGAGTCAATCTTGGCCTGGGCCAGATTATCTTTGAGCTTGCCACTGGCATCCCGGTTATCGGCATAGACCGATTGATATTTATCCTGGGCGTTTTTCAGGGCGTTCAGAGCCTGGTCACGGGCGACCTGGGCATTTGTGACGGTTACTTTCAAGCTGCTGATGCCTTTATCGTAACCCGCTACTGCCTGGTCGTAGCTGGACTGGGCGCTGACAATCGCGGCGTTATCCGAACCCGCCAAAACTTTAGCGAGGTTGGCTTTGGCACTGGCAAGTTGAGCTTCCGCCGAACTAACCCCGGCCTGCGCCGCTGCAATTTCGTAGGGTTGTCCACCCTGGCGGGTCTGGTTCAGTTTCGCGGCGGCACTGGCAACCTGGGCATTGGCGCTGGCAATATCCTGCCCGGTGAAAGTGCCATTAATCGTCTTGGTCAGGTTAGCTTTGGCGCTGTCCACCTGAGCCTGCGCCACATCCAGGTCTTTTTGGGTTGCGCCTTCGGTGCTTTTCTTGTAGCTGGCTAATTGTGAGTCATAGTTGGCCTGGGCCGATTTGACCGAAGCTTGCAAGTCGGCATCATCCAATTGGGCCAGCGTATCACCAACTTTGACTGTATCGCCTAATTTTTTGAAAAGTTTGGTTAAAGTTCCGCCTGAACCAAAAGTCAGCCCCAGGTCGGCATTTGCCGTTACCTGACCGTTAGCACTAATCGCTACGCTGACCGGGAGGCGGGTAGTGGCGGTGGTAGTCTGGCCTTGAAAGACCGGGTTGGTCTGGGTGCTACGAATATAGAAGAAAGTGCCAACCCCAGCGGCCGCCGCCAGTAAAATAATAAAAACCCAGCCCCAGGGGTTGCGGCGCTTGCGGGCGGCCACGCGGGTGCGTGGCTTGGAGGGCGGAGCGGCGGGCCGTCCTAGCGCGGTATTGACGCTGGCATCTCCGGCCTCGGTAGTGATGCCTTTGCCGGTGGTCGGCGGTGGGTTAGCGACCGTTCCGGCAGTTTTTATTTCAGGCTGGGGCGCGGCAGGTCTTGAGTCGGTTTTAATAGCCGGGTCAAGCTGTCCACCACCCTCTACAGCCGGAACAATATCTTTTGGCTCGTCCATCAATATATATCCCTTCGCTAATTTTCAGCGCATAGGCAAACTAAGCAATGCCAGGATTCCCTGTGAATCTATTTTATCAGACCATACGGCTTGAGTCATATGCAATTCGTTAAATTTACAAAGAAATTGCAAAATTTAACTCCTGGGGTGCTTTTTCGCCTCAGAGTATGTTAAGATTATTATGCCCAAAGAGCCACAAGCGGTTTAATCCGGTTGGATACTCTTTGAGAGCTTAGAAAAATAATAAACGATAGAAATTCATTTTAACTTTCATAAATTAGGGGCATATTATGACTACTACAACCCAAAACTTTATAAACCCCCATAATTCGACTAACCCTGCGACGGCGCTTGCAACCAATGACCATTCATCGGTAATCCGCCCACGCCGGATTATGATTATCGAGGATGAGCCAAATATTACCGATTACCTGACCATTTACTGCAAGGCCGAAGGCTACGAGGTCTTATATGAAAGGGATGGTCTCAAAGGCCTAACCGCTTATATGGCGGAAAGGCCGGATTTTGTGCTGCTGGATTTGATGCTGCCCGGTCTGGATGGGGTCGAGGTCTGCCGCCGGATTCGAGCGGTCAGCGATGTGCCGATTATTATGGTCACGGCCCGTACCGACGAGGTAGACAAGTTGCTGGGCCTGGAAATCGGGGCAGATGATTATGTGACCAAGCCTTTTAGCCCCCGCGAACTGATGGCCCGGATTCGGGTGATTTTCCGCCGCATGGACAAACAGCTTATTCCAATCTCCGCTCCCACTCCGGCGGATAGTAATCCCCTGGAAAACAGTCTTTTTGCAGTAGGGCGCTTGACCATCAACCGCGATAGCCGCGAGGTTTTCTATGCCGGAGTTCCCGTGCCGTCTTTGACCAACAAAGAGTACGAATTATTGCTGACCCTGGCTCGCCGTCCTGGTCGGGTTTACACTAAAACTGAATTGGAAGAAGCCCTGTATGACTGTGACTCGCTGGTGGCTTCACGGGCGGTAGGGGTGCATATTTCTAATTTGCGGGCCAAGTTGCCCAATCCCAAACTTATCGAAACGGTTCATGGGGTAGGTTATAAGTTGGGTCGGGAAGCATTATAAGTTTTGAGTTTTGAATTAAACTGACAACCACTAATCGAAATTTCTCAGCACTTAGGCCTGGTATTTTCTGACCACTGGCCACTGGACACTGACCACTGCTTACAAGGAAGTAAAATGTTAAAGATCAAAGCGGGCCTGAATAAATTAGGTCGAATGCGGTTTAGTCTGAGTACTCGGATTGTCTTGAGCATGGCGGGGATGGTTTTTCTGGCGGCGTTGGCCTCGGTAGTAATTTTCAATATCATTATTACCAATAAAACCCGCGACCTGGAAACCAATTTTCAGAAGGCTTTTGCCCAATTTCAATACTACCGCAGTCAGAACCAGGTCCCGGCCCAAACTACGGTAGACCAGCTTAAAGCCGTGCTGAGTGAGCCGGGACTATCGCCCGAAGCGCAACTTGATAAATTTCGCGGAATAGTCCGCAATAGTGAGGGCAATAATTTTAGGGTTGTCCAGAACATTTTGCGAGATTCGGGGTTGCCGATCTCAGAACCGTTCAGATTATCGGCAGATGAGGGTCAATTGCCGCCGGGTTCGCCGCCGCCTTACCCTGGCATGAAAATCAATAATAAAGTTATTGAGGAAACCGTTATTTTTAATCTGAATAGCCCAGTACTTCAAGCTACTGTCTTGGGCAGCTTGGTGGCCGCGATTTTTGCCGTGCTATTAGGATTGGTGATTGCGCGGACGGTCATCCGCCCTTTGCGTAAACTCGAACAGGCCAGCGAGCGCATCGCCGATGGCAATTATACTCTGGAAGTTGGCCCGGAAGGGCCGGACGACCTGGGCCGGTTGGCCCGCAGCTATAACAAAATGGCCCACGCCTTGCGCCTGACCGAGCAGAAGCGCAAAGAGCTGGTCGCCGATGTCGCTCACGAACTCCGCACTCCGCTCTCCTCGATCCAGGGCTATACCGAGGTGCTGCGGGATGGCCTGATTTCCAGCCCGGAACGTCAGCAAGATATTCATAACCACATTTTGCGAGAGGTGCGCCACTTGACTACGATGGTCGAGTCAATGCGGGTCTGGATGAGCAACGAGCAAGCTCTTGAACATCTGAACATTGAGGAAGTGCTTGTGCCACTGGCAATTCAGCAGGTTATGGAGCGGTTCGGCCCGACTGCTGAACAAAAAGAAATCGCTTTGAAGACTAATTTGGAAGCCGCAGCGAGCAGGCCATTGGTAAAAGCCGATGGGGACGCTTTGGGCCATGTTTTGAGCAATTTAGTGGATAATGCCTTGCGCTACACCTCGGCGGGCGGCAATATCACCCTCAAAGTTAGCGGGCCAGCCGACTTATCGTCCAGCCACCAGAAAGTTGTCTGGTTTGAGGTGCTGGACGATGGCAGCGGTATCCCCGCCGAGCATTTGCCGTTCGTCTTCGAGCGGTTTTATCGGGTGGATAAGAGCCGTGACCGGGCCACTGGCGGGACTGGCCTGGGTCTGGCAATCGTCCGGGATACAGTGCTGGCAATGGGCGGCGAGGTGAGTATTAAAAGTGAGGTCGGGGCGGGGACTGAGGTCAAGTTCTGGTTGCCCGCCACCGAAAGTGCGATAATGCCTACCAGCCGCAAAGCCGCCGGAATGCTGGTTGGGACGCGGTAGCAGGCATCATAGTTATTCCACTACTGCGACGGCTTCGATTTCGACCAAAGCATCTTTGGGTAGCCGGGCCACCTCAATTGTGCTGCGGGCCGGACGATTATCGCCAAAATATTCGGTATAAATCCCGTTCATTTCGGCAAAGTCGCTCATGTGGGCCAAAAACACTGTCGTCTTGACCACCTGTTGCAGCGATACTCCGGCGGCTTCCAGGACAGCTTGCAGATTCTTGAGAACCTGATGAACCTGGTCGCGCAATTGCCAGCTTACCAGGTCGCCGGTTGCCGGGTCTATTCCAACCTGCCCACTGGTAAATACAAAATCTCCGACTTTAATGGCCTGACTATACGGCCCGATCGCCGCCGAAGCTTTGTCGGTGCTTATGACCTCTTTGGATATTGACATAATCTAACCTTTCCGCTGCTTACAAATCTTTCATTTGGCTTGGTCTTCCAGTTGTTTCAGGCGACTCTCAAACTCAGCTAATTGCTGTTCCAATCTTAGACGCTCGGCGGCATCGGCCTCTTTTTCCGACGGACGAAGCTGCCCGTTAATATCGTAAAGCACGAGTAAGTGTCCAGCTTCTACCAACCAGCTTTGAAGTTGCTCGCTCCATAGCCAGCCGCGTCCGTCCGGTTCAAGCTCGATTGGCGGCCCCTGTTCATAGCGCCAGCCTCGCAACCGCCGATTATTGCCGTCCTTCCAGACCGGCTTTTCGGAAGGGTCGTAGGCGAAATATTCCTTAACCCCAATTCGTCCATAGGTCGCGGGCTTTTTGTCGGGGGCAATATCGCCCGCTCCGGTACTGGAAGAACTAATCTCAAACACTACGGGCGGGGCAGGCTGCTGGTTGCGACGCATGTCCCAG
>JBBRSG010000074.1:0-31545 GCA_038245615.1 Chloroflexia bacterium | reverse complement strand
TTCTAATCTCAAAGTCGGGTCGGGGCTGGGGTCGGAAAATACCCTGTTGTCGAAGACTGTTCCGCCAATTCCCACGCTTGCGGGATAGCTTCGGTCAGCCACCATTCCCAGAATTCTAATCGTTTTGCGGGGTTAAAGTTTGGAGCGAAAGTGCTAAATACTTATCTAACTGGAAAAGCTTCAAAAGATATAGCCGCTTGCTTTAATAAACTGATTAAACCTTCGGAATACAAACTTAGATTAACTGCTACGAAAAAATTGTCAGGCTTAGGCGCAATCGGCGGGGTCGCCCGCGATTTTATCGAGGGCGTGCGGCAGGGCTGGTAGAATAGCTTCGAGGTTCTCGCGTGCGCCTTTGGGGCTGCCCGGCAGGTTCACAATCAGGGTATTTCCCCGGATACCAACCACTGCCCGCGAAATCATCGCCATCGGGGTTTTCAGGAGACTGGCGGCCCGCATCGCCTCTGCCATCCCCGGTACTTGCTTTTCGATGATTGCCAGGGTCGCATCGGGGGTGACATCGCGGGGCGCGACCCCAGTTCCGCCTGTCGTCAGAATCAGGTTCAATTTCAGGTCATCGGCCCAATCGCACAGCTTTTGCTCAATCAAAGGGCGCTCGTCCGGTATAACCTCGTAGGCCACCACCTCGCAGACTTCGGCGAGTTGAGCCGCCAGCACCTCGCGTAGACCTGGGCCGCTGGTATCAGGGCGCAGTCCGGCGGCACTGCGGTCACTTAGGGTCAAAATCCCGACCTTGAACAATTGGGGACTAGAGCCGGGAGATTGCAAATTATCGGTCATTCTATATCCTGTAAATTTGGTTAATTCTCTTTAGCTGCCGATAGCGCTTGCTGGCGGGCGGCTTTACGAGCCAAACGCTGGATTTGGGCCTCGGCTTGAGCTTGCTGGCGGGCGGCTTTGCGAGTCGCTAATTTAGCCGGGGCATATTCGCCCTGGTATTCGGGCGGCAGAAGTTCGGCGATTTTGCCCATCATCAGGTCGGTTTGGTCTTCCAGGCTGGGCCGCTTGCCCTGCTCATCGGTTTCGGGCAACTTATATGGCTCACCGACCTTTACCAGCACTCGCGGTTTGATTTTCTTGCCATCCGGCCCGTATTCTTTCAGACGGGTGATTTTTTCAGTTCCGGTAATTGCCACCGGGACAACCGTCGCCCCGGCTTGGGCGGCAAGTAAGGCCGCGCCGCTATGTCCGGCATGCAGCTCGCCATTTTTAGAGCGAGTGCCTTCGGGGAAAACGATTAGTAGCTTGCCCGCTTTTAGCAAATCAATCGCATGTTGCAAGGCTTGACGGTCATATTTGCCCCGATTGACCGGAAATGCTCCTAACAGTTTGACAAAACCGCCCAAAAACGGCACATCAAAATATTCGTGTTTGGTCATAAAGAAGCCGGAGCGCGGCATCAGGTTATAGATAAAGGTCAAATCCCACTGACTTAAATGGTTGACGGTCAGCACTACCCCGCCTTTGAGTGGGATTTTTTCGCGGCCCTCAATCTTCCAGCGCGAAGCCAGCCAGCCCACCACCGGGGCAACATAAAATCCCAGGTCAAACAGCCATTCGTGGCAAATCCACCAGACCGCGTAGCAAAAAGCTTTCCAGAGTTTCTCAAGCTGCTTCATAAGATAATAACCTGCCCCTTTGGACTAAAATCAACCGCCCTTGAACGGCCCGACAATATCATGGGTAATCCAGCCGCCATAAAAATCACCGGGTTGGGCCACGACCTTTTCGCCATCCACCAGACAGGCTTCCATTTTGCCCGGATAAAGAGCCACGTAATCCTTTATCGCCACGTAATCCGGGCTGGGATTGGGGTAATACCACGCCCCGTTTGGAACGCTCCTATCGCCCACCGTAATTGTGTAATACGAGGCCGCCCCTTTCCACTCGCAGAAAGTGGATCGCGTAGTAGGCGAAAAATATTCCATTTTGAGGTCTTCGAGCGGAATATAATAGACCGGTGGATGGCTGGTTTCCAGAATCCGTTTGGCCCGATGGGTATCGGCGATAACTTCGCCATTAAAAATCACCTGGATATGTTTGGTAGAAGCTTCCAGGCGGGGCGGACGGGGATAGTCCCAAACCGATTCCTGACCAGGGCCGGGTTCGACCCGTTTTTGCCAGAACATTATGTACCTGTCTTTCTAGCAATATTAAATATAATCGGATGGTCAAAGCCTCTAAATAGCTTTGACCATCCGATTATAGCACCAGGTCGGGATTTTAACCACCGCGAACAATGTGGTTTATTAGCAGCAAGAACCCGTTCCGACGGTAGCCAGCGGTATCAGCTTGCTCTGCTTAAGATTGGTCAGATTAGGGGTGCAGCACATCGCTTCTTCGCCGTCTGCCGTAATCGGAGCGCGAGAGGGAGCATCAGCTTCCAGCACCACGAAAAATTCCCACTCATTACCATCCGGGTCGTGGACCCAAACTTTGTCCTGTACCGCATAGCAACAGGTCACGTCTTCTTCATCGAAGGTCGCCAGACCTGCTTCGATAAAGCGGCTTTTAGCTGCTATCACGTCCTCGGTGCTTTTGACCTGGATACCCAGATGGGATAGCGGGCCTTTGCCTTTGGCCTCGGTGCTTTCATTCAGGGTGAAGTTCACCGGCGGACTGACGACCTCGAATTTGGCATAACCGGGCCGGACTTTGGTCGGAGCTTGCCCGAACAGCACCTGATAAAAATTCAGGGATTGCTCGACTGCGCTCACATTTATCGCCACATGGACGCGGGTTTCAGTCGCAAATTCAACCGCACTCGCGGTCAAACCAGTTTTGGTACTCATAATGTTCTCCTTTTTAATAATAGTGGTCAGTGGTCAGTGGTCAGAAACATAGTTTTGAGTTTTGAGTTTTGAACTTTAAGTTAAAATGCCAGTTATAGCCGAATTTACTCAGCACTCAGAACTTTTCCGACTACTGACTACTGACCACTGCTAACTTTTAGTAGCTATCCACCCACGTAGACGAGTGGTGATAGCTTCGCGTACCTCGCGGTAGACCGCCAGTTGGGTTTCCTCCGGGCCAGTAGCTTGGGAGGGGTCGGGAAAGCTCCAATGCTGCCGATTGGTCGCACCGGGAAAGACTGGGCAGCTTTCGTTGGCCTGGTCGCAGACCGTGATGACATAATCAAAAGGCTGGCTCAGGTATTCGGTCAGGACTTTGGAATACTGATTCCGAATATCTATTCCGATTTCGTCCATCGCCCGGATTGCCAAAGGACGTACCAGGGTCGCCTCAGTTCCGGCACTAAAAGCCTCGAACCGCCCCTGTCCCATCGAGCGCAACAAACCTTCCGCCATCTGGGAGCGGGCCGAGTTATGGGTACATAAGAACAGTACTCGGATTTTGCTAGTGTCGCTCATGGGTAAAGCCCCCTTCCTGGTTAGCTTCTTCGCCGCGTAAAAGTTGATAAGCCGCTGCTCCCAAAACTGCCCCGACCACCGGGCCGAGCCAGTAAACCCACCAGTCCTGCCATGTGCCGGAAAGCAAAGCCGGGCCAAAGCTGCGGGCCGGGTTCATCGAAGCTCCAGTTATCGGCCCGGCTAGCAGAATAGCAAAGGTAACGGTTACGCCAATGGCGAGTCCAGAGGTCTGGCTCACCGCCCGCCCATCGGTTGCCACCGCAAGAATTACGAACATCAGGAAAAAGGTGATGATAGCTTCCAAAACCAGGGCTTGCCAGACGTTCCCGGCGGGGGTAGTCGCCCCCAGGCGGGCCACTTCACCGAATAATAGCTTGAGAGTGGTAGAAGCTATAACAGCGCCTGCCAGTTGTCCAAATAGATAACCCGGTACTTCGCGCCAGGGAAAATATCGAACGGTGGCAAAGGCCAGTGTGACTGCCGGATTAAAATGCGCGCCGCAGATATGGCCCAGGGCGTAAATCATCGCCATGACTGCCAGCCCGGAGATAAAGGCCGCCCCCACCAGCCCGACCTGTCCGCCCGAAAGCTGATTGGCGATTGAACCACCGCCCGCCGTAAAAACGATAGCGAATACTCCTAGACCTTCCGCCGCAACCCGTCGCCAGCGTTGTCCCCGACTCCATCCTGAAGGCCCAAGCTTTATTTCTTCAATTTTCTCGATACTTTCGATTTCAGCTATCATATTGATAATCTTCAATGTAATAGAACAAAAAAATTTATCCCACCAAAAGAGGCGCACCCAGCACTTTTTCCAGCATTGCTTTGGCTTCTGCCGCTTTAGAGCCGACCAGTGAATAATAGACCCACTTGCCGCGTTTGTCGCCGCTAATTAAACCAGCCTCGCGCAAAATCCTGAGATGGTGCGAGATAGTCGGCTGACCCAGTGTGAAACTGGCGGTGATGTCGCAGACGCAGACTTCCTGACGGCTTTGGGCCAGAATGTTTAGGATAGAAAGCCGGGTGGAATCCGCCAGCGCCGCAAAAAGGCTCTCCATTTCGGCAGCCTGACTATGACCCAGCCCCACAATAGCGACTGGCTGGCAACATTCGCCTGCCCCTACCTCGTTTTTTATAGTTTCGATTTTTTCGATTGTATTCAGACTTTCTCTCATAATCTGAGTTTATCAGGCAAATCGAAGGTTGTCAATATGTTCTTAACAGGTTTAGGGATATTTTAATCTAAATCTTCCCCCGTCCGAAAAGAGCGCAAGCGGGCGATTTCCTCAGCGACGGCCTCGGCAAACCGGCCCGGCGCACGCTCGGTGAAATAGGCTTCGTTCTCCGACTTTTGGGCCAGGTATAATTCCAGCATTTCGGTCACGACTTCCAAAGCGCGGCGGTAATCCCCCTCAAAATAGGGCGGCTCGCTTTCCAGCCGATTGATAAAGACCTGCGCTTCGACCAGACTACTGAAGCCCAGCCCGCTATCCACCCGGCGCTCCGGCCCATCCCAAACGGTGTACATCCCGCCACCTGGCCCGGTTGTCCGCTCAATCGTATAGCCGTGATAGTGCTGCTTGCGTTGCATTGGTCTCCTTTATGAGGTCGGGGGTCAGAGGTTGGGGTCAGGGAAAATGGAGGACTGCGGACTGAGTTCCCCCATCGCGGCCTCGCCCCCTTTGGGGTAAATCTCTTCCGCCTCCCACCTTCCGTCTTCCGTTCCTATCTCTTCGTTGGAGTGGGTGTGAGCGGAGGTAATTGGCTGCCGCCGGGGACCGCTGTGCCTTGCGCGATTGGAGCGGGCGGCGGCGGGGGAGCATCATTTTGGCCCTGGTTGGGCAATACTACCAACTGAGTGGGATTGACCGTCGGTGGGGCCGGGCTAGGAGTAACTTCGTCCAGCGCCAGAAAAGTTTTCACAGGTGTTGCCCCCGGCGAAACCGAAATTCCAGGCGGATTGCCGTCCGGCAGGGTCTTTTCGGGCGAGCGCGGCCCTAATAATAAGGCTATCGCGCCAATCACCAATCCCAGTAAAATTATGTCGGCGACAAAGATTAATGCCACCCGCCGGTCACGCCGTAACCATTTCCACATCATTTGATTTTCGAGGTCTGAAATCTAAAATCGAAGGTCTAAAATCTAAAATCATAGAATTTTCGATTTTCGGTAGTCTCCACTTAGTAAGTTAATAAATTCAATGCTTTGAGGGTTATCAACTCGCTGGCAGTAGACTACCCGACTTTAGATTTTAGGTCTTCGATTTTAGATTCCCGCTACTTGACCAGTCCGGTAAAAGTAAAGCTATTCAGAACGCGGGCGAAGTAGCCGCAATATTGCGCGGCGTAGTTCGGGCTGGCGGTAAAGTTAATGCTCCATCCCCGGCCCTGGGCCACCAACAAATATTGCATGGCCTGTACCGGGTAGGCGAAAGGCTGGCCCGCCCCCAGATTATAGCTCAAACCGTAAGATGAGACACCCCCGGTCTGGCGGTCTGGTTGCAAATCGTACTCGATTTTCTGGGTCGCCACCGCTTCTTTGACTTTGGCATCAAAGAAAGCCTTGCTATCTTCGCCACTGCTCAATTTCTCAGAAATAATCGTGACATATGCCCCGCTGGTCGTTCCTTTCCTGAGAATAAACAGGTCGCCTTTAATATTGTTCTGGGTCTGGCCTTCCTTGACCTCCCATTCCATCGGCAAGGCCACCGCATACGGAAAAGTGTTGGAGATAAACAGGCGCGTCCCGGCGGGCAAATCCACCTTGATACCGCTATCGGCGGGGTTGACCGTCGGTGCTACCTGCCCGGCTTTGGCGGTAATAGCGGCGGCAGCCTTGCTGCATTCGGTCAGGCTCAGTCGAGTGGTAGGAAGCGAACCAGGCGCTTCTTCGGCTACCTCGTCGCCACAAGCCACCAGCGCCAGGCTCAACCCCAACCAAATTGCGACCAGCAGCCGCCCCTTTTTACTAAACATACTAAACTAATCCTCTCCAGACTGATTAAGACTACCTGTTTGAGAAATCAACTAACGGAAAAAGAACCTTAAAACTTGAATAAAAAGGCAATAATGGCTAAGCTCTCTTTATGGAAAACAAACAAAAAGCTTACCCTAGCTCACTCACCGATAGTGAGTGGGAACTCATTATGCCACATTTACCGGTCCAGCGTGGGCGCGGTTGCCGCCGTCAGCACGCCTGGCGCGAAATTCTGGATGCGGTCTTTTATCTAACCCCGACAGGTTGCCAATAGCGCAATTTGCCGCACGATTTTCCGAAATGGCAAAAGGTTTATTACCGCTTTCAAGAGCTGGTAGACGCTGGCCTATGGCAGGAGTTGAACTCACTTTTAAGCCAAAAGTGACCAGAACAAGTTGGTAAACCAGCCACCCGACTGGGGCCGTCCTCGATAGTCAAAGTGTTAAGGCCAGTGCAACGGGTTGCTATTACGGTTATGATGGTGCTAAAAACCCAAAGGCCACCCATAGGGTACCCGACACCATATTTTGGGGGACACTCTCGGCTATAATGTCCCCAGGAATCTAGACAGGGGTGTAAGGTGGTAAAATCGCTGTTAAAGACAAGGAGAAAAGACAGCGATGAGGGTCAAACGCAAACAACATAGTGCCGGATTTAAGGCCAAAATCGTACTCGAAGCGATTAAGGGCCGAAAAACTACCAACGAAATAGCTAGTGAATATCAAATTCACCCGAACCTGGTTTCTAAATGGAAAAGTCAATTACACCAGCAGGCCGCCGCCCTGTTTGGGGCGGTCAACCGGCGGGAGGACGAACAAAAAGAAGCCGAAGAACTGCAAGCGACTCTTTATCAGCAAATCAGCCAGTTGAAAGTCGAGCTAGATTTTCTTAAAAAACCCTCGACACCTACTCTTGAAGAGAAACGGCGACTAATCGAGCCGGATAATTCTAAAATCAGTATCAGCCGACAGTGCAAACTACTAGAGCTGGCCCGGCCCAGCTACTATTACCGACCGCACCAGTCTTTGGATTACTTTACACCGGCCCAGGTTTATTTCGATAATCTTAAATTAGAGCAGGCCGTGATTTTACCCTAGTTGGTAGGGATGCTTTCAATAAAGTATACTATTTCCACCTTAACTCCACCCTCGCTCTGTATTGACACAGGGGGACGCTATACTTTAAGGGCCAACTGGTAAGATTGGTGCAATCATAGTCTTATATTAATCCTCGTCTAAACTAACCCTCTTTTTCTGCATGGTAGTGATAAAATATAATAAATTTACTAGAGGTTTTATTCCACATCTTCAAGTAGCTTAGTATAAGTGTATAACCTATACATTACACATCACCTTAGCTTTCTAGCAATATTAGGCAAATTTTTATATAAAAATATAGAAATTGAATACACTCAAATAGAAATTAAAGGCGGGATACAAAGTTTGGCGGCGGCTGACGTAGCTGACGCAATTTATTAGACTTGGAGCTTATCTCAATTGGTTAGTCATTGAATTCAAAGCTTGTTGGTGATTTCGTTAGCTTGACACTCATGGATGGCTGCCCGATATGGCGACCCTTGAATGCGCTGCCGGATCTTCAAGGGCGACCACTTAACCACCAAAAAGGTAAGATTGGCAGGAATAAAGAAACCGCTTTAATATCACCGACTTTACCACCTACCACAGTAACCTCGCCTGAATTAGCCAGATTTGCGTCAGCCGCGACGTAAGCGCCGCCGGCGGTATCAATAGATCGGGTGGGCTAGGGGTATTGGGGGAGGCCCAGCACCAGCGAAGTGACTATTTACGTCGCTATGATTCGCCTGATGCTCAGTCGTTTAGCTCGAGAATAGACTTTTAAAACAGTTTCTAAAGCTTGAAGATGCGGAGCATTTCGATGAGCGGGACGAGGGGCAAACCCACTATATTATAATAATCGCCTCGGACGGCGCTAAACAGGCTCGCGCCCAAACCCTGAACCGTATATGCTCCGGCCTTGTCGAGCGGTTCGCCAGTGGCAACATACCAGCTTATTTCAGCCTCGGACAAAAGGCGAATTTCAACTTCGCTGGTACAAACCCTACTCTCTTCTTGCAAAAGCTGCCCGGCCTCGTCCAGCAAGCGCACCGCAAAGCCGGTCAAGACGATATGGGTATGGCCGGCCAGTTCCCGCAACATCCGGGCGGCATCTTCCGGGCCGTCCGGTTTGCCGTAAATTACCTCGTTTAATACTACGGTAGTATCGGCGGCGATGACCAGCTTTGGGCCAGCCGGTGCGCCATTGTTCAGCCAGATTGCGCTACTGACCTCGGCTTTTTGGAGGGCGAGTCGCCGGACGTAAGCTTGGGAAAGCTCGCCCGGCAGCACGCTCTCATCTATATCGGCGGCAATCACCCGAAACCGGTCAGGCGGCAGAATACGCGAGAGCAATTCGCGGCGGCGGGGCGAGCTACTTGCCAGCAGTACCGCCGCTTTTTCCAGCACTTCCAGGTTGGGGAAAATGGTTTCCTTTTCCATCGAAAGCTATCGTCCTTCTTTCGAGACTATTTCGGGGGCTATCTCAGCCGCCATTGTTTCGGTGGATAGCCCCGGCTGGGTACTTTCGACTGTGCTTTCGGCGGGATTGGATATACCTGCTGATGTTGAATCAGTTTCGCCGGCCTCTAGGGTTTGGTCTTCCTCAGCATCCTGGGCTATCATCTTGTTGACGCTAAAGGCGAAAATTATCAGCCCGACGATTACCCCCAGAATCAGCCCGACCCATCCCAGCAAGGTCAGCCCGACCCATCCCAGTAAAATCGCCGGGGATAACAGCACAACTAACGCCAAAATATACAGGGCAATATCTCTTACACGACTCATAACAACCTTTTGCTAGTTCCAGATTATCAAAAAGCGCCCCGCAATCTCACTCACAGGGCGCTCGTATTATATCACAGCCAATAATCTGATGGATGGATTAGCGCAGGTCGTGCTTGACCTTGCGGCTGGTCGGTTTACCGTCTTTGTAGGCGGCTTCCTCGATACCCCAGCTCCAGTGCCGGTCAGGGGTAATCATCAATACTGCTTTACCGTCCGCGCCTTCGACGATTTCGGCAGTCCCGTGCAGCTTGATACCACGTGGCACCCAGGGCTGCACCGTCGCCAAATCATCTATGACCAGCGCAACTTTGACATTCCCGGCCTTGACGTTTTTGTACTTCAAGGTGCGAGTAATATCAAAGCCCCCAACCGTAAAGCGTTGTCCATCGAACCCAAAACCAACCGGGGCAACATCGGGCTGACTATCCAGCGAAACCGTCGAAATCCGGGCTAATCGCTGGCTTTTCAAGTAGGCTATCTCTTGTTCGCTAAACATTGTCGTTCCTTTCGAGTGATCTAAAATCGAAAATCTAAGGTCAAGGAATTTTAGACTTTCGATTAAGGAACTCAGTCCTCAACCCCGTATTTTTTGACCTTAGATTTTCGATTTTAGATTTTTACCCTCGATTACGCTTAAGCTCGTAGAAATAGGGCTGGGTCAAGGTCCAGGAGAGATGTTCCCACAACTTGAGGGCGGTTTCATCGGTGGGGACGGCATCAATAATCGGGCCATTGAAGCCAAAGCCGCTATCGTCTACGATTAGCCAGGGGCTACCATAGGCCTTGTACTGCTCAACTGCCCCGCGATGCTCGGTCAGCAAATCAGCCAGGGTGGATTCGTCCGCCATCGCCTCTTCCAGCAGGTTCGGGCTAAATCCGGCTTCGCCCAAAGCCTTCGAGACCGCCTCCTTCGGCATCC
This sequence comes from Chloroflexia bacterium, assembly GCA_038245615.1. Taxonomy (GTDB): domain Bacteria; phylum Chloroflexota; class Chloroflexia; order Chloroheliales; family Chloroheliaceae; genus 54-19. The sequence goes on along the minus strand of JBBRSG010000074.1, from coordinate 21,397 downwards.
CGTCTTTCCAGACGTTGAAGCCACTTTCGTGGATAACCTTGCCCAGAGTCAGGTAAAGCCGGTCTACTGCCGCATTACCACCCTCGCGGCGGGCCAGCACCTCGGCCCGAAGCGGCGCACGCGAAAGCGGGTCAGGCCCATTGTTGGCTTCTGCCAGACTAAAAAACTTCCACTCCACTGCCAAATCGGTCTGGCGCTGAACTTCTCGAATCCAAAGCGAAGTCCGCCAGGTCCAGGGACAAAGCGGGTCGAAATAAAAAGTCAGGTTTGACATCTAAATAACCTCTTTCTAAATATAGGGAATCTTGATAAAGCACTTTTTCAAAAACCTCATAAAGTATAGAGCAACCTGCTAGGGTCGGTCAAACCCTATTCCGGGCTAATAGTTACGCTTTATAACTTACTTACTATTTACAAGTAAAGTATAGGCCCAACCAGCGGCTTTGACAACCTGTACCAATGGACAGGTTTAACCGATTTTGAACTAATCCCGGTGATGCCGTATAATACGGGCGGTAAGCGACGCTGCTTTTTCTACAAAGACTGTAAACTAAACCGAGCTGGTCGGAGATGACCTTTTTTCAGGTTGTGAGAGGGTGTAAAAAACTAACAAATGACCGAAATGCTAAACGCTGTTCCCTCGGAGCGGGACGAGCGCCCGATAAAGAAAGTTTTAGTGCTGGGAAGTGGCCCGATTGTGATTGGGCAAGCCGCCGAGTTTGACTATGCCGGGACGCAGGCCTGTAAAGCTCTACGCGAGGAGGGTATTAGCACCGTCCTGGTCAATAGCAATCCGGCGACGATTATGACTGATGAGGATGTCGCCGACCAGGTATATATCGAACCCCTGACGGTGGAGGTCGTGACCCGGATTATCCGGCAGGAGCAACCCGATAGCTTGCTCGGAACGTTGGGCGGACAAACCGGCCTCAATCTGACGGTGGCCCTGGCCGAGGCCGGGGTTCTGGAAAAGTATAATATTCGGGTGCTGGGTACGCCACTTTCCGGTATCAAGATGGCGGAAGACCGCGAGCTTTTCAAAAACTTGCTGGAAGAGTTGGGCGAGCCGGTGATTGAAAGCGAAATTGCCAGCACCTTTGAAGATTCGATGGCCGCCGGACACCGCATCGGGTTGCCGCTTATTATTCGCCCGGCCTACACCCTGGGCGGGACGGGCGGGGGAATTGCCCGTACCTGGCAGGAATTTGAGCATTTTGTGACCAGCGGCCTCAAATCCAGCCCTATTTCCCAAATTTTGGTCGAAAAGTATCTGGGCGGCTGGAAAGAGGTCGAGTACGAGGTAATGCGGGATGGGGCTGACACCTGCATCACCATCTGTAATATGGAAAATCTCGACCCGCTGGGGGTGCATACCGGCGATAGCATCGTAATTGCCCCCAGCCAAACCCTTTCGGACAAAGAATATCAGATGCTCCGCAGCGCCTCCATCAAGATTATCCGGGCGCTGGGCATCGAGGGCGGTTGCAATATCCAGTACGCCCTTGACCCCTATTCGTTCCAATATTACGTGATTGAGGTCAATCCCAGAGTCAGCCGTTCCAGCGCTTTGGCCTCCAAAGCTACCGGCTACCCGATTGCCCGTGTCGCCGCCAAAATCGCGGTAGGCCGACGGCTCGACGAAATCCCTAACGCGGTCACTCGCCAGACCAAAGCCGCCTTTGAGCCGTCGCTGGACTATTGCGTGGTAAAAATCCCGCGCTGGCCTTTTGATAAATTCCCGACGGGAGACCGCACGATTGGCACTCAGATGAAGGCCACCGGCGAGGTGATGGCGATTGACCGCTCGTTTGAAGCGGCTTTTCAGAAGGCCGTGCGCTCGCTGGAATGGGGCGGCAAAAGCCTGATGTGGGAGGAAGGCGAATGGTCTTCCGGCGACCTCACCCAGCAACTTGCAACCATCTTCAAGTACATTGATACCGCCAATGACCGGCGCTTGTGGGCCGTCTTTGCCGCTTTACGCCGCGATGTCAGTGCCGAGGAAATTTATGAGCGCAGCAAAATTGATATGTGGTTCTTGCGTAAGTTTCAGGCTTTGATTGCGATGGAGCGCCGAATGTTGAGCAACCCGCAACTGACTGCTGCCCTTTTATATGAAGCCAAACGCATGGGTTTCAGTGATGACCAGGTGGGTGAACTGACCGACGAGCGGCCCGAAAGAGTCCGCGCCATGCGGATAGAGTACGGTATCCGTCCGGTCTACAAGATGGTAGATACCTGCGCCGCCGAATTCGAGGCCATCACCCCCTATTTCTATAGCACTTACGAACAGGAAAACGAGGCGCTACCCATGCCCGGTCCGAAAGCGGTGGTTATCGGGAGCGGCCCGATTAGAATTGGGCAGGGCATCGAATTCGATTATTCCAGCGTCCATGCGGCATGGGCTTTGCAAGAGGCCGGGGTCGGCAGCATTATGGTCAATAGTAATCCCGAAACCGTCTCAACCGACTTTGACACCAGTGACCGCCTCTACTTCGAGGCCCTGGACGAAGAGAGCGTTATGAATATTCTGGATAATGAGGCTTTGCCGCTGCCGGACAAGCTGGATGATAACGGTAGGCCAGAGCTGGGTTCGCCGCCTCTGATTTTGCAATTCGGTGGGCAGACTGCGATTAATCTGGCAGAGCCGTTGGCGATGGCAGGGATGGGAATTTTGGGCAGTAGCGCCGATGCGATAGACATCGCCGAGGATCGTAAGCGGTTTGAGGATTTTGTAGCCCGGCAAGGTATCAGCCAACCGCCCGGCGCAACCGTGATGTATATTCCCGATGCCTTCAAGGTTGCGGCCTCGATTGGCTATCCGATTTTGGTGCGGCCTAGCTATGTGCTGGGCGGGCGGGCGATGGAAATTTGCCACAACCCGGAAGATTTACAGCGTTACGTGGACACCGTAATCCGGGTCAGCGAGAAACACCCGGTGCTGATAGACAAGTATCTTGAGGGCAAAGAGGTCGAGGTAGACGCGATTTGCGATGGCGAAACCGTCCTGATACCAGGGGTGATGGAGCATATCGAGCGGGCCGGAGTGCATAGCGGCGATAGTTTCGCGGTCTATCCGGGGGTAAATCTTTACCGCCACGAGGTAGACACGGTGGTGGACTACACGACGCGGGTCGGGCTGGGCCTCCAGGCCAAAGGCTTGATAAATATCCAGTTCGTGATTTTTCAAGGTCAGGTTTACATTCTGGAAGTCAATCCCCGTGCCAGTCGCACCGTGCCTTTTTTGAGCAAAGTAACTGGCGTGCCGATGGTCAAGCTGGCAGTTGAGATTATGATGGGCCGCTCCCTGAAAGAGCAGGGCTACGAAGGCGGATTGTGGCCGCGCCAGCCCTTAGTAGCGGTCAAAGCCCCGGTCTTCAGTATGTCGAAGCTGTCGGGGGTGGATACCTATTTAGGCCCGGAGATGAAGTCTACCGGCGAAGTAATGGGAATTGACAAGACTTATCCGGCGGCGATGACTAAAGCCCTGATTGCTGCCCGTATGAATTTGCCGCCCAAAGGCACAATTCTTTTCAGTATCGCTGACCGCGACAAGACTGAAGCCCTCGAAATTATTAAAGATTTGGCAGAGTTGGGCTATGACCTGGCAGCTACCGCCGGAACTGCCTCGATGCTTGAGCGGGCCGGTCTCAAAATTCAACTGGTAGCCCGCAAGATGGACGAAGGCACGCCCAATATCGTAGACCTGATAAAGCAGGGTCAAATCGTGGCCCTGGTCAACACTGTCACCGGGCTAAGGCGGCCCTTGCTGGATGGCTTTGAAATCCGGCGGGCGGCAGTCGAGAACGGGATTCCGTGTTATACCTCGCTGGATACCGCTCGTGCCGCCGTCAGCGCCCGCCAGGTCGCCAATGAGGATGGCGAAAGTAACTATAACGTCAAGCCCTTGCCCTGGTATCGGCAGAAATAGTTTACGGGTGCTGTATAATAAATTCAGGACTTTTGCTTGAAGATGGGTAGAAGCCCGATAGCAAGGGCCAGTTTTGAGTTATTGAGCGTGAGGGAGAGTGCGTTATATGGCAATGTTAAAACCCCAACCGGATACCGAACCTCTTTCACAGTCGGAAGACTTGTTGTTGCAACAGCTCGAAATCCAACGCTTTCAAGTCGGCGATTTTGCCGGGAGCTATCCTGATTTGTGGCAGATGCTAAACCAGATACTGCTACTCCCACCAAATTTAATCGAGGGTATCAAGAAATATCCAGTTTTGTCTCCGGCGGAAACCGAAGACTTAGCAACCTGGAAAACGGCCCTCAAGCTGCAAACCCAGGCTTTGCTTTTGCTAATAAGTCACGAATTTGAGGCGGGCCTCGGTCTACTGGAATTATCCAGCCGCCAGACGAAGGTTCGGTATGCCGAATTTGAGTTGCCGGGCGATAATATATTCAAGACGGTTGAGTTTTGGCTTAAAGTCTTTCTAGCGGTCAATAAATATTGGGCCGGGCGGTTTAGCCGTCTCCAAGCCATACAGTTGGCTGAATTCCTCGAATTTAGCCAGCTCGAACCCCTCGCCACCGCCGCCACCACCGAAGTAACCCAACTTGCCGCCAGCGCCCCTCCGACTATAATTGAACCAACCCTACCCGACCCCGAAGCCAAACCGGGCTTTTCTACCGCTGCTTCGGTTTTGGAATATTTGAAGACTGCTAAAGGTTGGGAAGGCGATGACTTGGAGGAATGTCTCAAAGCGGTTTATGAGTCGCGTGGGAAGATAGAGTTTTAGGTATGTATCTTTTCAAAGAAGTGGATAACCTGCTTACCGAGAACTGGAATATTTCGTGAAGAAACAAATCCCGCAGGGGACGCGGGTCTACTCGACTGACCCCGACCCGTTACCGCCGCAATCCCCGATTGAGACCGGGTTGCCGCCCAACAAGCAGACCGCCCGGATTTGGCGGGATAGCAAGCGGCGGCGGGGCAAGACCGTCACAGTCATCGGGGGGTTGCAGCATAATCAGGCTACTTTCGAGGGGTTACTAAAGAACCTCAAGCAGAAATGCGGGGCGGGTGGTACTTTCAAGCCGGAAGATGGCGAAATCGAAATTCAGGGCGACCACCGCGAGGCGATTACCGCCTACTTGCAGCAATTGGGCTACAAAACCAAAGCCGTCGGCGGATAACTGGCATGATTGTTAAACCCGCAGCATCCTCTGAAATCGAAAAAATCCCGATTGCGCCTGTCAAGACCCCGCGCCGTTACTGGCCTTTGCTAGGGTTAGGGCTAGGGTTAGCCCTGGTTATCTTGCTGGGCTGGCAAGTGCCGAGCAGCTTTTACCTGGAGGCCGATAGCGGCGGCCCAAATACCGAACAAAGCACCGCCGCCAGCTTGCTAAATCTCAGCCCTAAAACCGGGCAATTGGCATACAATTTTTATCGGCCTGAGACCTCCGCCGATGGGGAACGTTTTCGCTGGGCTACAACTAATTCTGGACTGATGCTGCCGCCACTCTATCAAAAAAGCCGGATTACCCTGCGGTTTTTTACTCTGCTGCGACCTAATCAACCGCCCGGTCAAATTACTATTCTCCTAAAAAATGAAACTCCGCTCTCCGACCCGACTGGCAAACCGCTGGCTCGGTTCGATTTGCAACCCGGTTGGCACGATTACAGCTTTATTTTGAGCAAAAGAACCGGCGGGCCGGGGTTTTTGGATATAAGTTGGGATGCCCCGGCCTTTCAAATCAAGGGCGACCAACGCCTCTTCACCATCGGTTTCGCGGGAGCGCGGGTCGAACAGGCCGAAGCCGGGCCAGGTTTGCCGCCGATTGGCAGCTTTCTCAGTCTGTGGATTATCGGGATGAGCCTGGGGCTGGTTTTCTATTATCAGCTTGAGCGTATTGGTCTGCGCTTGCCTTTTGCCCACCGAAAGCCGCAAACTTTCCTGACGATAATTTTTGGGGTCATAGCCGGATTAGTATGGCTATTAGCCGCTTTAGGCCGAACTAATTTTTTAGCGAGGTACTGGGTAATCTTGTTGTTGCTGGCAATCGGGGCGGCGATTATCGCCTATCTACTCAGGCCATCTATAACCGAGAATATTCAAGTTAAAGATGAAGCTGGACGCAATGACCGCTATTGGGCATGGCTGGCAGCAATTGGGCTACTGGCGGCGTTTGTGCGGCTCTATAATCTGGAAGTTGCCCCACTTGGCACTATCCCGGACGAAGTAGCATTGGGATATGACGCTTATAGCCTGCTAAAGACCGGCTATGACCATCATGGCGATGTTTGGCCTTTGTATTTTCGCAATTACAACGACTATTCACCGGGCATATCTTATTATGCCGCCTTGCCCTCGATTGCTATTTTCGGCCTAAAGCTGTGGGCCGTCCGGTTGCCTTTCGCGCTGCTAGGTATCGGCACGACGATTTTCACGGCGCTCCTGGCAAGCGAGCTTTTTGCTTCGGTCGGGAAACTAGCCGCCCGCCGGATTGGAATAATCGCCGGGTTATTTACCGCTATTTCGCCCTGGGCCGTAACCCAAGCGCGGTTGGCAATGCCGGTCAGCACTTTATCTTTCTTCTTTTTGGGCGGGCTATGGCTATGGCTGCGGGCAGTCCGCCAGCTAGAAGAAAAAGCGATAACCGAAAAAGCACTGCCCCCGCCAAACTCGCCCGGCAGATTGGTCGGGCTGACCCTGTTCGGTTCTGGCCTGATGCTAGGTATCGCGGTCTGGACTTATCCGACCATGAAAGTATTTATCGCTCTGCTCTTAGTCGGGATGATATGGATTTATCGGCGGCTCTTATGGCCGCGCCCTAATCTGGACATCTTGCGCTGGTGGTTGCCGCCCTTTGTGGTGGTCTGTCTACCCTTCACCGTCGAGGCTCTGACCAACTGGGCTAATCTCAACTGGCGCTTTGCTCAGATTTCGGTCTGGACGGCGGGCGGCAAACCGGAAGACCCTCTGACCGCCCTGGGTATCTTCGTCACTAACTATCTGGCCCATTATGACCCGTTGCGGCTCTTCTTCAAGCTGACCGGCGATTATACCGTAACCAATAGTAGCCGTCCGGCCCTGATTGGAATTGAACTCCCGGCCCTGGCAATTCCCGCGTTAGTGGGATTAAGCATCTTGGTTTTTGGCAAAAGCTGGCGCAAGCTCTCGACGGTCAGGCTAATTTTGGTATGGCTGGTAGTATTCCCGATAGCCGATTCGCTGGTGCGGGGCGAAGTACCGGACGAAATGCGGGCGCAGAGCGGGGTCGGCCTGTTCGAGATTGTCGCCGCTTTTGGGGTTTGGTGGATATGGGAAAAGTGGGCCGGAGTCAAGCTTCGATGGCCCGGAGTCAGAAGCCAAAAGAAAATATTGGCGGGCTTATTTGGGGTGGCGATGACGGTTTCGGTAACGGCGTGGCTGCACTATAGCTTTGTGACCGACCCGGTATACCCCCTGACCTACTTTCGCTACGGCTTTGGCGAGGCTTTGACCGAAGCCCAAAAACGGTTGCCGCCCGGCAGCGATAGCCGGATTTGTGTGGAATATAGCAGCCAGGCCTATATGTACGCCCTGTTTTATAGCCGCTTTGACCCGGCGACCTACCAAGCTTATGCCCGGCAAAACGACCCGCTCAAGCAAAATGTTTACGTGGTGAAGCGCTTTGGGCCATACGAGTTCGGCTGCGACTCGCCCGATGGCTTGCGACCCGGTTCGGGCGATGTTGGGGTAGCCCGTTTTCCTAAAGCCGGGTCGCAACTTCTGTGGCAAGATTTTTACCCCAATGGAGAACGGGCCTGGGTGGTCGTCAAGTAAGATAGTAATGGTCAGTCGTTGTAATCGGGCTGGGTGCGGTTCAAAATCTGTTTAAGCGCGTCAAAGTGACGGTAGGCATTAGACCGCTCGCCTTCCATCTGCTTCATCGTCTTATAGGCCAAGTCGTGCGGGATATAACGCAGGGGCTTGCCGGTAGACATGGCGATTACCTGGACTTCACAGGCCCGCTCCAGATAATAAAGGTCGTCGAAAGCCTCGGCTACGCTTGCCCCGGTCACGATAATGCCGTGATTACCCAGAAAAGCTATCGGTTTGTCGCCCATGGCCTTTGCAATCCGCTCACCCTCGCTATTATCTATCGCCAGACCGTTATATTCATCGTCATAGGCGATTTTGCCATAAAACCGCAGAGCGTTTTGGCTGGCAGGGTCCAGCCCGCCATCCCGAATCATCGTCAGGGCGGTGGCATAGGGCATGTGGGTATGCAGCACACATTTGGCGTTGGGCTGGGCGCGGTGAATACAGGAATGGATGTAAAAGGCGGTCTTTTCGACCTCGCCTTCCCCCTCGACAATATTACCTTCGGTGTCCACCATCACCAGATTGCTGGCGGTGACTTGCGAAAAGTGGTTGCCATACGAATTGAGCAAAAAGCGGTCAGTTGTACCGGGAACTACCAGACTAAAATGGTTGCAAATCCCCTCGTGAAAACCGTGCGTCACTGCCAACCGGAAAGCCGCCGCTAAATCTACACGGGCCTGTTTAACTTCATCTTCCCTTTCCATCGGTGTCCTCCATTTACGAATAAAAGTGGTCAGTGGTCAGTTAAATAGTTTTGAGTTCCCTAATCGTAAATTTTAAATTCCCTGACCACTGATCATTGCTCTCAAGCCGCCCCGCGCTTGCTACTGTCACCGACTGGCTCTTCGGTGGGTATTGGGCTGGCAGGGGCGGGGATAAAATTTTCGGTTTCAAGCTGAGTGTTAGGCAAAATCTTTTGTAGCCATTGAGGGCAGTACCAGTTCCATTGCCCTAACAGCCGCATAGTCGCCGGAACTAGCAAGGCCCGCACTATCGTAGCATCCAGCCCAACCGCCACTGCCACCCCTAGTCCCAGGGCCTTGACCAACACAATATCGGCAGTCACGAAAGATAGACAAACCAGCACCACGATGAGGGCCGCGCTGGTGATAATTTTACCACTCTTTTGCAAACCAAGCGCGACGCTGGCGGTATTGTCGTGAGTGTGGTCATAATTTTCCTTGATACGACTCAGCAAAAATACCTCGTAGTCCATCGAGAGACCAAACAGGGTGCAAAACAAGATAATCGGCAGGCTGGGTTCAATCAGGCCCAGCGGCTTGAAGTTGAGTAAATTGCTCAGATTGCCCTCTTGAAAAACCCAGACCAGCATCCCATATGAAGCCAGCAAACTGAGGGCGTTCATCAGGATGGCTTTGAGTGGCAGCACTACCGAGCGCAAAAGAATTAGTAGCACGAAATAGGTACTCAACACAATAATCGAGACTGCCAACGGAAATGTGCCATAGATGCTTTCGACTACATCCATAATTCCGGCGGTTGAGCCGGTCACTTGCACCGTCAGGCCGTTGCCGACCGTGCTATTCCGCAACTTGGCGACCAAATTCTGGGTTTCCTGCGAATTGGGCGAAGATTTGCTGACCACCGCCAGCAAAGTAGTATCGCCATTAGAATAAGCCTTGAGATACTCTTGCAAGAAAATATCCTGGATTTTGGTAGGGTCGGTATAAAAGGTCTGATACTGAACTTTGCTCAGGCGTGGCTCGACCGTCACGATGCTATCCACCCGCGCTACTCGCGGGTCTTGCTGAATTTTCTGGGCAAAATCGTAGAGATAGTAGACGTTATCGGGCGAGATAATACTGCCCTTATTGGGAGTGCGAACCACCACCAGAATTGGCGAAACCTCGCTTTCGACAAACTCACTTTTGAGGATGTCGTAGGCCTGACGGCTGGGGACATCCCCCGGTAGCACCGAGGCATCCGGCGAACTGAAACGCACATTCAGAAATGGCAGACCCAGCAGAACCAAGAGGGCTAAAGTCGGTACAAAGAAAGTGATAGGCCGTTTCATCACCAGATGGGCCAGCCACGCCCAAAAACCGTGATTGCTGTTGGCGGCCTGGACATTTTGCTTGCGCCCGAATAGGCCCGACACCGAAAGAGCATTGATGCGCGGCCCGACCAGCATCAAAATTGCGGGCAGCAAGGTGATAGCTGCCAGCACCGATACAAAGACGACCACAAACCCGGCGATACCCACCGAAACCAGAATATTGATTTTGAAAAGCAGCGTCCCGCTCAGGCCAATCATGACCGTCAGGCCGCTAAAGGTGACGGCCTTGCCTGCCGTCGCCAGGGTAATGGCAATCGCTTCGTCTACCGGACGGCCCTTCGCCAGTTCTTCCCGAAAGCGGCTGGTGAGAAAGAGTGAATAATCCAGTCCTAGCCCTAGTCCCAGCAGGGTTGCCAGATTGACCGCGAAAATTGAGATTTCGGTCAAGTGGCCTAACCCGAATAGCCCCGCCAGAATAATCAGGACACCCACCCCGCCCACTGCCACTGGCAGCCCGCCCGCCACTACCGAACCAAAGACCAGTACCAGCGCGATAATCGCCACCGGGAAGGCCACCAGTTCAGCCCGTTGCAAATCGCGCTGGCTGACAAATTCGACATCCTCATAAAAGGCCAGCCCGCCGCCAACCGTCATTTTGAGCGAGGGCGGTTGTTGGATAAGCGGGCGAATTTCGGGTAGTCGTTTGGTGGCAGTTTCGCCATCGGCTTCCAGAGTCACGACCACATAGGCAGTTCTGCCATCGGCGGAAACCTGACGCGGGTTAGCGATAAACGAGCTAACCTGGGCTTTTATCGGCGATTTAATCAGATTGACCAGCGAAGCCTGGATTTCGTCGGTAAGGCGAGTATCAGTAATCTTCAGATTGGGGTCTTTGGGTTGATAAAAAATAACCAGGGTGCTGGTGCTATAACCTAGCTTTTCCTGTAGCAGCGCTGCCGCCTGGGAGGACTCAAGGCTGGGGTCGGCAAACCCGCCGGTCTTGAGCGGCTCAATCACCCTCGGCACGAAAGGCAAGGCCACCGCTACAGCTACCACCCAGACCGCAATAACGGCCCATTTGTGGCGGGTAATCCATTTGCCAAGATTATAGAACAGCATTTATCCACTACTTTCTTTATGGGGGTCAGGGGGAAGACGGAAGACGGAGGATTGAGGGGAATTTACGATTTACCCCCAAAGGGGGCGAGGCCGCGATTTACGATTGGGGAACTCAGTCCTCAAGGCTGCATTTCTTCCGTCTTCCGTCTTCCGCCTTCCGTCTTGCATTTACCGACCCTCATTATAACACCGGGCAAGGGTTCAGCCCGTTAAAGATTGTGATAAATTTCCGTATCTTTGCCACGATAGCTTTATTAAGTTGCTTTAACAGGCCATCTGAATCGAAGCTGAAGCTATTGACCCTTATGACTTAGCCCTATATACTAGGGGACAGCAAGCTGAAATCCATTTCCAAGAATACAAAATCAGAAACTAAAACCTGTAAAAATCGCGTTTATTAGGGAAAGAGGGATTGCTCCATGACGAGCAAACTAATAGAATTAGCTGAAGCTGCCCGCCTTGTCCCGGACGGGGCCTCGCTTTCGCTAGGTGGGTTTACAACTCAGCGTCACCCGATGGCTTTTGTCTACGAGCTGATTAGGCTAAAGCGGCGCAATCTTTACCTCTTTGGGCATTCGCCGGGTGGCGATTGGGATATTTTGCTAGGGGCAGGCTGCGTTAAGCGGGTCGAGCTGGCCTACGAAGCCGACGAAGCTTTTGGCACGATTGGCCCACGCTGGCGGCTGGCAGTCGAGCGCGGCGAGGTCGAGTGGGAAGATTATAGCAACTTTGCGATGGTCACGCGCTTTCAGGCCGGGGCGATGGGGCTACCTTTTCTGCCCACCCGCAGTATGTTCGGCAGCGATGTAATGCACAAGGAAGCCCTCAGCGCCGAGCAACGCGCCGCCGACCCGCGCACCAGTCCCAAAAAGCTGGCGGTCATCGAATCGCCGTTTATGGCGGGCGAAAAGCTGGTACTCCTCCCCGCTATTCACACCGAATTTTGTGTGCTGCACGTCCAGAAAGCGTCGGCAACCGGGCTAATCCGCATCGAGGGCCAGACTTTTGCCGATATTCCCCAGGCTCTTTGCGCCGATACCGTCATCGTCACGGCGGAAGAAATCGTCGAAGAGGACGAGTTGCGGAAAGACCCAGAGCGCAATTTATTGCCGCCCTTTGTGGTCAAGCACATTTGTCACGTCCCATATGGGGCGCATCCCTACGCGGTCTATAATTATTATGACTACGACCCGCGCCAGCTAAAAGAGTATCATGATGGGGCGGAAGATGAAGCCGCTTTCGCGCAATATCTAGAAAAGTATGTCTATGGAGTGGCAAATTTCCAGGAGTATTTACAGGCAATCGGTGGCCCGGCCCGGCTGGATGGCCTAAAAGCCGACCCGCAATATGGTTACAGTCCCAATCTAAAACGCCGGAGGCTTGACTGAGATGAAATCGAAAATCGAAAATCTGAAATGCTGGAGGCTTGACTGACTTGACGACGGCGCTTACTTTCAGCCTGACAGAGTTGATGGCGGTCACTGCCGCCCGCGAAATCCAGGATAACGAGGTGGTGTTTGCCGGGACGGGCCTACCGATGTTAGGGGCGATGTTGGCCCAGCAGACCCACGCCCCGAATTGCCTGATTATTTTCGAGGCCGGGGCGATTGGCAGTCGGCTGGCCCACCTGCCTATGTCGGTGGGCGACCCACGCACGGCGCGGGGGGCAGCGATGGCGGCGGGCCTAAACGAGGTTTTTAGCTATTTGCTGCAATCGGGCCGGGTGGATGTCGGCTTTATCAGCGGGGCGCAAATAGACCGCTATGGCAACATCAATAGTACCTCGATTGGGCTGGACTATCGCCATCCCAAAGTTCGTTTTCCGGGGAGCGGCGGCTCGTGCGATATTGCGTGTCTAGCCCATCGCACCGTAATCATCGCCCAGCACGAAAAGCGGCGCTTTCCCGAAAAGATTGACTATGTGACCAGCCCCGGCTGGATGCAAGGCGGAGATAGTCGCCGCGAGGCCGGGCTTATCCGAGGCGGGCCATCGGTGGTCGTGACCACCAAAGGAGTCTTGCGTTTCCGGCCCGAAAGCCACGAAGCCTACCTCGCCAATTATCACGGCGGCCTGACCGCCCAATCCGTCGCCGAGGATACCGGGTTTGGGCTTGATACTAGCGAAGCCGCCGAAACTCCTATTCCTACCGCCGAGGAACTGCGTATCCTGCGGGAGGTAGTAGACCCGGAGCGGGTGTTTTTAAAATAGGATGACCTGAAGCTGACTTGAATTAGAAACTTCGCGGCCATTAACGGGTCGCTGTAATACTATTTGTAATGTTGCAATGGTTTAATAGGTGTAAACCCAACCCGGTCCCAGCTTTTATCAAGCCAATTAATCTACACCTGTGAGTAAAGAATGAGCGTATTACAAATGGAAGATGTGGCAGTCCAACCGATAGCGGCCCATCCCAAAACCGCCCGTGTGCTAATTGTTGACGATAATACCGTCAATCGCTTGATGCTCTCCAATTATGTGGAGGGATTGAACTATGCGGCGGAAACGGTAGTCAATGGTCAGGAGGCTCTCCGCATCCTCGAAACCGAGCAGTTCGATTTGGTGCTGCTGGATGTAGAAATGCCGGTAATGAACGGTTACGAGGTGCTGGAACAGCTCAAGGCTAATCCCGCGCTGCGCGACCTGCCTGTAATCATGATTTCGGCCCTGGACGAATTAGACAATATCGTCAAGTGCATCGAATTAGGGGCGGAAGATTACTTGCCCAAACCCTTTAATCCGGTGCTGCTGCGGGCGCGGCTAAATGCCTGTCTGGAAAAAAAGCGACTGCGTGACCAGGAAGCCGATTTGCAGCGCAAGGAACTAGCGGCGATGGAGAAACTGACTCGCCTCAAAGACCAGTTTGTCAATACGGTATCCCACGACCTGCGAAACCCGATTAATACCGTCCTGGGCTATTCCGATTTGCTCCAAGAGTCGCTGCAAGATAGTACTGACCCGACCACCGAGCTTTTTCTGAACAAAATCCGCTCCAGTAGCCGCCACATGTTGAACCTGGTCAACGACCTGTTGGACCTGGCGAAAATTGAAACCGGGGGAATTCTGGAACTCCAGGTATTTCATCTGGGCCAGTTTTTGCAGGAACGCTATGAGGAATTCGAGTTGCTGGCCCAGCAAAAAGGCTTGAATTTTAGCTACCAGCCCCCGCCGATTGACCGCAAATTGAATATTGATACCTTGCGGATGAGCCAGGTAGTCAATAATTTACTCTCGAATGCCCTGAAATATACCCCGCTGGACGGTACGGTGACGCTGACCGGAAGTATCCACCTGAACCAAAACGGGTCAGGCGGATGGGCCTTAATCCAGGTAAGCGATAGTGGGTTAGGCATCCCGGAAGAAGATATACCGCATCTTTTCGATAAATTTTACCGGGTCAACCGCACTGAACACCGGGCCGTCGAAGGTACTGGCCTGGGCCTCTCAATCGTCAAAGCTATCGTAGAAAGTCATGGCGGTGAAATCCGGGTCGAGAGCGAGTTGGGCAAAGGTAGCAGCTTTATTGTAACCTTGCCGCTTGAAAGTCTTTAAGCAAGACTTAGCTCGAATGATTACCTTTGCAGTTGGAGGTCGGTGGTAGGGGCGTACAGCGGTAAGCTCTTACTCAATTTGTTCCAAAGTGCAAATATAATATGTTTAATGTTCCCGGCTACAAAATTATAGAAGAACTCCATCAGGGCAGCTACACCACGGTCTATCGCGGGCAGAACCAGGAGTCGGGTCAGAAAGTCATTCTCAAGACCCTGGCTGCCGAATATCCCTCCCTCGAAATCTTTGCCAGTCTCAAGAATGAGTTTGAAATCAGCCGCGACCTAGACCTGCCGGGCATCGTCAAGCCGATAGCCTTGCACAAGCTGGATCGCAATCTGGCGCTGATATTAGAGGACTTTGGCGGGCAGGACCTCAAAAAGGTCATGTCGGCTCACCCGCTTGACCTTGCCGAATTGCTGCGGATTGCCCTACACCTGACGGATACTATCGGGATTTTGCATCAGCACGGCATAGTCCACAAGGATATAAATCCGCGCAATATTATCTATAATCCTCAGACCCAGGAAGTCAAAATCAGCGATTTTGGGATAGCTACCCGCCTTTCGCTTTCAAATCAGGAAGCCCAGGGCGCGACCCCACGCCGTCTGGAAGGGACGTTGGCCTATATGTCGCCCGAACAGACCGGGCGCATGAACCGGGCGCTGGATTATCGCACCGATTTTTATTCGCTGGGGGTAACGCTTTACGAACTGTTGACCGAGAAGTTGCCGTTTTATAGCCACGACCCCCTGGAAATGATTCACGCTCACCTGGCCCGCCAACCCCAACCGCCCCAGCTTTTGCGGCCCGACCTGCCGCCGGTCATTTCCGCGATAATCCTAAAATTGATGGCAAAAACCGCCGAAGAACGCTATCAGAGCGCCTACGGCCTTAAAGCCGATTTGCAAAAATTTCTGGACGAATGGCAAGCCACCGGGCAGTACCCCGAATTTGAGGTCGGGCAGCACGATGTTTCAGACCGCTTTCGGCTGCCCCAAAAACTCTACGGGCGCGAGGCCGACCTGATAACCCTGTTAGCCGCCAGCGAGCGGGTCAGCCAGGGAGCTACCGAATTGCTGCTGGTAGCGGGCTATTCCGGCATCGGTAAATCCTCGCTGGTCAACGAGGTGCAACGGCCTTTGGTCGGGCAACGGGGCTATTTTATCAAGGGCAAATTCGACCAGTTCAAGCGCAATATTCCCTATGCCTCGCTGATTCAAGCCTTTAACGATTTGGTCAACCAGCTTCTAGCCGAAAGCGACCAACAGCTAGAGCAGTGGAAAGAGCAGCTTTTGACCGCTCTGGGCCATAACGGGCAGATTATCATCGAGGTTATACCCGAAGTCGAGTTGATAATAGGTCGCCAGCCCGCCGTCCCGCTATTGCCCGCCACCGAAGCTCAAAGTCGCTTTAGCTCGACTTTTCAAGCCTTCGTCCGGGTCTTTGCCCAACCCAATCACCCTCTGGTACTGTTTCTGGACGATTTGCAATGGGCCGATAGCGCCTCGCTCAAATTGCTGCAATTTCTTTTGGGCGACCCGGATAGCCGGGCTTTGCTGATAATCGGGGCTTACCGGGATAACGAAGTCTACGCGGGACATCCCCTTCAGATGGCATTGGACGAAATTCACAAAAGCGGGGCGACGGTCAATCAGATTATCCTCAAACCGCTCCAGCTGGACGATGTGCTAAACTTGATTAGCGAAGCCCTGGTCTGTTCCACTACCGAGACCGAACCGTTAGCTCGTTTGGTGCTGGAAAAAACCGGCGGCAATCCGTTCTTTATCGGGGCTTTTCTCGAAACTTTGCACAGCGAAAAGCTACTAAATTTTGATTATCAAGCTGGATGCTGGCGCTGGGACTTGAACCGAATTCTGGCAGTCGGGATTACTGATAACGTGGTGGACTTAATGACCGCCCGGCTACAAAAGCTTTCGCCCGATTGTCAGGAGTTGCTAAAGCTGGCGGCCTGTATTGGCGATAAATTTGATGCCCGCATCCTGGCCCTGGTCGCCCAGACCGAACCGGCCCAGATTGCCGCCCGTCTTTGGGAGGGCTTACAGGCCGGGCTGATTATTCCGTTGGGCGAGGCTTACCGGTTGCTGCAATCGCTGGCAGATGGGGAGCATCGCTCGGAGGATTTCGAGGGCGGACAGGCCGAACTGACCGCCGAATATCGCTTTTCGCATGACCGGGTGCAACAGGCCGCCTATGCCCTGCTCTCCGCAACCGAACAGCAGGGCTATCATTTGCAGATTGGGCAACTGGAACGAATTGCAGTCGGGGAAGCCGAACTGGACGAAAAGCTGTTTGAAATCGTCAATCAGCTAAACGCCGGGTCGGACTTATTGACTTTACCGGACGAGCGGCTTGATTTAGCTCAGTTGAATTGGCGGGCCTGCCTAAAAGCCAAGAACTCCTCGGCCTACGAACCAGCCTTGCGCTATGCCTGGCAGGGTATCCGGCTGTTACCGCCCGAAACCTCGTGGCAAGCCGACTATAACCTGAGCTTTAATTTGCACCGCGAGCGGGCCGAATGTGAATATTTTAACGGTCATTTTGACGAAGCCGAAGAATGTTTTAACCTGATTCTGGAGAAAGCTAAAACTGTGCTGGAGAAGGCTGATGTTCACAGCCTGCAAATTGTACTGTATGTCAATGCCAGCAATTATCGGGGCGCGGTAAAATCGGCAATTGCTGCTCTAAAGCTGCTGGGTTTGAATTTGCCGGGCAAGGTGAGCCGGGCCGGAGCTGTCCGGGAATTGACCGAAGTTCAGGTTCGGCTGGATAATTATACGATTGAAGATTTAGCCAATCTGCCGCTCTGCACCGACCCGATTATCAACAAAGCTCTGGGGATTATGGCGACGACGGTGGCGGCGGTCTTTCTGACTGACCGGGATTTATTTATCCTGTTTATCAGCCGGATGATGGGGCTGTTTTTGACTTCGGGCAACTCGCCCTTTTCGCCGGGAGCATACACCAGTTTTGGCAATATTTTAGGGCCAGTCCAGGGCAATTACCAACGCGGACGAGAATTCGCGTTGTTGGGTATTCGGTTGGCAGAAAAATTGGGTAATCCAATCCTGATGGCCCGCTGCAATATGACGATGGGCGCTTTTGTCAACGGCTGGACTCAGCCCTACAAAATCAATCTGGAATATCTCCAAAAGACTTTTGAATACGGCCTGGAAGCCAGCTTTTTGATGTATGCCAGTTATTCGCTGGGTATCAGCGCCGCCAATCGGTTGCGGCAGGGCGACAATCTGCCCGAATTACAGGCCGATATAAATAAACATATCGAGTTTGCCCGGCGGATTAAAGCCAGCGATAGTCTCGATATTTTGAGCCTTATGCGGCAGGTCAATTTGAGTTTGCAGGGCGCGACTCGTGCGCCCGGCGACCTCAGCGATGCCGGATTTGACGAGAGTCAGTTTGTAGCGACCCTCGACCAACGCTCGAACCTGGTACGAGTCTACTATCTTAGCTCCAAATTGCTGTTACTCTATTTGAGCGGAGATTATAGTGGCGCATTTAAATTGGCAGCAGTTTCCGAAAAAATAGCCGCCTCGGTTATCGGTTCGCTCTCGCTGGTAGAATATACCTATTACTACGGCCTGACTTTGGCGGCTCTGTACCCGGCGACTCGCCCGGAGGAGCAGGCGGCTTACGCTCGGACGTTTGGCAGACTACTAAAAAACATGCAGAAGTGGGCGGTCAACTGCCCGGCGAATTTTTCGCATAAAGCCCTTTTGATGGAGGCCGAGTGGAAGCGCGTTACTGGACAGGCACATCTGGCCCGCGACCTGTATGACCGAGCAATTGACGAGGCCCGTAGCAACAGCTTTACCCCCCACGAAGCGATTGCCAGCGAACTGGCGGGGCGCTTTTATCTGCGGCTGGGGCGCAACCGGGTCGCTCAGGCCTATTTGCAGGATGCCCGGTATGTCTATCTCAAGTGGGGAGCGCGAACCAAAGTAATCCAGCTTGACCGACTTTATCCCGAACTGGTCGGCTCAGAACAGACCAGTGTTCCTCACCTTTCAAGCGATTATACCGATAATACCCTTCTAATCACCGACACCAATTTCACTACTACCGGACAGGGGGCTAACAGCCTCGATTTGATGACGGTGGTCAAGGCTTCTCAGGCGATTGCCGGGGAAATCGAACTGGGCAAGCTACTCGAAAAGCTTTTGCAAATTACCCTCGAAAACCTGGGAGCGCAGACTGGAGCATTTGTGTTCGAGCGCGAAGGTAAACTGGTAGTCGAAATGGTAGGCAGCGCCGATAACAGTTTGCCGATGCAGGTGCTACAATCTATCCCCTTGAATAAATGCCAGTCGCTTTCTCCGGCGGTTGTGCGATATGTCGCTCGTAGCAAACAGCCTTTGGTCTTGAATCGGGCGACAGTCGAGGGGGAATTTACCGCCGACCCCTATATTCGGGCCAAGCAGCCTCAATCTATTCTCTGCTCGCCGATTGTCTATCAGGGGCGGCTGACCGCGATTATCTATATCGAAAATCGGTTGACCGCCGGGATTTTTACCGCCCAACGCTTGGAAATGTTGAGCCTGATGTCGTCCCAGACCGCGATTGCGATTGAGAACGCCCAGTTGTATAGCACCCTGGAACGCAAGGTCGAGCAGCGCACCGCCGAATTAGCCCAAGCCAGCGATGAGGCTGAAGCCGCCCGCGCCGAAGCCGAAAAAGCAAATCAGGCCAAAAGCGCATTTTTGGCGACCATGAGCCACGAAATCCGTACTCCAATGAATGCGGTGATTGGCATGACCAATTTGCTCTTGGATACCACTTTGAACGAGGAACAGCGCGATTTTGCCGCCACCGTCCGCGACAGCGCCGAATCTCTATTGACGATTATTAACGATATTCTGGACTTTTCCAAAATCGAGGCCGAAAAGCTGGAACTGGAAAACCAACCCTTTGATTTGCGGGAGTGTGTCGAGTCGGCCTTAGACTTGATTGCAGGGCGGGCCAGCGAAAAAGGGCTGGAACTGGCCTATTTGCAGGCCCAAAATGTTCCGGCTGGTATCCGGGGTGATGTCACCCGCTTGCGCCAGATAATCCTCAATTTGCTGTCTAATGCCGTCAAATTCACTGAGCGGGGCGAAGTAGTGGTTGAGGTGGAGCTAAACCCGACCCCGCCCGCCTACCACGATGGTGCGCCGATGTATCAATTGCATTTTCGGGTGCGCGATACCGGCATCGGGATTTCGCGGGAAGGTATGGCCCGACTGTTCCAGTCCTTTAGCCAGGTGGATGCCTCAACCACCCGCAAATATGGCGGGACCGGATTGGGGCTAGTCATCAGCCGTCGCCTGACCGAAATGATGGGCGGCACAATGTGGGTCGAAAGTGAGCCGGGAGTCGGCGCGACCTTTCATTTTACGATGCAAGCTGCCGCCGCCCCGGTCTTATCCCGCCTGCAACCCGGCTCCCAGCAATCCGAATTAACCGACAAGCGAGTGCTGATTGTGGACGATAACGCCACCAATCGCAAGCTGGTTAGTTTGCAAACCCAGGCTTGGGGCATGTTGCCCGTCGAGTGCGCCGGGGGGGATGAGGCTCTGGCCCTATTGCACCGCGACCCGACATTTGATGTGGTGATTCTGGATATGCTGATGCCGGGTATGGACGGGCGCAAGCTGGCCTCTGAAATTCGCCGTCTGTTCAGCGCCATCAAACTACCGCTAGTAATGCTCACTTCTTTCGGGCGGCGGGAACTAAATCTCGAAAAATCGGAATTCGCGGCCTTTTTGACCAAACCGCTCAAGCCCTCTCAGCTTTATAATGCCCTGGTCAATATCTTCGATGGGCAACCCACTCCCAAAAGCGCGAGCCAGCCCCCGGCCCAATATGATGCCCTTTTAGGTGAGCGGTTTCCGTTGCGGATTTTACTGGCGGAAGACAATACCGTAAACCAGAAACTAGCCTTGCTGCTGTTAGAGCGTTTGGGCTATCGGGCCGATGTCGCCGGGAATGGGCTAGAAGTAATCGAGGCTTTGCAGCGCCAGCCCTACGACCTGATTCTGATGGATGTCCAGATGCCGGAATTGGACGGCCTGGAAACCACCCGCTATATCGTGACCCAATGGCCCGCCGCCCAGCGCCCGCGCATCGTGGCGATGACCGCTAACGCCATGCAGGGCGACCGGGAGGAGTGTCTAGCGGCGGGGATGGATGACTATCTCTCTAAGCCGATTTCAGTGCGGGAATTGCAGGTCAGCTTGACCCAAACCGGGCGGCTATTACATGGCGAAGCGGGCTTTAGCGCCTCGTCGGGGTTGGAAGAAAGCAACAGTACTTTCCAATTGAACGAGGCAATCGAACAAAAATTAGCCAGTATTGCCCCGTTTGACCGGGCGGTATTGGACGATTTACGCAAATTTCAGCAAAAGGGCAAAGCCGATATTATCGGGCAGCTAGTCGAAGCCTATAAACTGGAAACTCCGCCCCTTTTGGTGGCCTTGCGCGAGGCCGCCCAAACCGGGCAGGCCGACAAGCTCAAGAAAGCGGCCCACAATCTCAAGGGCAGTAGCAATAACTTGGGATTTGGGCAAATCACCTTTCTGAGCAATGAACTGGATAAAATAGGCAAAAGCGGCGAGTTAGCGGGGGTCTTGGGGCTGATAGAGCAACTTGAGCAGGCCTATAGTCGGGTTTGTGTCGCCCTGGAAAGCGAACTCACGGCCTCTACCGGGTAAAATCGAAAATCTGAAATCGAAAATCTGAAATCGAGGGTTAGAGAAATACAGGACTCAGGACTCAGGTTTGCAAGACGGAAGTCGGAAGTCGGAAGACAGAAAAAATCCGACTAGTGGGTGCAGTTTAACTCAAAACTCAAACTACTTTACTGACCACTGACCACTGACCACT
>JBBRSG010000073.1:0-33028 GCA_038245615.1 Chloroflexia bacterium | reverse complement strand
TTTATCGAGAACTATTTCAAGCAGCTAGGTCTTTTGACCGAACGCCCTCGCGCCGAATTTACTAATATTGTGGACAAGGGTTCGACCATAACCTATACCGAACAAGGCGGACAGTCAATTAGCCTCAAGGGGAATGCGGTAAATCTGAGTGGAACGGGCAAGCTGACCGCGCCCTTTAGCTATGTCGGCTTGGGCCTGGATGGACAAATTCCGACTAATAGCCTCAAGGGGAAAATTGCCCTGATGCAGCGCGGTCAGCTTACTTTTAGCGAAAAGCTGGCAAACGCCCAGGCCGCCGGAGCAATTGGGGTCGTCATCTATAACAATGTAGCTGGCCCGTTGCTTAACGTCACCCTCAGCAAGCAAACCAGTATACCGGTGTTAGGTCTGAGCCAGGCCGACGGTGAAAAGTTGCGGGATGAACTGCGGGTCAACAAAAATCTGACAGGTGAATTAAACGCTAACGTGGTATCCGAAATTTTCAAAATGACCAATGTGGTCGGGGTGCGGCCCGCCAACAAGGAAAATGCCCCGATTTTGATTATCGGCGGGCATTATGATTCGGTTCCAGCCGGGCCAGGGGCTAACGACAATGCCAGTGGCACAGCTTTGGTGATGGAAATCGCCCGCGTTTTACAGGGCAGCTATCCCGGCTACGAGTTGCGTTTTATCGCCTTTGCCGGAGAGGAAATCGGGCTGGCGGGCAGCAGCGATTATGTACGGCAGATGAGCCAGGACGAAATAGCGCGGGTGACGGCCATGATTAATATTGATATGATTAGCGTCGGGAGTCAGCTGTACGCCGGGGGTGCGCCGGAACTAACCAAATTGGCTTTTACCGCCGCCAACGCCGAGGGGATAACCAATATCCAGCCAATTCCCAAAGGACTGGAAGGCGCAAGCGACCATTTTCCTTTCCAGGAGGCCGGTATCCCGGTCTTATTCCTCAACCGCGAGGCCGACCCGAACTATCATCTACCCGGTGATACTGCCGATAAAGTCCAGCCAGAGCGGTTGGCGCAGGTCGGCAAGATAGTGATAAAGGTCATAGACGGTCTTATTAAAAATTGAGATAATTTTAACAAGTAAGACCAAGTACGAATGGATTTTCTACTTTTCTACTTTTCTATTTTGGTAGGGCCTACAATTGGCTGGGTTTTATTGAATTTGATTAACGAGAGAAGGTTGTAAATTAACTTGTAGGCTCTTATCGGTTTTATCCGCTATCTTGCCAAGCTTGGTAAATTATATTTATCTGTCATTTTTCTAACGATTTCATCTCACTCACTTGCGATGTTAGAAAGGGTCTCAATTATATGGCGCGGTTATATTTTCTTGGCACTGCGTCGGCGTTACCTTCCATTTCCCAGGACAACACCTCTTTGTTACTGGAAAATAACGGCGCTTACCTCATGATTGATTGCAGTGGTTCCCCCTATCGTAAATTACTAAAACTGGGCGTTGACCCTGACCGGCTGGAACATCTTTTGCTCACTCATCATCATATTGACCACATCTATGGCCTGCCCTCGTTGGTCGAATGTCTATGGATTAAAGGCCGTACCGCGCCACTCCATATTTATGCTTTGCCCGGTACGCTGGAAGTGGCCCGGCAATTGCTGGATATGTGGGAACTGCGCCACCGTATGATAAACCAGTTTCCGATTCATCTACACCCGATTGCCGGTCAGGAAGACGAATTTGTCTTTGAAACGGCGGATTTTACTATTCGGACTACCCCGACTGACCATGCTATTCCCAGTGTGGCGACGAAAGTGATTTTCCCAAATGGCCCAACCTTTGTCTATAGCAGCGATACCGCCCCCTGCCAGACTTTGATAGATTTTGCCAGAGGAGCAGACCATTTTTTGATGGAATGTACTTTTGGTGATAACGATGCCGAGCTTGCCGATATTACCTTTCATCTCCACTCCTCCGAGTACCGCGAAATGGCGGCGGCAATCGGCGCAAAACATACTATTTTGATTCATCATTCCGATGTCGAGGTTTGTCCGCATAGCCGGGTACTCGAAGAAATCGGGCTTTATCGAGAGATTAGCGGGCAAGTCACTATTCCTAATGACTTTGATGTTATCAAGTTAGAAAGGGGGGAGGGGGAGGGGAAAGGACTGAGGACCGAGGACTGAGGGGGGTCAGGGGTCGGAAATTTTGTGGGAATTGCGCCAGTTGGCTGCTGTCAATGGATTGTATTCTTACTTGCCCTCTTGCTCCCCTTTATGCTATATTTTAGGCCAGCCTACGGTCACCTGAAATTATCCCGCGAAAGAGGCGTATGAGTCAGCTAGAACAAAAACTCGAAATAAGGTCAGAACCGCTCGAAGATTATCCCTGGCATCTGCCGGATATGCCCATTCCCACCGGCCCTTATATTAGCTATGAGGAGTTTTTTGATTGGGCCGACGAAGACACCCTGGCGGAGTGGGTAGACGGGAGAATTGAGATGAGTAGCCCAGTGAGTGCCAACCACGAAGAACTCGTCAGCTTTTTAGGCGACCTGTTTAGAACCTATACCAAAATGCTGCAACTGGGTCGCGTCCTGCAAAACCCGTTTCAGATGAAGCTACCGGGTAAAATCGGCTCTGGGCGGGAACCAGATGTAATGTTTGTGGCGAAAGCCAATCTAGGTCGGCTGGAAAGCGGGCTATTACGTGGCCCGGCGGATTTGGTGGTCGAAATCATCTCGCCGGAAAGCCAATGGCGTGACCGTCACGAAAAATTTCAGGAATACGCCGCCGGAGGTGTCTCCGAATACTGGTTGATTGACCCGACCCAGAACCAAGCCGAGTTCTACCACCTGAACCCAAAGGGGCTTTATAAGCGTCAGGCACTGAACAAAGAGGGCCGTTTCTATTCTCAGGCAATGGTGGGCTTTTGGCTCAAACCCGAATGGCTTTGGCGCAAGCCCTTGCCGGATACAGTTTTGGTGCTTAAAACCGTCGCTGGCCCGGACTACCAAGCTTATTTGACCCAACAACTCGAAAGCCCCGAAGAACTTTAGCCGCTCATCTTGATAAGCCTTCTGACAATCCTTTTGTGCTATTGACCCTGACTTCATAGCAATGTTATAATTATGTACAGCTACTTAGCTGGCAGTGGTAGAGCAAACCTGAACTTGAAAAAGGGTCAAAATATAACTGGTTGCTTTACAACTTTAACAAACGTTTTAGTTGCGTCTTTCACGCGGCCTTAGCGCGTGCGGGGAGTTAAAAAATGGCGCTGGTCGGCAATTTGAGGGACTTTGGTCTCTCCGAATTTCTCTACCTGGTGGATCGCGGCTACAAGACTGGTCGCCTCACCTTGCAGAAGCCGGGCGACCGAGCAGAATTGTATTTCAATAACGGCAAACTGGTCTATGCTACCCATTTTAATCAGGATGAACGCATCGGCGATATTCTGGTACGAATGGGGCGCTTGAGTCGGGAGCAATGTGCGGCGGCCCTGCGGATTCAACATACCCAGGAGCCAAACAAGCCGCTGGGCGCAATCCTGGTACAGCGCGGCATGGTGACGTTAGAAGAAATTCATAAATGTGTTCGGCTTCAGATAGAAGAAATTACTTATGGCCTCTTCGGTTGGACCGAAGGGGATTTTCGGTTTGAACCGGACGTAGCTCCTCCACCTGAAAGCGTAATCATTCCGCTTTCAATCGAAAATATTATTATGGAAGGCACGCGCCGGATAGACGAGTGGACCCGGATTAAAGACCGGATTCCTAACCTGGATGTGGTGGTGCGGTTTAGCGACCAACCCCACGAAAAGGCCAAAGGGGTCAATCTGACACCCGACGAATGGCGGGTCTTTGCCCGGATTAACGGGGTTCACAGTATTCGTCAGATTGCCCAGCAAACCGCTTTGGGTGATTTTGAGGTGGCCCGAATTATCTATGGCTTTTTGTCGGCGGGGCTGGTAATTCTGACCAAGCAGGTAGCCCAACCGGGGGGGGTTAATGGGACGCGAGGCGGCGCTTTGCCAAACGGACGGATGATGAATCCACCCCCGGAAAGCAATGGCGCAGTAGCACCGCCGATAGCGCCAAACGCCAGTAATTTGAATGGCGCAGGCCCTAACAACAGTGTGCGACCACGTACTCCGACCAGTGGGTCGGGCGGGGTGGTTTATGACTCGCGTCCCAAAAAAGGGGTTATTCAGCGTTTGATTGCCTATTTTGGCGGTAGTCGCCGTTAATTGTGCGGGCGTTTCCAATCCGGTTCATCCGGTTCTTCAAAAGATGGTTAATGGGTCGCAAGCCACCCCGCTAATGAGGTCGGGGCTTGGCCCGCTTTATTTGATTCGGGTTAAAGGGTCGTGGGGTATTACTGGCACTACAACGGGAAATAAGACGGAGGACGTGCCGTGCAAACGGTCAAGATGGTAATTACCGGGGCAGTGGCTGCCGGTAAAACAGAATTTATCAAGACTATCAGTGAAATTGACGTTATTTCAACCGAACGCAAAGCTACTGACGAAACCAGTCTTCTAAAAAAAGAAACTACGGTGGCAATGGACTTCGGGCGGATTGCGATTGCCGAGGATTTGGTGTTGCATCTTTTCGGTACGCCCGGTCAGAAGCGCTTTGATTTTATGTGGGAAATTCTCTCGGAAGGAATGCTCGGTCTGATTGTGCTGGTGGATAGCACCCGACCCGATACGTTTCGGGAAACCAGCCGCATCATTGAGTTTTTTACCGCTTACCGCAAAACGCCTTTTATCGTAGCCTGTAACAAGCAGGATGTAGATAATGCCTGGTCGCCGGAGGATATCCGTTTTTCGTTGCGGCTGTCGGAAGATGTAAAGATTTTGCCCTGTATCGCCAAAGACCGCGAGCAGGTACGTAAAGTGCTTTTGGAGTTGCTCTATACCATTTTGGAAGATGCGGAGGACGAGTAAGCAATGATGCCCGCCGCCAATCGCCAACTGGCGATGAACCACGAATTGCGCCGCTTGCTGGCGACGACCTCGGATATTGAGGCCGCCGCCGTTATTAGTATGGATGGCTTAATTTTGACCTCAACTCTGGATGACGCAACCACCGAAGACCGGGTTTCGGCCATGAGCGCCCCGCTATTATCGCTCTCGGAAATGATTAGTCATGAGCTTGGGCGCGGTCAGTTGGAGCAGGTTTTTATTCGGGGTGAAAACGGCGATGTCCTTTTGATGTCCATCGGGGACGCGGCAGTTCTAACCGTAATGTCCAAGCGCGAAGCTAAACTGGGGATGGTAATTTATTATATGCGCCGGGCCGCCAAACAAATTAGTGTCCACCTTTAACCCTTCTTGGGCTTGAAGCGAGCAATAAAGTATCTTATTTCACATTTTTTGGGGAGCAGGGAAGCAGAATGAGTGGTGAGGAAAGAGGTTTAAGGCCAGGTCTCAAGCACGAGGTCACTACTTTAGTGACTTACGAGAAGACCGCCAATAATATCGCTAAAGATGTAGTCGAGGTTTATGCCACTCCCCAGATGATTGGTTTGATGGAACAGGCCAGCGCCGAAATGGTGCATAAATATCTCGCGCCCGGTCAAAGTACGGTTGGGACGCTGGTGAATGTAACCCATCTGGCGGCGACCCCAATTGGTCAAACCGTGCGGGCCGAAGCGGAATTGCTGGAAGTGGACGGACGGCGGTTGGTATTTGCAGTGGTGGCCTACGATGAAGATGAGAAAATTGGCGAAGGTCGGCACGAGCGCTTCATTATAGATGAAGCCCGCTTTCTGGGACGTTTGGCTAAAAAGACGACAAGGCCATAGGCCGCACGGTGGTCAGTGAGCCTGTTTCCCAAAACCCGCGATTACCACATTGGCTAAAACCATTTAATTTTCCGTTTGGCGAAGTTGGGTTAGCACTGCTGGCGCTGGGTTTAGGTGCAGCGGCAGGGGTCGCGGTGGTGGCTCTGCCCGACCCGGTTTATGGCTTTGCCGCTTTGGGTGGACTACTGGTCGGCGGACTGATGCTGGCTCGTCCATTATTCAGCCTGGGGATAGCAATAACGATTTGCTGCCTCTTACCTTTTGGGGTCATTCCGGTCAAGGTCGGTCTGACTTTCACTTTGCTCGAAGCTACTCTGCTACTATTATTTGTAACTTGGCTGTTGCGACTGGCGGTAAGTTATAAAAGTGAGCAGGGCCTCGTGAGCAGCCCCTTCGCCTGGGCGATTTTTTTGCTAATTGGCCTGAGTTTTTTCGCCTATTTGCTGGGCTGGCAAACTGCCAGTAGCAGCGATATTCTCCACAACTATTTCAAATTCCTACTGGCAGTTTTGGCTTTCTTTCCGATTATTAATCTGGTTCGCACTCAGGTGGCCCTTGACCGGCTGATAAAAACCTTGATGCTGAGTGGTTCGCTGGCGGGTTATATCGGCCTGGGGCTTTATTTCCTGAACCGCCCACTCCAAGAGCAGATTCTGGTAGGATTAGGTCGGTTTGGCTATCCCACCGAAGGCCGGATTTTGCGCTTTGACTTGGACGACCCGACCAAAGCCCAACGCGCCACCGGCACTTCGATAGACCCCAACAGCTATGGCGGGATGCTAACCCTGATTATCGCCCTGCTTCTGATTCAGTTGGTCTCGCCTCGTCCGCTTTTTAGGCGCGGGCTACTGGTTTTGATGATGGTTGGGCCGGGGGTGGCCTTATGGCTGACCTATGGGCGCGGCGCTCAGTTGGGGCTTTTAGTAGTAGCCTTTATGGTCAGCTTCAAGTACCGACGGCTCTGGCTCTATGCTCTGCCGTTTATTGCGGTAGGGCTGGTCGTCCTGCCCAATACTATTTTAGGGGAGCGGTTCGCCGCCGGGTTCGCTCTGGAAGACCCCGCCACGAAATTGCGCCTTTCGGAATACCAAAACGCTCTGGATATTATTGGGCGCTATCCCTGGTTTGGCATCGGGTTTGGGTCAGCCCCCGACCCAGATTTACAGGCCGGGGTTTCCAGCATCTATCTAGCGATTGGGGAACGAATGGGCCTGATTGGGCTGGCGGCTTTTATTCTGGTTATCATTTTGTTTTTCTTGTATCTATCTTCTAATTTTGGAATATTGCGGGACGAAAAGCAAAAAGCTAATTTGTTGGGGCTAGGAGGCGGGGTAATCGGGGCGCTGGCAGTTGGGCTACTCGACCACTATTATTTTAATATCGAGTTCAGCCACATGGCCGCTCTGCTTTGGTTTTGTATGGGGCTGGCGGTAGCTCAGGTCAAAATTGCCGAAAGCGAGAAGGCGAAGGAAATTAACAGGGACAGACAGGATATTGCAGGATTTACGATTCCTAATTAGGAAGCTCAAAACTATCCTGTCTATCCCTGCTAAAAAACTAAAACTCCTCAGCTTGCATTTCGCGCAGTTTGTTGCAGACTTGCTCGTACTGATGAAGAAGTGAAATCCAGTAGTCTTCCCAGCTACTAACATCTTTGCCCTGGGCGCGGGCTTCTTCAATTTTAGCTGCGCCAATATCGAGCCGCTCGACAAATTCACTCCGCTTTTCAATCAACTTTTCGACCAGTTGCAGTTGTTCCTGGCGTTTAGCCTCGGCCTCGCGGTCAGGGCGAACCGTTGTCGAAACCTGGGGCTGATATTCCGGCATTTCGTCTTCAGTATCCAAAATATCCAGTTTGCGGGCGGTGGCCTCGCGGCTGACCGGCGGAATTACTGCTCCGGTGTTGGGACGGGCATTACGTCGCCGATTATTAGTCTGCTGTTCATTGATAGACATCGCCATTTGAATTACTCCTTGTTTCTGGCGGTGCAAACCCCGCCCAGCTTTCTCTATAACGCATTTTGGCTTTTGGCCTCTGGTTTTAAATCGCGTTCCGGGCGATTTTGTGCCACTTTTGGGTGAAATTGCGTCAGAAACAGGACTACCCGCCCTCGCTTTTATGTTCTATTTTATGCCCTAATTGTACATTAGTTCGGATTTGGAGTCAAGATGCCAAGGCGGGTGGGAGGGCCTAATTTATGAAGAGGTAACTAACTTGTAGGTAACTTGCAGGGGCGACGCTGGTGGTCGCCCAAAGCGGGCAGGCCCAAGACCTACCCCTATCCCCGTAACTCTGCAATTTTAGACACTCCTGAGCGGGTGTCGTTGGGAAGAAATTCGTTTTGGAGAGCAAACCCGGCTATAACTACGGTCAATATCCCGATCAATTGGTCGTTAGTATTAGGCTTGTCCAGGGCCAGATACTCGGCCAGCTTCAACAAATCGAAGATATAGGGGGCTGCTATCAGATAGACCCCGACTGCAATTACTATCACGCTGGCATAAAGCCGCATTCGCGCCATCGCCGGATTGTTAGCCGTCAACAGGGCGAACCCTACCAACCCGATTAGCAGGATGCCGCAGATAATATCACTGACAGTAACGGCGGAAATATCAACTGGAACCAGCTTTTTGGTTTTGGCATCAAGCGCCATAGCCCCGCTATAGTTCAATACGAAGGGAGCCAATATTAGCCAGATGCCGCCAATAATCCCTAATCCTCCAAAGGCGGTTTGCAGGGGGCTTAACCTCCGGCTTTGCTGAAAGGATGTCATAATTTTAGGCCTTCCTCTTTCTTGATACTGCTTCTTTCTTCCTTTACGACAAGTTCTGGCGCGGGAGTCGCCTTGAACATATAACCGGCTTTCCAGGGAGTACCCAAAGCGGGTAGAATAAAGCGGTCCAGGCCCCACCATCCGGCATTCTTCCAGGCTAGAATAATGAAAATAGCCAGTCCGAATAGCATCGGGTTGGTAGACGACGAACCGGCTAACAAAAAGCTGAAGTTTAGCACGGTGCCAAAGAAAGCGGCGATGCCAGTTAAGCAGCCGAAAATCAGACCGAGGCCGACTGCCATTTCTCCGAAGACGATCAACCAGGCAAACCAGCTAGAACTTTCGGAGCTAATAAGACCGTTGAGGAAATCACGATACCAGGTATAGGTAATCGCCGGTTTGCCAGTCGTCGGGATAGCAACCGCGCCTTTCCAGTAACCCAACAAACTCTTACCACCATCCAGCCAGCCAGGGCCGATCATTTTCTCAAAACCGGCGTACAACCAGTCCAACCCTAACCAGATTCGCAAGGCTAACCAGAGCGGAGCCGAGCGGGTATCGTTGAAAAGGAATTTCGCAATTGGCGGGTCCGCTACCAGGCTGCGCCCAGGGCGGGTTGTTAAGGCCACGTTCATAGTTTCCTACCTTTCTTAATCTTAACTTAACTTAAATTGGGTTGTTAGGACTTTGGCTTAAAGCTTGGCGCAAGCCCGGAAAAGTTATATCTGAAAAATTTACGCCGTAAATTTTTCAGATATAACCAAACCCGGTTTTGGGTGTGGTAAGCTTTAAGCCAAACCAGCCAAATTGTCCTAAGCGATAGTCCGAGTTGTAAAAAATCTGTTTTCAATTCAGGATTGCTGAGCCTCACTGCTCTGCAAACGAATAAGGCAGCTTCTCAGGACTGCTACCCCGCTTACCTGGGTCCCCGAAGCAACTCGCAAATAACTCCAGTCACTATCGCTAAGATTGGCATCCACCAGTTTCTTAAAATTCAGTAGATTGGTTTTCTCTTTCTGGTCCAAGCTAATAGTCACCCCCTGATGACGCAGGCGCACCACTAGCGGTTGACAAGCTTTCATTATATTGATGCCTTCAAGTAATTGACTGGAAGGGTCAAGGGACGGCTCGTTACTACTCATTGGTTTATTCCCATATTCCCATTAATAATAGTTTATTTGCGCTTAGCATCAGGCTATAAATAAATCATACTCTCTAAAACAATAATCGTCTGTGTGGTAGGGTACATTGCCCTGTAGCTGTTTACAAAGACCAGGGATTGTGATAGCATTTCACCAGACCCATCATCTAACAAGAAAGCAAAAACCCTGTGCTGGCAAAAGTATTGAGTTGTGCTGTAATCGGGCTGGAAGGCTCGCTGGTCGAAGTCGAGGTGGACATCAGCCACGCCGGTCTCCCCGTCTTTCAATTGGTCGGATTGCCGGATGCGGCGGTTCAGGAGGCCCGTGAGCGGGTGCGGGCGGCTATCCGCAACAGCTACGCGGTCTTTCCCCAAAAGAAAATTGTGGTCAACCTTGCGCCCGGCGACCTGCGAAAGGAAGGCCCGGCCTATGACCTGCCGATTGCCGTCGGGATTTTGCTGGCCAGCGAACAAATCAGCGCCGAGGTCGAGCGCACCCTTTTTCTGGGCGAACTATCTTTAGATGGCACTTTACGCCACACCGATGGGATTTTGCCGATGGTGGCAGTCGGACGCAGCCATGGAATCAAGCGGGTTTTTGTCCAGGCGGTGGATGCTGCCGAAGCCGCCCTGCTGGACGACCTCGAAGTTATCCCGGTAGAGTCGTTATCGGCGTTGGCGGCCCACTTGCGGGGTGAAAAGGCGATTGCCCCCTTTCATCTCGACTTTGCCAAACTTGCCGAAGAGGATGCTCAGGCCGAGTCGAAATATGATTTTGCTTACATCAAAGGTCAGGAACATGCCAAACGCGCTCTGGAAGTCGCCGCCGCCGGTGGTCACAATTGTTTCATGTCAGGGCCGCCAGGCTCAGGAAAAACCCTGCTGGCCCGCACAATGGTTACGATTCTGCCTAAAATGACGGTAGATGAGAGTCTGGAAGTGACCAAGATTTATAGCGTTAGTGGCCTCTTGCCTTCGGATACCCCCTTGATGCGTAGCCGCCCGTTTCGCTCGCCCCACCATACTATTTCTAATGCCGGGTTGGTCGGCGGCGGGCGAGTGCCGCGCCCCGGCGAAATCAGTCTGGCCCATCGCGGGGTATTATTTCTCGATGAATTGCCCGAATTTGGACAGACCTTGCTCGATAACTTGCGCCAGCCGCTCGAAGACCGAACCCTGACTATCAGCCGAGCCAGTGGCACTCTCAGCTTTCCGGCGAATTTTATTATGGTCGGGGCGATGAACCCCTGCCCCTGCGGTTTTTATGGCGATGCTCAACGGGCTTGCACCTGTTCCCCGGCGATGGTGACGCGCTACCAGAAGCGATTGAGTGGGCCGCTACTTGACCGGATAGATATTCATATTGAAGTCCCGCGCATCGAGTACGAAAAACTGGCCGATAATCGGTTGGGCGAAGCTTCCCCCCGCATCCGGGAACGCGTGGAACGCGCCCGCGAAATTCAGCGTCAGCGTTTCACCAACTATCGCAAAAATGCTACTACTCCGACGGACGCTAATCTCAGGCTCAGTCCTCAGTCCTCAAACCTCAGTCCTATCCTGTCCAATGCCGAAATGGGGGCAGCCGAAGTCCGTGAATTTTGTCAGGTTGATGCCGCCGGACAAGCTCTCCTGAAAGCCGCCACCCGCCAACTCCAGCTATCAGCCCGCGCTTATCATCGCATTCTCAAGCTTTCGCGGACAATCGCCGACCTTGCCGGGTCGAATAACATCCAGGCAGCTCATTTAGCGGAGGCGATTCAATATCGCCGCAAGGAAGTTAGCTAATGAGGCCTCCAACCCTCATCTAATTGAAATAAGTAGTAGTAATATATCGAGGTAATATTTATGTGTAGAAACATTAGACCTCTTTTTAACTTTGAACCGCCTGTAACCGAAGATGAAATTCGGGCGGCTTCTTTACAATTTGTGCGAAAGGTTAGCGGTTTCAACAAACCCTCGAAAGCCAACGAAGCTGCTTTCCTGGCGGCGGTTGACCAAATAGCCGCAATTTCCCGCAACTTTCTTGGCTCGCTAGAAACGACTGCCCCGCCGAAGAATCGCCTCGAAGAAGCTGCCAGAGCGCAAGCTCGCTCTGCCCAGAGATTTCCCAAATAAAGGTCGAAAATCTGAAATCTGAAATCGAAAATCGAAAATTTAAGGTCGAAAGTTAAAAGTTAATAGGTTTCTTCATCCCGATTTCAGATTTTCGATTTTCGATTTTTGAGCCAAGCGACCCATATGGGATAGCGTTGCTATTACCCGCCTAAAATGATATAATTGATTATGTAAGATAAAAACCTGTCTGAAATTTGCAATTGCCCTTCAGAGCAAGCTTTCGTATAAATCTTGGTGTAAGATTTACCGCCTTTGACCCCTCTTTTGAGTTTCTGCTTTCTCTTTCAGGTTAGAAGCTTTCGCCTATAAATATCTTTAGAAGTCATAATCTGCGGTATTAACCACTGCCGATTTACTTTGGCTCTTTCCTGAATTTACTTTTATGGAAAAGTCTAGCCTCCCTTCTGGCTAATTGACCTCTCGTTTTAAAGGTTGGCGGAAGCAAGATAGCAAGTTTTATATATCTTTTACTTATAATTTATTTTATTCAAGGAGAATGTCTATTGCCCCCAAGAAAAACCAGCAATAACAACCGTAGCTTTAGTAATCGCGGTGGCGCACGTTCCGCCAAACCTGCGACCCCCGGTCAACCGCCGGTATCCTCCGGCCCGCCGATCCGGGAGTCGAAAAAAGACGCGATTTCAGTCGAAGGTAAAATAACCGAAGCCCTGCCCAACGCCATGTTTCATGTGAATTTGGAAAACGGACACACCGTGCTAGGGCATATCAGTGGCAAAATGCGTAAAAACTTTATCAAGATTCTGCCGGGAGACCGGGTAGTAATCGAGCTATCGCCTTACGATTTGACTCGTGGGCGCATCACTTTCCGTTATAAATAAGGGCCGTCCGTCAACTTTATTCAGAGCCAGTATGTCAGTTTAAGACCAGTCCTGGGCCAGAGAGATATGAGGTGGACAACAAAATGACAAGTACCGAAGCAATCGAGTTATTAAAAGCCTGTAAAGCTCTGGCTGGAAGAATTAATCCGGTCTTGCCGGAAGGCACTTCCCTGAAATATACCCTTACCAAAGAAGACCTGATGCTCTTGGAAGGGTTTCGGCAGGTACAGAACGACCCGATTGCGGCTGGGCCGGGCCTGTTAGGGCGCTTGCTCAAGGCCGCCGATGTCAATCAAGTTGAAGTCTACAAGCTCGACCAACTACAACGACTGGTTTCCAATCGGCGCTATATGGGTAAAATCGCTAATATCCGCTATAAATCTGGCACTGAGTAAGACCACTTGCAACAAGACCGGGGCTAGAAAGTGCTACCCAGCCATACTCCTAGCCCTACTCCCGCCAGCCCCAGCCCCCACCTACCGGGCAGATAGCCCCCCCCGGTGAGCCAACGGCCCTGTCGTGCAAGCGCCAGGGTTTCGTAGGTATAAGTGGAAAACGTCGTGTATCCTCCACAAAACCCCACACCCAATAGCCAACGCCAGCTTTCATCTGCCAAAATATTGCGGCTTGCCAGGGTTGTCAATAGCCCTAGCCCAAAGCTGCCGGTCAGATTTATAAATAGCGTGCCATAGGGAAAAGTCGTTCCCAAGCGCCGGGCTGTCAGGTTCGACACTATAAAGCGGGCATTAGCCCCTACAAACCCTCCAACCCCTACCAAAAGTATATCCAGCATTAGCTTCGCTATCTCCTTGCGGCAATATTCTCAGAACTTTCGCTTGGAACAATTTTCTGATTT
Organism: Chloroflexia bacterium; assembly: GCA_038245615.1. Lineage (GTDB taxonomy): Bacteria > Chloroflexota > Chloroflexia > Chloroheliales > Chloroheliaceae > 54-19. The sequence goes on along the minus strand of JBBRSG010000073.1, from coordinate 19,535 downwards.
GAGGAAATCGGGCTAAACCCCAAAACGGGTTTGGTGATATGTGAAAAATTTACGTCGTAAATTTTTCACATATCACTTTTCCTGGTTTACCACCGACTTATAAGCGAAAGTCCTGGTTATGATAAAATTACGCTACTTTCGGCTTAATATAACCGATTATGAAAAACTTATAGCCCAAAAACGATGGATTATGTATAGACTGAACGCAAAAAGCTTGACCTGAAATTGAAACTTGGTTACAATATCGTTAAGGGCCGCCGAAGGGCCATATTAGCTTTTGGTTGCCAGGCCAACAAATGGCAATTCAGGTGACTGGTACAAATTGAGCAGAACCGGGTAGTTAAATTAGTGGTCTAACCGGATGCCGGGTCTCCCCCTGTGAATAGCGAAATAGTGGAAAAGCTACCGGATAACCGGGATATAGAGTCATAGGTTCAAATGCTGTATTATAAGGAAGAAATCGCGGCCCTCTATCGCAAATCCGTGCTGGACAACGGCATTCGGGTTATTACCGAGAGAATGCCGGGGGTGCGCTCTTTAACAATCGGCATTTTACTGGATGTCGGCTCGAAGGATGAGACCGCCCAAAATAGCGGGGTGGCCCATTGCATCGAGCATATGCTTTTTAAGGGGACAAAAACCCGCGATGCCGCCACTTTAGGCCGCATGATAGATATGGCGGGTGGGCAGTTGGGGGCATTTACCGCTCGCGACTATACTTGTCTGTATGCCGCCGTGCTGGACGATTATCGCACCTTTGCCCTGGACATCTTTGGGGATATTTTACTGCATTCCGGGTTCGAGGCCGAAGGCTTGCGCCGTGAACAGGCCGCTATCCTTCAAGAATTGGAAGCCGGAGAAGAACAACCCGGCAAGCTGGCCCAGGAACTTCTCAAACAGGTCGTCTGGTCGGGTCACGCCCTGGGGCGTAATATCGGCGGCAACCGGGCCTCGGTCTCGGCCCTCACTCGTGAAACGGTGCTGGATTTCTTTGGCAAGTATTACGGAGCTGACCGCTTGATTGTCTCGGCGGCGGGCAACCTCGACCACGATGATTTGGTGTCGCAGGTCAATGATGCGCTGTGGGCCTTGCCCCGCACTCGCCAGATTTCTCGGCCCGACCTGGCGCCGGTTTTTAACCCTGCGGTGGTAGTCCGCCCCCGCGAGTCGGCCCACGTGTATTTTGCGCTGGGAGCGCCCGCCCCGGCCTACACTGCCCCGGAGCGGTATGCCGCCTATATGCTGAATGCAATTCTGGGGGCGGGCATCAGTTCTCGGCTCTATCAGGCTATGCGAGATGAGCGTGGCTGGGTTTACGAGATTGGCAGCGGCTATCATCCTTACCGTGAGGCCGGGATGCTGCTGGTGGAAGGCTTTACTACTCCCCAGAATTTGCTGCTAGTCCTGGAAGCGACTGTCGGCGAGCTAATAAGTCTGCTATCCACTCCGGTCAGCCCGGACGAGTTGTGGCGGGCCAAAGAGTATCTGCGGGGTGAAATTCTCATCGGGGCGGAGGCCAGTAATACCCGTATGAGCCAGCTTGCTACCCAGGAACTTTACTTTGGGCGGTTCTTGCCGTTGGGCGAACTGGTCGAAAGTATCCGGGCCATCAGCGCCGAGGAAATTCAGGCGCTGGCAAATGAAATGTTCCAGCCGGGCCAACTGGCGATTTCTGCCATTGGCGCGGTTCAAGAGATACCAGATTTAGAAGTCAGGTTGTCCGAGTTAATCGGGCTTTAGTTAAGTTAATTGCAGGTTTCGTTTAGTACCAGTTTAATTACGGCAGGTTAGTGTAAAGGGACATCGGGTCACGTTCTGATAGCATCCTCCAGGTTATCAGAGCCGGGTCACAACGGCCTTTGCTCCAAAGCTATTATGGGGCAGGGAGGGGACACTTCGGGTACTGCCAGCAGAGTGAATAGATTTGCCAGAGCGAGAGTGTCAGGCCAAGTGGGGATAAAGAGGATAATCCAGTGGCAGATAAAAGAGAACTTGATCCAAAAATAAAACGCAACTGGGAAGAGATTCAAAAACGCTACCAGTATCCCGTCAATGCGATTGGGGTCAGAATTGACCCCAAAGACAAGGAGACTCTCAAAGTCTGGCGGGAAAATGGGATAGACAAATTTATGAAATAGTAGTCGGCCTGGCTTAATTGTACAGGTATGCCTGGTTCGGCATGACTACAAGCGAGGAGACCCCCTGTGATAGCTAATAATCGTCTGGTTTTGGTGGTGGACGATAGCCCCACCATCCGTAAAATTGTAGAAGTAACCTTGCGACGGGAAGGTTATCGGGTCAACACCTGCGAAAGTGCAATGAAGGCCCTTGCCAGTATCACCGATGACCGGCCTGATTTGGTGCTTTTGGATGTAATGCTGCCGGTGATGGACGGCTATCACGTCTGCCAGATTATCAAGAAACGGTATCGCAATATTCCGGTGATTATGCTTTCCAGCAAAGATGGCTTTTTCGATAAAGTGCGGGGCAAAATGGCTGGTTCGACTTTGTATATGACCAAACCTTTTGAACCCCGCGACCTGGTAGCGGTGGTAGAACGCTATATTGGGACCAATCAGGCGTAAATAAAAGGCAGGGGTGGCTAAAAGATGCTCCTGCCAAAGCTTAATCTCTGAAAATAATTGCCGGGGCAATCTTGGTTTTGCTAAAGTATTTTGAGAGAAGATAGGAATAAAATCAGGCTTAAATATGGCTCTGAATGGTCGAATTGAAAAAACCGACATCCCGACTTTACTGCGGGCCGTCGAAAAAGATAAAAATAGCGGGGAACTGAGCTTCAACCGCAGTGGAGACCGAATAGACCTCTATTTTCTGTTCGGTCAGCTCTATCATGCCAAGTGGCTCAACGTGACCGGGGTAGACGCGGTGATGGAGGTTTTGGGCTGGAAAAATGGCAACTATACTTTTACCGAAGGCGTAATCCCGGCCCAGGCCAGTATTAATGATGACATTGAGCGGATTTTGGGCAATGCTACTCCGGTAGTTGCCACTACCGAAATGAAAATTGCCGAGCGCCGCAATACTACTAGCCCGCTTATCGGCACTCCACCCACCCCGGCTTATTCGATTAATTCGATGCCAACTCCGAATCCGGCGGGCGATGCCGGGGGCGACCTGAGCGACTTGATTCCCTTTGACCTGGCGGCGCTGGACAGCATGAATGCGGTCTTCCCAACCGAAACGCCGACCCCTACTCCGAGCCAATCGCAAGCCGCCCAGCAACGCTCGATGCAAATGAGCCAACCGCAAATAAGTCAATCGCAAAGGAACCCGTCACCGATGGGTTACTCGCCCACTGACCGAACTCCTCCGCCCCCGGCCCAGGCCGCCGAGAGTGACCCGCGAATTGCCCCGGCCCCGCCTTCCGGTGGGTTGTATCGTACCCGGCTTTTTTGCTTGCCAACCGGAGAACAGATGGCGACAGCCCTGGTAGCGACTGCCCCTCAATTGGAAGAAGAATTGCTCCATCTAGCGGACATCAAGTTTACCGGCTATGTGCTGGGTGGGCCAGACCTGAACGGCTTTGCCTCGGTGGGGATTTGTATTTTGCGAGGTCGCTTTATCCACGCTTTTCATCATTCCAGTGGTCCAAATGGGCTAAGTCTGGTGGAGGGGGAGCGGGCCTATCGCACCGTGCTTGACCCCAGTACCGGGCGCTCTTCCCGTTTCTACTGGTTCTATGAGTTGCCCGCCGAAACCATGCGGGCCGCGATTGCCCTTTTGACCCCGCCCACCCGCTATGCTCACCTCGAAGTGCGGATTATCCGCTTCAAGGAGCTTTTGCGGCTCTTGAACGAGGAAAGCTATACCGGTACGCTGCGGATTACTATTCCACCGGGGGCGCTTGGTCCAGACCGTCAGCCCAGTTCGTTGGCGGGTGAGCGAGCTTATATTCCAGTTTATCAGGGCAATATTTTGGGGCTGTGGAGCGAAAATCATCCGCGCCTGACCAACGATGGACAGCTTTTGCAGCGCTATCTGAACGAGCCACAGGCTTTTCTGGATTTGCATGTGACGGCCCAGGTTGCTGACCCCGGTATGCCGCTCGAAATGCTGGTTTCGCCCGGCACTCAATCATCCCAGGTAGGGACGCTGCCGGACGATACTTCGAGCCAGGCGACGGTTGCCTATGCTGCAATAGCTCGCAACCTGCCTGCGTCTGGAGCGGGCAGCGAACCATCTATTCCGATCCAGGCCGTCCCCATGCCAACGGCCCTGGATAGTCCCTCGGCCATTGTAGATGATGACGAGCGGCAACTTTTGCTTATTACCTCGATTGGGCGCATGGAATCTACCTGGACCCAGATGCAGAAGAAAGAACGGATGGAGGATAAGACCTCCCTTTTGGCGCTGGCAGGCTTCGCCAACGAAGCCCTCTCGATGAGCGATACCGTCAATGGGCCACGTGGGGTGCAGGAAATGGTCAATCGCGCTTTACGCAACGAGCTGGCCCAGTACCGTACTATTTTTCAGTTGCTGGATTTAAATCAGGGTAAAATCAATATCAGTAAATTACTCCGAGAACATGAGTTATTCAGCCGCGATGGGGAGCAGTCGGCGGCGGATTTTACGCGGGAGGCCAGTCGTGGGTTGCGTACTTTGCTACGCAGCACCTTCCAGCATTATGTTTCTACTATTCGCTCGGAACAGACCCGCCTGGAGTCGCAGGATATGTATGAGGTCTTCTTACAGGAAGTCGTCCGAAAAATGTAGACCCGAATTGGGTCTTTACATAATATAAAAAATAAAGGATAATATGGCTCAGAAAATCTTAGTGGTGGATGATAGCCCAACCGAATTGACCCTGATGAGTAACCCGTTGCGCGAGGCCGGTTATTGGGTCGTCACCGCCATAGATGGCGAAGATGCGATAAATAAAGTTGTCGCCGAAAATCCTGATTTGGTGGTTTTGGACGTGGTAATGCCCAAGAAAAATGGCTATCAGGTGTGCCGCGAAATTCGTACCCGGTTGGGCCGGGATAAACTGCCGGTGATTATGCTCACCACCAAGAATGAGCCTAGCGACAAGTTTTGGGGTTTGAAGCAGGGCGCGAATGAATATATGAGTAAGCCCTTCCGACCCGACGAGCTATTAGCCACCATCCGACGGTTGATTTAATTCTAAGTCCTAAGTGCTGAGTGCTGAGTGCTGAGAAAATACGGCTAAGGCTATCTGAGATATTATCAGTCAATCTGAGTTCTGGAGTTACTCAGCACTTAGCACTCACAAAGGTTATTATGTCCGACACCGCGTTTACTACAGCCTCAAACTCACCGCCGGAATTGACCGCCGAAAACGAAGGTGCGATTCAATATCTTTTGTTCGCTTTGGATGGACGGGAGTACGGCCTTCGCCTCGATAGTTTACAGGAAGTGCTGCGCTATAATTCCACTACTGTTGCCCCCGTCCCCAATACCCCGGAATGGCTGGAAGGAATTTTCAGCTTACGCGGTACAATTATCTCGGTGGTTAATCTGCGTTCTTTTCTGGGGATGCCGCCTGCCGAGCAATCCGACGCGCTGTCAGGTCAGTTAGAGCTTTTTGGCATCGGAGCGGCGGTTCCGCGTCTGTTGGTCTTACATAGCGGCGAGGTAGTTGTCGGGGTAGTGGTGGACGATATTCGGGGGGTGCTGTTTGTAAACCCGGAAGAAATGTTATCGGATGTCGTCAGCTCGAATTCGCTTGCGCCGTATCTGGAAGGCAGCCACTTGAATCCCAAGGACGGCAAGCAAACCTGGCTGTTTGACACCGCCCGGCTTTTGAATTCGCCAGAAATGTTGGCCTTTGAACCGCAATTTTTGTGAGTGCGCCCAGCCCGGACTGTAATCAGGTAGACTTATACGCTTTGACCAAAATTGTTATCGGTACTTTTGCCAAATTATTGCAGGTAAATACACTGATTAGATTGAAATAAAAGGTGTTCGCGGGGATTTAAGGAGAGACCACTATGATTCTGTTTCGTCCACAAGACTGGCCTATTGCCGTCAAACTGCTACTGGCTTTCTTGTTCGTAGCCCTCGTTCCACTCTTAATTGCCGGGTTCTTGAGTACCAACCGGGCCAGAGACGGTCTGTTGGTTGAAGCCAAACGAAACCTGGAAAATACTTCTCGCCGCACCTCGCAGGTGTTGGATGACTTTTTGAAAGCTCGGATTACCGATATGCAGCAAACCGCCACCCTCGACCAGGTGGTACGCTATGTAGACAAAACCAATAATAACCGGAGTGTACTAGGCCCGAATGATACCGACCAACTGACGACTTTCAGCGTTCTGAAATCGAAGGCCGGGTCGCTCTCGACGGTTGGTGATTATATTTTTGTCGTTTCTAAGAACGGACAGGTCGAAATTACCTCGAATAACAATCCTAACCAGGAAGGTTCGCCCCTGGAAAATGAGCTTAGTGACGTTTCCGCTAAAGGATACTTTCAGGAAGCGATTAAAGGCCGCACCTATATCTCCGACCCAGTATTAATCAGCTTCCAGGATCGGGGGGTGGTATCCTACTTTTATGTAAGTAGCCCGGTGCGGGACGTGCGGGGACAGCCGGTGGGGGCAGTCGTCTTGCGTATCAATCTGGATGCGGTCTGGAATCTGGTCAATGCTGATGCCGAGGCCGCTGGTAAAAACAGCTATACGATGTTGATAGATGATACCGATAATTTGGGTATTCGGTTGGCCGATAGTCGTACCGCGCAACGGGCTGATGCCCAAACTACCTATCTCTTCAGCGTCATGCGGGCCATCCCCGCCGCCAATCAGAGTTCTTGGACTAATACCGGACGCTTTCCGGCTCAGTTCGATTTTGGTAAAGCCAGTAATTTTGGCACTACTCTGCCAAGTCTGGTGGATGTGCTGGACCGCCCAACTTTTGACCGGACGAACCCCTTCTTTACCACCGCCTTTAATGATAGCGGCACTCAAGTCCCGGCCCAGGCCGCCTATTTTCCAGTGCCTTCCAAACCGCGCTGGAGCTATTTTGTAGTAGTGCCGGAGGCGACCTACGCCGCCGCCGCCAACGACATTAGCTTTACCCTTATTATCGTGATTTTAGTCGCGGTTATCGCGGTTATCTTGCTGGCGCTGTTATTGGCCCGGTTGCTCACTACCCCGGTACGCCGCATCAGTCGGGTTTTGGGCCGTATCGGTATCGGCGATTTTGATGCCCGCGTCCCGGTAACAAGTCGGGATGAGTTGGGCCGCTTGGGTGAGTCGCTGAACGCGATGTTCGACAACACTTTGAACCTGATTCAAAGCCGCGAAGAAAAAGAAGAATTGCAAACCCGAATTACCACCCTGCTGGAAGAAATCAGCACAGTGGCGGAAGGCGACCTGACGGTACAGGCCGAAGTCACCGCCGATATTACCGGAGCTATCGCCGACTCGTTCAACCTGATGATTGAGGAATTGCGTAAGACGGTTTTGAACATTCAGAACGCCACTGGGCAAACCAGTGCCTATCTGGAACAGACCGTTTTGAACTTCCAGCAGTTGGACAAAGTGTCTGACCGCCAGGCCAACCGGGTAATTACCGCGACCAGCTCGATGGGTGATATTAACAACTCCATTCAGCAGGTGTCCAGTTCGGCGGAGAGTGCGGCAGACGTAGCCCAGGAAGCCCGTCAGAACGCCCATCAAGGCGGCATCGCGGTGTCCCAAAGTATTTCGAGTATGAACCGAATTCGGGGCAACGTTCAGGAAACCGCCAAGAAAATCAAGCGGTTGGGCGAAAGTTCGCAGCAAATCGGTGAAATCGTGAAGTTGATTGATGACATCGCCGACCAGACCAATATGCTGGCCCTCAATGCCGCAATTCAAGCGGCGATGGCCGGCGAGCAAGGCAAGGGCTTCTCAGTAGTTTCGGAAGAAGTCCGCCGTCTGGCAGAACGGAGCGCCAATGCGACCCGCGAAATTGCTACCCTGGTCAAATCCATTCAGGATGACACCGCCGAAGCGGTTATAGCGATGGAAGAAAGCACCCGCGAAGTGGTGGACGGTTCTAAAGTGGCAGACGAAGCTGGTCGCGCCCTGACCGCTATCGAAAGCGTGGTCGAGCGGTTGGCGACCCTGATTACCAATATCTCGGAAGTAACCAGCCGTCAGGCCACCAGTTCTAGCGATGTCGCCCGGACGATGAACGAATTGTCCAGCCTGACCCAGGAAGCCAGCAACTTGCGCCGCCAGTCCTCCGAAGCGGTAACGGAAGTGGCCCGTACCGCCGACGACCTGCGGGTTTCGGTCAGCGCCTTCCGGGTGTTGCGTGCGCCCGGTCAGCCGGCCATGCCCGCGCTGGGCGAGGCCGAAGATTACTTCCGCGAAGTCGAAACCTATAATATGCCCAAGTTTGACCATGACGGTCAGCCGGTGGCGCGAGATAGCCAGACCACCAGCGACCATTATCAAAATGGAGCAGCCGCGTCGTACCCAACCGAGTACTCTCAGCCGCCAAACTATCAGCCCAATCTGGATTATGCCCCGCCAATCTATCAGCCGGGAGAAGCGTACCAGCCTCCGGCAGGTGATGGTGGCGGCGGGGATACGAGCTATAGTCCGCCTCGCCCGGCGGCAGCGCCGGTTGTAGCCGCCGCAAGTTCCAGCCCGGCCCTGAATTATTCTCCGGCGACCCAGAATCCGCCGCCGAATAGCGCCGACCCAATGGATTTTGACCTTAATTCGCTGCTGAACGACGATTCGGTGTTCGACTCGTTGTTCGACTCGTCGCCGCGTCCGGCCCAACCGCCCCGCCGGGACGATGAGTCCGACAAGAAACGCCCACAAGCGCTGGGGTAATGGGGATGACGTAATGCTTTACGATGCTGAAATAATGCTGGGGTTTATTGAGGAAATTGCCGAATATTTGCCCCAGTTGCGCCAACACTTGACCAAATTGGCGACGAACCCCAAAAATAAAGATGCGCTGGAAGAAGCCTATCGCCTCTCGCATACTATCAAAGGGTCGGCGGCAATGCTGGAACTGGAAGAATTGAGCGCCGAAGGTCGGACGTTTGAACAAGCCTTGCTGCCCGCCGTCGAGAAGAAAGCTCCCCTGACCCCGGAAATCGCCAATCGGTTGCTGGGTCGGGTAGATATTGTGGAAACTTTGCTGACGAAGGTCAAGGCCGAAGCGAATGGCGAAACGGTTGCGCCTGTCGCTGCCCCACCGCCACCGCCGAAAGCCGTCGAGCCACCCCCGGTGCGGGTCAATCAAGCCAGCCTGCCCCCGCCACCCCCGCCGCCAATAAGTTCGCCGCCGGCGATGCGGCAAGCGCCCCCGCCACCCGTCCCGTTGCCGCCGACTGCCTCGGCCCCGGCCTATAACTATGAATATACCATGCCGCCGCCCCCGCCTGCACCGTCGGCGATGCGCCAAACTCCGCCGCCAGTTGCACCCCCGGATGATTTTGCAAGCTTTCTGCCAGCAGCTCAGTTCGAGCTACCCGAAAAAATACCCGCCCCGCCGCCTCCGGCTTATTTCAATAATTTTCAAGAGCGCGACGAAGACCAGGATTTGGACGATATTTTTGCCGCTTCCGCGCCGCCCCCGCCCCCGCCACCGCCGGAAGTATATCGGAAAGCGGTTACGGGCGAAATACCCACCCCGGAAGCCTTTGACCTGGATTTTGATTTTGCCGAACTGGAAGCAATAGACACCCTGGCAGGGCTGGATTTGGATGAAACCGATTTGCCCCCGCCGCCCCCGCCCATGCACCTCTATGAGCTAAAGCAGCGCGGTTCATCGGTGTTCGACGAAGGGCTTTCGCCGGTAGCCGAACCTTCTCGGTCTGCCCCAGCTTTCAAATCCTATAAACCGCCCGTCACCGAGAAGCCGATTGAGTTTGGTAATTTTTCGCCGCCGCCGGTTATGCCCGCGTCGCCCGATGTTGCACCGTTCTCACCATCGGTCCAATCGGTTGCCGCGCCGTCGCCGATACCTGCTCCGGCACCCCCGTCGAAATTTAGCGGGGCGGATTTGGGCCTAATGGATTTCCTGTTGGATGATACCCCGCCCGACTTGCTCGGACAGGGAGATTTGCCAACTGCCCAGGCCCAGGTCGGGCCAGGGATTCAGCCTTCCAACGAGGCCTATAAAGCCTACACGCCCAGCTTTGATAGCATGCCTTTTAGCAATCGGCCTTTTGAATTGCCAGACTTTGGCTCTGAGGCAGCCACCGCCCCGGAATCAGAGGCGGGCGGATTGGATGATATTTGGGCGGGCGACCAGGTTGACCTGAATGTAACTCAATTGCAAAGCGAGATATTGGCAGAATTGCCGCCCCAACTAGAGAATTTTGACCGCTTGCCGATGCCCGGCGAAATTGCGGTTAGTGATGCTGACCTGCTGACGGCGATTCCTGATGACCTGACTGGTTCGCCCGTTCCTTATCTGCCGGGGCTGGATAACGGTAATTCCTTGCAGGCAGGCCACCTCGATTTTGACCTTAAACCCCCGCCGCCGGAAGTGCTGCAAAATCTGCCCACTACCGATACCGACGCGGAAGAACTGCACGATTTTACGGATGCCGCTAATCTGTTAGCAGAGTTCGAGCTGGATAGCCCTTTTGATGAAGTCACGCAAAAGCCGGAAGCATTGGCTACCAACCCGCCGTCAATAGATTTTGAACCAGCTTCTCCAGTTGGGCTGGATGAAGAGGCCGCGCTTTTCAGGGCCGAATGGTCGTCTAAAGCCCAAACTGCGCCACTTGAGGCGGTCTTACCTGACCTCTCCGAACCAACCTCGGCTCCGCTGGATGATAAAGAGAGTAAATTAGCGGCTAATCTCTCCGGTTTATCTGGTATATCTAATATAGGTGAAGACTTCTCGCTCTCTGATTTCGAGGCCCTGGCGGATAGCCTGGATGCCGTCGGCGAAGATGAAGAGGCCAGTCGGTTGGCGGGCTTGGCTTCCTTGCGTGGTCTGCCTTCGCTCGAAGAGCGCGAGACCCAGCGCCTAAAAACTGAAGCCGCCCAGCAGGTCGCCGCCGAAGCCCTTTCCAAAGCCGATGAACTGGAAGCCGAAGATGCCGCGATTCAGGCGGCAGTAGCGGCGATGCAAAAAGAGGCCGATGACCTGCCGGACGAATTTTCGGATGAAGAAATGTCCGAGGCCGGGCTGGATGTTGATGATATTCAAATGGGGGCGTTCTTCCTGGCGGAAGGTCAGGCCGATATTGACCAGCTCAAAGAGTTGGTCGCGGAGTATGACCAGCCGGACACCGATAAAGAGGCCACCGCCCGGAAGATTGGCGAAATTTGTGGCACTTTGCGAAAAGCCTCCCAGATGATGGATTTAAACGGGGTCAGTCGGCAATTGAGCGTGATGGAAAACACTTCCGAGCTGGTGGGGTCGGGGGAACTTGCCGCCGACGCGCAGACCGGGATGCTTTTCCACGAATCGCTGACCGAATTGCTCAGTTTACTTGCACCTTTCGAGGAAGCCGCCGCCAATCTCTTTGCTCTGCCCGAAGCTGGCACCGAAAGCAAGGACGATAGCGACGAAGAAACCAGCGATGAGCAAGAGCTGGAAGCCGCCGAAGCCGCGCCGATGTTGATTGGGATGTCCGATGCTCCGCCTACCCAACCGCTTTCGCCTCGACCTTATATGCCGCCTCCACCGCCCAAAATTCAGAGCGGCGATTTAGACCCGGAACTAGCCGAAGTCTTTACCAGTGAGGCCGAAGAGCATATTCAGAATCTCGATGCTCGGTTGGCCCAATTGGAGCGCGACCCTAACAACCGCGAGCTTATCCGCGAAATCCGCCGTACCGCCCACACTCTCAAAGGCTCGGCGGCCATGGTCGGCTTTAATGTGGTCAGCCAGACCGGTCACTTGATGGAAGATTTGCTGGACCGGCTCTTTGATGGCTCGGTGACAGTCACGCCGGAAGTGGTCGAATTGCTTTTCACGACTTTCAACGCAATGGACATTATGGTACGCGGGCTGGCATCGGGCGTGCCGGAAGACCCGGCTATTCTGGACGATTTGCGTCCGGCCTATGCCGCCCTCTTGAGTGGCGAAGACCCGGAAGAAGCCGCAACTGGCGGCATGTTTATCTTCGAGCGCAAAGCGGCAACTGGGCCGTTGGTGGCGACGCAAGTCGAAGCCCAACCCTCGGCCCGCCCGGTAGATGAGGCCGAAATGATGGCCCTGGAAGCGGCTATCGCGGCTGCCGAGCAGGATGCAGATGACACCACCCTGCCAAGTATGCGGGTGAGCGGGCCGCAACCTGTCGCCCCTACTCGCCCGTCTACTCCGACCAGCAGTGCTACTCCCCAAGCCACCGACCTATCGGTCAAGGTGGACATCAAGCGGCTGGACATTATGATGAACCAGATTGGCGAAATGGTCATTAACCGCACGGTGTTGGAGCGGCGCAACCAGATTCTGGCCCGGTCAGTAGACGAATTGCTGCTTTCGATAAAGCGCCTTCAGCGCGTAACCCGCGAACTGGAAACCCGCTACGAAGTCGAGTTGCTCAAAAACTCAGCCTTGCCGGTGGGTAGTGCGGCAGTCCTTGAGCCGGAGACCGAGTTTAGCAGTGGTAACGGTAACGGCAACGGGAATTATAACGGCTATAGCAATGGTCGCCGGAGCGAAACGACCCTGCCGAATGAACCAGACCGCCTGAGCGAGTTTGATACCCTCGAAATGGATCGCTATACCGAATTTCACACCCTTTCGCGGGAAATGACCGAAACGGTAGACGACCTGGATGCCGCCTGGCGCGAATTGGATACCCTCAAAGGCGACCTGGAAAACGCGGTCTTGCAACAGGCCCGCCTGACCGATGACCTGCAAGACCGGGTGGTTAAGGTGCGCCTCGTGCCGGTCTCGAACCTGACTCCTCGGCTCTATCGCACCGTCCGCACCGTCGCGGCCCAGCAGCAAAAAGAGATTGAATTTGTAGTGTCGGGCGAACAAACCCAGATTGACAAGACCATTTTTGAAGAACTGGGCGACCCGCTCTTGCATCTGGTTCGGAACGCGGTAGACCATGGCATTGAAATGCCCGATGTCCGCGAGGCTGCCGGGAAGCCCCGTACGGCCACGATTATTTTTGCGGCCCGCAGCGAGGGTAGTCAGGTGGTTATCGAGGTGCGCGATGATGGGCGCGGCATGAACCTGGATGCTATCCGCCAAAAAGGAATAGAACGCGGTCTTTTGGCGGCGGAGGCCCAACCTTCCGATGAGGAACTTTACGATTTGCTCTTTATTCCCGGCTTTAGCACCGCCTCGGCGATTACCGATATTTCAGGTCGGGGGGTGGGGCTGGATGTAGTGCGGGCCAATATCGCTCGGCTTAAAGGCACTGTCGAAATCAGCAGTCAGGTCGGGAAAGGGACAACTTTCTTTATTCGGCTGCCCAGCACTCTGGCGATTACTCGCGCTTTGTTGGTCAAGGTCAGCAATTTTACCTATGCTATTCCCCTGAGCGCGATTGAACGTACCGTGCGGGGCGACCCGGCCCTAATCGAAAGCTATAGTCAGCGCAATTACTATCGGCTGGAAGACTCGACCCTGCCGCTCCTCGATTTGGGCCAGTTGCTCCATCTGCAACCTGCCCAACGCCGGGCCGGAGGCGAAGATGAGGACGAAGCGACCCGCAATCAGTTTGCCATCCGGCGTGAGCGGCCTTTGCTGGTCATTAATGGGCCGGAGCGGGCGGTTTTGCAGGTAGATAGCCTGGTCGGGCAGCAGGAAGTGGTGGCGAAATCGCTCGGCTCGCACCTGAAATCGGTGGCGGGGATTACCGGGGCGACAATTCTGGGTACGGGCGAGGTGATTCTGATTTTGAACGCCTATGAACTGATTTCTACTGCTATCGGACGGCGGGGACGCTATTCGACGGCAGTCCGCCCGACCCAGACTGCGCCCGAAACCCTGCGGCGGGGTACCACCGGGACGCTTGGGGCAGCTACGCCTCGCAAGCGCGTGCCGCTGATTCAGGTGGTAGACGACTCGCTCTCGGTTCGCAAGGTGCTGACTTCGGCTCTGGAAAAAGCCGGTTTCCGGGTGCGTACCAGCAAGGACGGACAGGAAGCCTACGAAATGATTCAGCAGGTGCAACCCGACCTGATTCTTATGGACATCGAAATGCCCCGCATGGACGGCTACGAGCTAACCGCCTTGCTCAAAGGTCGGGAGACTTTCCGTAATATCCCGGTGGTAATGTTGACCAGTCGCGGCGGTCTCAAGCATCGCCAGAAGGCCGAAGAAGTCGGCGCTGACGGCTTTCTGGTCAAACCCTACCGCGAGGACGAGCTGTTGCAAGCCGTCAGCGCCCTCTTGATACGAGCGCGTCAATAAGTTAGAACTTTCGCGCCGTCAAATTCTCCTGTCAGAATGGCACTTTTGGGATACCACAAAAAACATTTTTTTATATCTTTGAAAAAATTTACGCCGTAAATTTTTTCAAAGATATAGATATTCCGGGCTTGCGCCTGACTTCAAGCGAAAGTCTTGTAGGTTTCTAACCTACCGCCCTGTATCAGGCGTGGCTGTAGGTTACATTCCCCTGATTATCCACTGCTACTGCAAATGATTTCAAGGCGGTGCGGGCCGGAGAGCGTTCCGGCGCACCAGTTTTTATATTAAACGGCACGCTGTGCAGGTTGCAGACCAGAGTCTGTTGGCTGCTATTAAAGACCAACTGGTACGGGCGGTGGGTGCAAATCCCGCTAAAGGCTTTCATCGAGCCATCGGCTTCACAGACCAAAAAGGCGCTTTCGCCGGTATCAGGAGTAGTAAACCGAATGGCATTGCCCGGCTTGAGGCTGGTAGTAGTCGCCAATACCGCACCTTTAGGGCTAGTGGTCGCGCCAGAGGTGGCGGTTGCGCTCGTAGTTGGATTTTGAGGCTGGGTCGCGGTTGCTCCGGCAGATGGGGCTTGGGTTGTAGCGGGCGTGGTTGCTCTGGCTCTTCCGGCGGGTTGGGCCGGAACGAGGGTCGGGCTGGCGGTAGTAGAACTGGCAGCCGGATTGACAGTCGCAGTTGGTAGAGTCAGGGTTGTGCCAGCTTCCGCCACGCTTGCTCCTGCCGCCGAAGAACCCAACCCTTTGCTCGCGCCTATCCCGATGGCAAATCCGCCGACAATTGCCGCCCCGGTAGTAATCAGAAATTTGCGTCGCCCGGTTAAAATTCCACCTGAACCAGATTGAACTTGAGCCACCACCGGATTCAGGCTGACTATCGCCGGGGAACTCCCGCCATTAACCTGAATTTGGCGCTGGCGGTCACGGCACATCGTGACTACTATTCCAGTTAGCTGGGCCGCCAGTACCAGCAAACTGATGGCAATCGTAGCATAAGTAAAGACCCCTTCCCGCAAGCTTAGAGCTTGATAGCCAAAGGTATGCAGCAAGACCAGGAAAATCAGAAAATAATTGAATTGCTGAACCGCTTTCCAGCGTTTGCCCTTGAGCCAGCTCAATGATAGCTGGTTGGAAGTCATCAAGAGCATTATCAGAATAAGGGTCGCTCCCAAACCGACATAATTGCTGACTCCGAAAAGGTCGAGGCGCGGCAGAAAATTATTGGGAGCTTTCTGGAAAAAATAGGAAGGAATATCGTCCGCCAGATTGAGCTGTAAGCTGAAAACCACGTGTAAGAGGCCGGTAATCCCCGACCAGATGCCGACATCCCGCCGCAAGTCAATATTGACCGGGTTGCGGCGTTTTCTGAGCAAGTTCAAAGGGCCAATTAACAAGGTGGCAAACAGCAAAATTAATGCTACATATCCCGTACCTATAGATAAAATCTCGCTAATAGTGCTGGATGGTGCATAAAGAGAGGTCAATCCGCAACCCGCCAGACTGAACAGAGCCAGCAGAAGATGGCTTATCCGCCGATTTGTATTTAGTTTAAATCCTTGTAACATCTTAAAATTATTCCCGCCTACGGCTTAATATTATCCGCTAGGCCTAAATCAAATTAGTCGCACAGTAGTATTTGGGAAAAGAGCAAGTGAACCGACGTTGCGCCAGTCTAGCAATCGCTTTTGTTCTGGCTTAATTCTAAAGGATAGAAGTTATAAAGCTATGAAGGGAATGTGAAAAAAGTATGTAATATTTGCAAAGTTTAGTATCCTGGTTTTAGCCTTTGACTGCTCCTCGTGCCACCTGCTCGGCGAATTCGGCCTTAGCCTGGGCCAAAAGTTCCGGGTAAACCAATAAATCGAGGGTAGTCAGGGCCATAGCGCGGGCCGCATTCAGCATGGCCTCCTGCCCGGTGTCCGACCCGGCGGCCTCCCGAAATTCTACACTATGTCCGGTTACTCCCGCCGGAGCAATCGCCAGATAGGGATGAATCGCCGGGATGACCTGGCTGACATTGCCCATATCGGTGCTGGCGAGCTTTTCATTCGGGTCGGCGGGTTCGACCACTAGCCCCAGCTTTTCCAGTTTTTGGGTAAAGAGGCGGGCCATCGCCTGATTTGTAACCATATTATCATAGCGGCTGCTTTCCAGAATGGTGAATTCCAGTTGCGCTCCGGTTGACAGGGCCGCCGCCTCCGCACAGCGCCGGAACTTTGCCAGAACTTCATCGGCGTACTGGCGGTCATTGGCCCGCAAGCTGAAATGGGCGCTGGCGAATTCGGGAATAATATTGGCAGCTTGCCCGCCGTTAGTGATAATCCCCATAATCCGGGCATCATCGCGCAATTGCTGACGCAGGGCGTTGGCGCTATTAAAGGTCTGAATCACCGCGTCTAAGGCATTAATCCCAAATTCGGGAGCGGCGGCGGCATGGCTGGGCTTGCCGTGAAAGGCGATATTGACCCGTGTCGCCGCCAGTGAACCGCGCCCCAAAGTGTTGGAGGTCGAGGGGTGAAAGACCATCGCCGCGTCAACTCCCGCAAATGCCCCTCGACTGACCATCACAACTTTGCCGCCGCCACCTTCTTCGGCGGGCGTGCCATAGACCGCTACCCGGCCCGGTAATCTCTCCATCACCCCGCGCAAGGCCAGACCTGCGCCCAGGGCTGCCGTCCCCATCAAATTATGTCCACAGGCGTGGCCTATCTGGGGCAGAGCATCGTATTCAGCTAGAATAGCGATGGTCGGGCCGGGTTCACGTCCTTCAGCGGTGGCAATAAAGGCGGTATCGAGGTCGGCGGCCTTGCGTTGTACCGTGAAATTATATTTTTCCAACTTATCTGATAGCAGCGCCGCCGCTTGATGTTCATTATAAGCCGTCTCCGGGTTGGCGTGGATTGTCCGGCTGACCTCAATCAATTCATCTTGGTAGCTATCAATCGCCGCCAAAATCTGACCCTCGATAAGGGTATACTCGTTTGGTGAAATAAGCTTGGAGCTGGTAGTTGACATAATTTCTCGCTTTTCGTGGTTTAATTTACGGATTTTGGGATAGAGCCGTCCGAATTTTGTCTAGCAATTGACTGGGCAGCAAAATATTGAGGCCCGAACGTTGGCTCACCAGTTCGACCCCGACCAAATCCCTTCGGTCGAGGCTAACCAGATAATCTACTTTGGCTTCAATTGCGCCTGCTACGATTGGGGCATCCCCCAAATCAGTGTATTTAGCGGCTAAGGCTACTTCCGATTTGGCAGGGTCTACCATCTCAAATGGAATATCCGTCATATATTGGCGAAAGGTTGGCAAGATATGTGGGTATTTTTCCGATAGGCGGGTTTGGGTTTCCTGAATGACCATATCACCAATTACCAGCAAGATTACTTTTTGAGTAGCTAGTTGTAAAATCTCATGGGAAGCACCAGTCGAAGAAAGGCAACCCGAAAAGAAAACACTTGAGTCAAGAAAGACGCGTATCATGCTTTGTCAACAAGCCCATACTTTTCTTTAACATACTGTCGGCGAAATTCGCGGCCTTCCTCTATGACTTCCTCCAGATTAATCCCGGTTTCGCGGTAAACTTGCTCGATTTCGTCTACACCCCAGGTGGGGGCGGGGCTGGGTGGGGCAATCGTAATAACCCCTTTATCTTCGACAAAGGAGATTGTGTCGCCTTTTTTAAGGCCCAATTTCTTACGAATACGAGCGGGAATGGTGACTTTGCCGTTTTCTTGCAAAATGCTGCGGAATGAGGTTGCCATAATTACTCCTTGCAACTGGCTAATACTATCACCGGCTTATTTTACCTCAGACGAGGCCGGGTTTCAATCAGCATAATCGCGGGTAATCGGGTCAACCTGAAAGCTGAGGGCTGAAAGCTGAAAGCTATTCTCTAAGCTTAATCGCGGGTAGTTGGGTCAACCGCATCGCGCAAACCGTCGCCCATGAGATTGAAGCCCAGCACTGCCAGCATAATCGCCAGACCAGGGAAAACGGCGGGCCAGGGGCTATTTTGCATAAAACCATAGCCGGTACTGAGCATATTGCCCCACGACGGGGCGGGCGGGGGGTTGCCCAATCCCAAATAACTCAAAGAGGCTTCGGTCAGAATCGCGGCAGCAATGGTCAGCGAGGCCTGGACAATCAGGGGAGCCAGAATATTGGGGAGAATATGGCGGAAAACAACAATTGAGGCTGGTACGCCAGTGCTACGGGCCGCCTCAATATAGAGCAGATTCTTGACCGACAGCACCGAGCCGCGAGTCAGCCGCACAAAGACCGGCAGACTCACGATCCCAATCGCCAGAATCACGTTACCCAGGCTCGGCCCTAACATTGCCATGATACCGATTGCCAGCAACACTGCCGGGAAGGCAAAGAGAATATCCATGGCGGTCATAATCAGGGTGTCCAGCCAGCCTCCTCGATAGCCTGCCACTAGCCCCAGCAGCGTCCCGGCAATCACGGCGATACCGACCGAAAACAGGCCGACCTGAAACGATGCGCCCGCCCCGTGCAGAATCCGGCTCAAAATATCGCGCCCAAAGTCATCTGTTCCCATCGGGAAATCGCCGCCGGGAGGAGCTAATCGTTTGGTCATCTTCATGGCGGTGGGGCTGTAGGGCGAAAACAGTGGGCCGAAAAGAGCCATCAAAGCGAACAGCAGCACAATCAAACTGCCGATTACGCCCTGGGGACTACGGATAAAGCGCCGCCCGACCCGCGCCCATTGCGACTCGTTGACCGATTTTGGGCGGGCCAGGGCCGGAAGGGGGCGAGTTTTTTCTTTTTCGGAAACCTGGGTACTCATGCCGTCGCCCTTCGCGCTTTAGCTTTGTCACTGGTAAACTTGATCCGCGGGTCAATCACCCCATACAAGAAATCTACCAATAAATTTATCATAATAAAAAGCAAAGTGAAGACTAAAACTGTCCCCTGGACTATCGGGTAATCGCGGGTCGAAATCGCGTCGAAGACATACCGTCCCAAGCCGGGGAGCGCAAAAATCTGCTCGATGATGACCGCCCCGCCCAATAGCCGCCCAATCTGGATGCCAGTCACGGTGATGACCGGGATGAGGGCGTTTTTCAGGGCGTGGCGATAAGTCACCTGGGATTGGGCCAAGCCTTTCGCTCTGGCAGTGCGGACGTAATCCTGTCCAAAGACTTCCAGTAAGGACGAGCGGGTAAAGCGCATGGTCGTCG
>JBBRSG010000072.1:0-33160 GCA_038245615.1 Chloroflexia bacterium | reverse complement strand
TTGATGGTTAGGTTTGATACTCCATCTATATAATTATCCCCAGCCGCAAAATTTGAAATTGCACCACCCCCAATCCCTGCCCCTACCGCACCCGGTCCCGACGCATCCGCCAGATTTCCTGAAAAGAGGGAGTTAGAAATAGTGGTATTAACGGTTGCGCCCCGCGCTTCGATCCCAATTGCTCCGGCAGTATAAGCCGTATTATTCAGGAATTTGCAATCTGTAATAATAAGATTAGTAGTCCCATTCCCATAAACCACAATTGCCCCGCCCCAGTCGCTATTTAATTTGCCATTACTAAGGGTTAAGTTTGATAGAGTTAAATTTCCGCTGCTAACCCCGAAAAATCTAAACTGAGGCGTTCCGACCACCGAGGAACGGTGATAGTCGCGCCGTTGCCGTTGATAGTAATCGTGCGATTAATTAGGGGTAAACCATTACTAAAACCATTATCTACGGTGGTCAGGGTATAAGTACCGCCGGGGGCAAGATTAATAATGTGAGAGCCACCGGGGGTAGAGAGGGCCATTTTTAGAGCGGTAATATTGCCGTCAGGAATATCGAAGGTAGTGGCTCGGACGACTGGGCTGGGTTCGCCTAGCTGCAAAATCAGGCTACCCAGTAAAAGGGCTATCATCAAGCTCAATCGGCGCTTGGGCCACTTTCTTTTAATGCCCTTTTCACCAACCTGCGGCATTGAACCACTCCATTTTTAGGTATCAAAAGCCAATTCTTTATTATTTCTAACTAAACTAATAATATCAGCATACTGTCCCAAAGACAACCCCTTGTCCTACAACACCTCCCACAAAAAAGCCGACCCTCGCCCTTGAGAGTCGGCCCAAATCTATCTACTTTAGCAACTTCTCGCAAAATCAAGGTACGGATTGGTAGGGGCAATCCCTTGTGGTTGCCCTGCGGTCTGCTGACCGCTAATCATGAACATTTAGCCAGATTTAGACCTTTAGCTTAATCATGCAGTACGTAAGATCGGGTTACGAAGTTTTTTGCTTTCAAAATCTCTAACTACGGACCGATATACATGAACCAAAGCAGACCCCGATTAGGGTAGGGTATGCAGCGAAAATTAAGCCGACCTTGCAGCCTTACCAACGTAATCAAACGGCCAGTTAGCCTTATTTGTATTAGCAGCGATGGTATATTCGATTTGCTTGTGGGGATATATACAGGAGAAAAACTCGACTCCCGGGTCACCCCCTTCAACCTGGTAAGCTACCACTTTACCGGATTCGTTAAGCATGTATACTCCGTAACCATAGTAAATATCGGGGCTTTTCCATTCAACCGCAAGATGAGGAGTCAGCATTTGTTCGGTCGTAGTCTGGTTAAGCAGTTTGTTTCCCAGCAAGCTATCCCAGAACTTTGCCATATCCAGTACAGTGGTAAAAACCCCGCCGTCCGGCCCACCGATGATCGGAACCGCATATATATTGGTACGCCACTGGTCTTCGCCTTCCGGGATGTAGCCATAAGCGGTGCGATCGGGAAGCTGATCCATGGGAAAATAGCCGCTATCGGTCATTCCCGCTTTCCCAAAAATGTGTTGTTCCACATAGCGGGTAAACGGCATACCGCTAAGCTGTTCAACCACCAGACCCAGCACGATAAAACCGGCGTTGTTGTAAGCGCATCTTTTCCCTGGCTTGAATTTCATTGGCTGATTTTGAAAAAGCGGTAAAAAATCCAGGGGTGCCCGAAAGCGGTACATTGGATGTTCTCGCCAGAGTGCTTCAAAATCATCCATCACCTCTTCGTCAAAATAATCGGGAATGCCGGAGCTATGCGTCAATAAATGGTGAACAGTGATTGTTGGGTCAAATCCGGCAAAGGGTAGACTTAAGCAGTCTTTAAGATAGGTTTCAAAGCTCAAAAGCCCCTGTTCGACTAACTGGCAGATGGCAACGGCAGTAAAAATTTTAGCACCGGAGGCGATTCCGAACCTTGTGTCAACTTTATTCGGGATAGCTTCAGCTTTATTAGCCAGACCATAGCCCTTTGCCAGCAAGGTTTCTTTGCTCTCCCTGATGAAAATCACACCTGAAAACGGCAATTTTTGGTTTTGTTCAGTAAGATCGGCTTCCAGCCCGGTAATATCAAACGCCAAGATCCTTTTCCTTTTCCTTTCCCTTGTGTTGCTTCAGTATTATTTTGTCACGTTTTCTAATGAGCCGCAGCTTCTACCTCTTTCTTGTGCGCCGCAATAATTTGGTCAGCAATATTGCTGGGACAAACCTCGTAATGGGAGACAGTCAGGGTGAAAATACCGCGACCCTGGGTCATGCTCCGCAAATCGGTAGCGTAACGCTGGACTTCGGCTAACGGGGCTTGGGCTTCGATTGCCGTAAAGCCGTTGCCCACCTGGTCGAGGCCTAGCACTCGTCCTCGTCGGACGCTGGTGAGGTCGCCCATCACATCGCCCACAAAGCTATCGGGAATTGTCACCCGCAAATCGGCAATCGGTTCGAGGATAACCGGCTTGGCTTCCAGCGCCCCTTTTTTGAAGGCTTGCTGGGCCGCGATTTTGAAGGCCATTTCCGAGCTATCCACCGGGTGATAGCTGCCGTCGTACAGGTTCACCTTGATATTTGTCACCGGGAAGCCCGCCAACGGCCCTTCGTGCAGCACCTCCCGAATGCCCTTCTCAACTGCCGGAATATAGTTCTTTGGCACCGTCCCCCCGACAATAGACTCGGTAAACTCAAAATCGTTCTCGGCGCGGGTTACTTCCAAAAGCACGTGACCATACTGCCCGTGACCGCCGGTTTGCTTTTTGTGTTTGTACTCGGCCTTGCTGGAAGCCATAATACTTTCCCGGTAAGGCACTTTGGGCAGCTCAATCGTCACATCAACTCCGAATTTGCGGTGCAGCTTTTCGGCGGCAATCTGGACGTGGCTCTCGCCCATGCCACTGACAATCGTTTCGCCGGTAGCGACATCACGCTGTACCGTAATCGTTGGGTCTTCCTCGACCATGCGATGCAGAGCCGTCCCCATCTTTTCCAGGTCGGCCTTTGATTTGGCCTTGACCGCCGCTCGGAAGAGCGGAGCGGGAAAATCAATTCCCTTGAGGCGAATAGTGCTGTCGGTTGCTGCCAGGGTATCGCCGGTCTGAGTGATTTGAAGCTTTGCAACCGCCCCAATATCGCCAGCTTCTATGGCCGCGACGGGAGTCTGTTCCTTGCCGCGAACCTGATATAGCTGTCCGATACGCTCGCTCTGGCCTCTGGTGGCGTTGTAAATCATGCCATCGCCCTTGAGGGTGCCGCTATAGACCTTGAAATAGGTAATCTTGCTAACGTGCTGGTCGGCGGCAGTCTTAAAGACCAGAGCCGCCAACGGGCCAGATGCTTCGGGCCTAACCCCTTCGGATGGGGCTTGCAGCGGATTGGGAGCAGCCAGGGCCAGCATATCGAGTAACTGGGTAAGGCCGATATTCAGGCTGGCACTGCCGCACAGTACCGGGAAAACCGACAGACTGGCGACGGACTTGCCCAACGCTCCCAGCAATTCCTCGGCTTTGATAGCCTCGCCATCCAGATAGCGGGTCATTAGTTCGTCGTCGGCTTCTACGATGCGCTCGACCAACTTTTCGCGAGCGGCGCTGGCTTCGGCGGCTAATTCCGCCGGAATCTCGGCTTCTTCAAATTTACCATCGCGAGTATTAGAATACAGATAGGCTTTCTGGTGAAGGAGGTCTACTAGACCGTGAAAGCCACTCTCTTTGCCGATGGGAAGCTGAAGAGCCAGCACATTTGGCCCAAAGGCTTGCTGGGCGGCTTCCAGGGCGGCGGAGAAGCTGGCGTTTTCGCGGTCAAGCTTGTTGATAAACAGGAAGCGGGCAATCTGGCGCTCGGCGGCAGAATTCCATATCAGGTCGGTGCCGACCTCGACCCCGCCAGTAGCATCAATCAGAATTAAGGCGCTATCGGCGACCCGCAGAGCAGCGCGGGTTTCGCCGATAAAATCGGCATAGCCGGGGGCATCAATCAGGTTCAGTTTGACATCCCGCCACTCGCACGGCGCAACCGAGGTATTGACACTCAGATGCCGCTTGACCTCATCCGGGTCAAAGTCGGACACGGTGTTCCCCTCGTCCACCCGCCCTAGCCGATTAATGGCTTTGGCAGTGAACAGCAAGGCTTCGGTTAAAGAAGTCTTGCCCGCTCCGCCGTGCGAAAATAGGCCGACGTTGCGTACCTGCTCGGTTCTATAGCTTCTCATAAGAGTAACCTCCTCCCCGGCACAACCGTGTACCGGCTCGAAATAGCTGAAATAAATATAGCTGAAATAAGGCGCGGTCAGTTCCGGCCCGGTGATAGCGCCAGAAAACCCTGCCGAAACTGCGCGGAGGTGTCAGGCTCAAACAAACCTGAACTACTTTCGGGGTTGAAAACGCAGTTTTTAATACTTATTAACGCTTGATTAACACTATTATAACCCAATCTTCACTTTAATACAATCCTTAACGACTAGCTGGGCAAAGTGCAAAATTCTTGAAGTTGGCCTATGAAGGTGCTATAATTTACTTGCCATAAAAGGCAATTTCTTAAAATTTGAACCCGCTTTTAATGTGAAAGGAGCTTCCTATCAGCAAGAACCTACGTGTAAATGAACGAATTCGAGTACCCGAAGTCCGGGTGATTGACGAAAACGGCGAGCAAGCCGGGGTCATGAAAACCCGCGACGCGATGGCGATGGCCCGCACCCTGAACCTCGATTTGGTCGAGGTCGCCCCCAACGCCCAACCGCCGGTCTGCCGTCTTTTGGACTACGGCAAATATCGCTATGAGCAGTCCAAAAAGGAAAAAGAGGCCCGCAAAGGCCAAAAAGTTATTGTGGTCAAAGAGGTGCGCCTCCGCCCTAAAATTGATGATCACGACCTCGAAACCAAAGGCAAACAGGCTCGCGGCTTCCTGGAAGACGGCCATAAAGTCAAGATGACCGTCCTCTTTCGAGGGCGTGAAATGGCTCACCAGGAAATTGGTCGGGAAGTCTTGAATCACATGATCGAAATGCTCAAGGATGTGGCGACTATCGAGCAAATGCCCCGCGTAGAAGGTCGCAATATGACCCTGTTTATGAGCAAGGCGACGACCACTAAACCGGCGGCGGCCACGACCGAAGCCAAACCGCCCCGCCCGCCCCGCCCGGAACAAGCCCCGGAGAGTGAGTAATATCTGAAAAGGTTGGTACTGGTAGAGATAGGTAGCCTGTCTCTACCGCTTTATTTTATAGGTTATTTTTAACAAATGTTGGTAGTTACAAGTTATTTTTAACAGGTTGTGGTTAGTGTAAAATCTATCTAACGGGAGTTATCATTATGATGATGTCGGATGATGCCCAAAAATTTCAGCAAGCCCTGGCGATGGCCCAGGGCGGTCAGCGTTTTCAGGCTAATACCCTGTTTGGTCAATTGCTTCAGGCAAACCCGGCTAACGCTGATGCCCTCATCTGGTACGCCTATACCTCCAGCGACCCCAATCAGGCCCATGATGCCCTCACGCGGGTCGCCGAGATTGCGTCCGATCATCCCCAATTACCCGAAGCTCAGGCGTGGTTAGCCCAATGGCAGCCCCAATTCGCCGTTCCCGCCCCGCAATCGCCCTCTCTGGCTTATCAATCGCCGTCCGGCCCGCCGATGAGCTATCAGTCCGGCCCGGCGGCTCAATCGTGGTATCTGCATATCCCTGAGCGCAAGCTAAAGTTTGGGGAACGCTGGAGTTTGGGCTGGTCGTTTATCATGCAGGCTTTCAACATGGCCCGCGAAGACCGCAATTTGCTCAAACCGGCCCTTTACGCGCTGGGCCTGAATATTATCGCTACTCTGGTAGTGGCTATCCCGCTTTTGCTGGTGGCCTCGTTGACCAAGAACAACGTCATTTATTACGTGGCGGTCTTTCTGGCGGGCTTGTTGAGCTATTTTATCACCTATTATCATATTGCTATGACCGTTAAGCTCGTTCACCAGAAAGTTACGAGCGGGCAATCGAATATGCCGGAAGCGCGTCAGGCGACTAATCAGAAAATTGTCCCGATTTTAGGGGTGGCGACGATTTCGGCCTTTATCTATCTTTTGCGGGTGATTGCCAATTCCAGTCGGGGCGGGAAAAACGGCTCGTTTGTCTTTGTGATTGTGGCCCGGATTGCCCTGGCGCTGGTCGAGGCGGTCTGGACGCTTCACACCTATTTCATTATCCCGGTGATTATGATTGAACATCTGGGGGTAGGCGAGGCGGTTCACCGCTCGACCCGGCTTATCAAGCACAACCTGCTGCAAGTCGGGGTCGGTTTTATTGGGGTCGGGCTGGTCACGGGGCTGCTGGGCTTTGTGGCCTTCCTGGGATTGGCGGCGCTAAGTTTGCTGATTTTCTTTGCCCTGAACGTAGCAAATACGGTGATAGCAATCATCGTCGCTTTGCTGATTTTTATCGGCGGTATCAGCCTAGTCGGGGTCTTTACCTCTTACCTGCGGACAGCCTATTACACCTTGCTAGTGATGTGGGCCAGAGAAACCGAAAAACAAGGTTCTCAAGCTCTACCGCCCGCCCCCCTCCGCACTGTGCTGCAAGCCAAAGGCTTCGCCACCGTCGGCTGAGGATCTGACATCTAAAATCTAAGATCTGAAATCGAAAGTCAAGGATTAAAATCGAAGATTAAAGGTAAGTTGAGATTTGGGTAGTCTTCGGGAATTGAGTTGATAAGCTCAACTTTTGAAGGTTATCAACTTGGTGACAGAACACTACCGAGATTTCAGATTTCAGATTCCCAATTGCCAGCCACATGCCAGCCAGTTGCAAGGTTTTCCGCCGGGTTTGCTGATATATTTTTAGCACAGAGATAATCTCTGATAAATCTAAGGTATGTCAAAATAGCGAACAGGAGTGGAATAAAATGATAGGTATAATTTTTTTGGTAGTCGGGCTAGGTCTGGTCGGCATGGGCTTTTACACCTTCTTTACGATTAGTGGAAGTGGGGCGGCGGAGTCGGCGGCTAGTTTTGGGATGAACCTGGGTGGCACGCTGCTATTGCCCTCAATTCTGTTATGGGTCATCGGGGGGATGATGGTACTAGCGGGAGTGGTATCGCTGATGAAGGGCAAGGCCCGTCAGGGCGAATTGCGCCAGATTGCGGCAGTCGGGATGGAAGCCGATGGCATCGTAACGTTTGTAGACCGCAATTACAGCGTCCTGGTTAATAATCGCCCGGTCTATTCGGTTGTAGAATATCGCTACAAAGATATGATGGGCCGCGAGTTTGTGGGTCGAGCCAGCAACCTGAATACCGACTTTGTAATTCGGAGCGGCTGGCGGGTCGGTACGCCCATCAAAGTCCGCTTTATGCCCGACGACCCAACCAAAAGCGCCATCGTCGCAGCCGAACTGGTCGCCCGCTAATCTCGATATAAACTTTAACCAGAATACTAAAACGACTAAAGGGCAGAGCTTCTCTGCCTTTTTGATGCATTCAGTCTTGCAATCTACCCAAAACCCGTTATACTTTAAATACTCCAACCGTTAAAAATGGAAACTTTTTGGTTAAAGGAGGGGTGGTCATAGATCCAAAAGATGAGGTCGTAGAGGTGCTACTTGCCACGCCCGTGGCGGGCCACACCAGGCGCGGCAAGCAGCGCCCCTACAATTTATAGCAGGGCTTATTCAATCAAATTATTAAACCCACATCGAATCTTGAATCTGTGAGGAAAGCTAATTATGTCTGATATGCTTCAACCGAGTGTTTCTAACGCGCTTAACGGCACTAAAGAAGGGATTAGCAGCATTTCGGCCATTGCTTATGGCTTCCTGGGTTCCCAAGCGCTATTTTCGGCCTTGCGATTGGAGCTATTTACCCTGCTTGCCGAGCAACCCCTTACCCTCGCGGAATTAGCAGGAAAACTGACTAAGCCAATTGACCCCCTTCAATTAAGGGTTCTGCTAACTACCTGTCTATCCTTAAATTTGTTAAGCTGGAACGGAGAACACTATCAGAACAGCCTTGCCGCTCAACGCTATCTGGTCAAGACCTCTCGCAGCTATATCGGTGATTACTATTTGCGCCAAATCCAGCTTACCCTTTATGACAGTGCTACCCAAATTCAGGCTATTTTGGAGGGACAGGTCGAGAGTAGTCCAACCTATGCCCGTTTTTTAGAAACCCCGGAGCGGGCCGAGGAATTTATTAGAGGTCAGCACGCCGGTTCGAGTAGCCCGGCTTACCTGCTGGCCCGCTCGCTTGATCTCGCCGAATTTAATACATTGCTTGACCTGGGAGGAGGTTCGGGGGCTTTCTCGCTGGCAGTGGTGCGTCATTTCCCGCAGTTAAAAGCCATCGTGCTTGACCATCCTCAGGTAATCGCCATTACCAATAAAATTATCCAAGAGGAAGGATTAGCAGACCGGGTCACAACCGCCACCGGCAACCTATTAACTGACCCCTGGCCGCAAAATGCCGATGTAATTTTACTCTCATACATCGCAAGTTGTTATCGTCCTCAAACCCTTGCGACGTTGTTAGCCCAAGCCTATGCTTATTTACCGGCTGGTGGTCAAATAATTATTCACGATTTCGCCTTTTATCCTGACCGTAGCGGCCCGCGCAACGCAGCAATGTTATTATTCGGTCAGCTTGCCATTTCCGCGCAGACCCAGGCTTACACTACAACTGAGCTTAGTGAGGCAATGGAGACCGCCGGATTTAGCGAGGTGTCGGTACAACCTCATCTGCCTGACCTGACCTTTCTACTTAGAGGCCATAAAAAAGTTTAAGATAGGCGTAAGGTTGGCAGGCTATCTGCTAATTTCGGCCTTGAGTACGATTGACTTTGCCTCTCTCGGTGGCTATAATACGCCCAAGTGAATAATCGAATGCTATGATTGGGAAAAGTACCCGGCCCGAAGCTATCAGAGAGAGGCGAACTCGGCTGCAAGTCGCCTTTAGCCTGTAACCCGGCGAAAACCACCCATGAGCCGCTCCGTTAAATTAGCCTGGCTAGTAAAAGAGCGCGGTTGAACCCGTTATCGTTCCAATGAGCGCCTACCTGAAGGGCTGAATATGGAGGGATTTTATCCCCTCAAATTCGTTCTTTAGTCGGGTGGAAGCAGGGTGGAACCACGAAAGGTGAGAACCTTTCGTCCCTCGTTTTTGTTTTTGGACAAAACGCCGGATGAAGGGATTTTTGTTTTAAAAAACTCCTTGCCCGGCGCGGTTTGAAACGAGGTAAATATTATGAGTATGCAAGCAGAACAGCAAGCCGCTAAAGCCGACCTCGAAAAGATGCGCCATTCGACGGCTCACTTGATGGCGGCAGCGGTACAGGCGATTTGGCCCGAAGCTAAATTCGGGGTCGGCCCGGCGGTCAAAAACGGTTTTTACTATGATATGGAATTGCCGGTTTCGCTGACCCCCAAAGATTTGGAGAAAATCGAACAGAAGATGCGCGAACTCAAGAATAAAAAGCTTGAGTATCGGCGCATGGAACTAGGGGTGGACGAAGCCATTCAGGAAATGGACAACCGCCATCAGCCCTTCAAGGTCGAGTTGCTCAAGTTGCTCAAGGAGAAGGGCAGCACAGCAGTAGCGCAGGAGATCGGCGACGATGATGCCGTCGGCGTAACCGAAGGCGCGGGCGGGGTCGAGACCATCTCGTTTTACCAGACGGGCGACTTTGTAGACTTGTGTCGCGGGCCGCATATTCATGATACCAGCCAGGTCGGGGTTTTCAAGCTGATGAATATCGCCGGGGCGTATTGGCGCGGCAACGAAAAGAACCCCCAATTACAGCGGGTCTACGGCGCGGTTTTCAATAATAAAGAAGACCTCGACCAGTATTTGTGGCAACTGGAAGAATCAAAGCGGCGCGACCATCGCAAGCTGGGTCAGGAACTTGACCTGTTTACTTTCTCGGACGACGTGGGCCAGGGGTTGCCGCTGTGGATGCCCAACGGCACGGTTTTGCGGGAAGAACTGGAAAAGCTGGCGAAAGAAGAAGAGCGCCGCGACGGTTATGTGCGGGTCGTCACGCCTCACATTACCAAAGACAAGCTTTATTATCGCTCCGGCCATTTGCCGTACTAC
The DNA here is from genome assembly GCA_038245615.1 of Chloroflexia bacterium. Taxonomy (GTDB): domain Bacteria; phylum Chloroflexota; class Chloroflexia; order Chloroheliales; family Chloroheliaceae; genus 54-19. Next base: position 23,067 of record JBBRSG010000072.1, on the reverse strand, counting down.
CGCGAGGACATGTACGCCCCGCTCGACATCGAGGGCGAGGAATATTTCTTGAAGCCCATGAACTGCCCCCACCATCACCAGCTTTATCTCGCCCGCCCGCGCAGTTACCGCGATTTGCCGTTGCGTCTGGCGGAATATGGGCAGGTCTATCGCTACGAGCAGAGTGGGGCGCTCTCCGGCCTGATGCGGACGCGCGGCTTTTCCCAGAACGATGCCCATATCTATTGCCGCTACGACCAGGCCAAAGCTGAGTTTTTGGCGGTTATGCGGCTGCACGCCCGTTATTATGATTTGATGGGCATCCAGAAATATTACATGCGCTTTTCCAAGCCGGATTTAAACAAGCTGGACAAGTATGTGAATGAGCCGCAGCAGTGGATTGAGGCCATGAACATCATTCAGCAGGCCATGGACGAGTCGGGCTATCCCTACATCGAGGCCGAGGGCGAAGCGGCTTTTTATGGCCCGAAGATTGACTTCATGATCGAAAGTGTCATCGGCAACGAATACGCTATCTCGACCAACCAGCTTGATTTTCTGGCAACCGAGCGGTTTGGGTTGCATTACATCGGCGAAGATGGGCAAGAACACCCGGTCTATGTGATTCATCGCGCCCCGCTGGGTTCGCACGAGCGGTTTGTGGCCTTCTTGATAGAGCATTACGCCGGAGCGTTCCCGACCTGGCTTGCCCCGGTTCAGGCGGTTATCATCCCAATTGCCGAGCGCCACAATGAGTACGGGCAACAGGTCTATAACCAGCTTTTTGAGGCCGATGTCCTAACGGCAACCGGCGGGTTGCGGGTAGCCCTGGATGACGACTCGGAGCGGATGCAGAAGAAAATCCGCAATGCCCAGCTCAAGAAAATCCCCTACATGCTGGTTATCGGCGACAAAGAGGCCGAACAAGGTATGGTCGCGGTTCGGTTACGCAACGGGACTGACCTGGGCAGCATGCCAGTGGCGGAATTCGTGGCCCGCGCCCGACAGGAAATTTCAACCCGACAGGATTTGGGGTAACAGCGATGGGCCAAATTATTTCGCGGCTGAACCGTCTGGAATATAATCTCGCGGACACGGCTCGGCAATTCGAGGAAGCACGTACCTCGGACGAGGAGCGCAGTGAATTTGAGATTGACCGCGCCCGGATTATCCATAGTGCGGCTTTTCGGCGGTTGCAGGGCAAAACTCAGGTCTTTGTAAGTGGGTCGGGCGATTTCTTTCGGACGCGCCTGACCCACTCCCTCGAAACCTCCCAAATCGGCAAAGGTCTGGCCCTCCGCTTAGGCGCACACCCCGATTTGGTCGAAACCTGCTGTCTGGCCCACGACCTCGGTCATCCGCCCTTTGGACACACCGGGGAAGCGATGCTGGCGAAATGTATGCTACCCTACGGCGGATTTGAGGGCAACGCCCAGAATATCCGGCTGATTGCCCGCCTCTCCACCAAATTTCTGGAATATGACGGTCTGAACCTGACCCGCGCTACCCTGGATGGCATCCTCAAGTATAAAGTTCCTTTTGCCGAGGGCGGCAAGAAATTTTATTATGACGAAGATGGGCCGCTAGTGGCCTGGGCCGGGGAGGGAGGACGACCTCAATCGCAATCCTTCGAGTGTCAATTGATGGATTGGGCCGACGAGATTGCCTATTCGGTTCACGATTTGGAAGATGGGATGAAAGCCGGAATGATTTCCAGCCATCGTTTAGGCCGAATTGGAGTGCATCTGGAGCCGGAATTGCTGGTCTGGGTCCTGTAACATGTGCAATTTGTCGAGAACCAGCCCAGTGAGCGCAGTCGCAAAGCCGCTCGCAAGGTGCTGACTTCGCGCCTGATTCACGAATTTGTGACCGCCACCGAGCGCCAAATTGTGCCACCCGACCCGACTCAGCCGACTGATACCGACCGCTATCGCTATCGGTTGGAGATTGACCCGCTCCAAAAAGCCCGATGTAGCGTTCTCAAAGAAGTAATGTTTCGGCTGATTGTCGAGGATGCCCGGATTGCCACCCTGGAAAATAAAGCCGAGCGCATCATTCGGGGATTATTCGAGGTGTTTTCTGATTTGAGACCCGCGACTGGCTTTCTGTTTCCCGAAGATTTCCGCGATATGTGGGAGGCGGCGGAAACTGGCCCGGCTAAAATTCGGATTGCCTGCGACTATATCGCCGGTATGACCGACACCTACGCCGAACAAGTTTACGCCCGCCTCTATCTGCCCCAATCTGGGACTATCTATCAACTTTAACCAATGTGCGGGTCAGCAAGATTTTTCTTGAGCCGGGCGGCTTTGACATAAAACAATTAAGCCCTCCCGCGGCGGCTATTTCTAGGGTACGAGCAACGAATAAAGTCCGAGTACGAAATTGATTTAGTAGGGGCAATCCTGGCCTCACCCCCTTTGGGGGCTTGTGGTTGCCCTGCGGCCCAAAGGCCGCAAATCATGAACGCTGAGTCATCGTGACCCCTTTAGCATATAGCAAGTGGGTAGCTAAAGATTGAAATGGTGGGTAGAGTTTGTTTGGTAGCCGTCTGACGACGGCAGGGCAACCACAAGCCCCCAAAGGGGGTGAGGCCAGGATTGCCCCTACAAATATCTGCCTACCTTCCTTGTAAAGAGTAGTTTTTACCCCTTGAAATGGTGATAGGCCGCCTCAACCGCCTGGCGGTCTTCCGGGCTGAGAGGCATGCGGGGTGGGCGAGTGTGTCCAACCGGCTTGCCATCCAATTCCAGCACATACTTTATGACCTGCACAAAGCGGGGGTTAGAATCCCACCGGAAGAGCGGTAGCAAACGGTGGTACAACGGCAGCGCCTCGGCGACTTTCCCGGCCCGGCCCAAATCGTATAACTCGACACTTTCGGCGGGCGAGATATTGGTTAGCCCGGCAATCCAGCCCGTCGCCCCGGCTAAAATCCCTTCCAGCGCCAGGTCGTCCGCTCCGGCAATAACTTCCAGCCGGGTCTTTTCCAGAATTTCAGGTATCCGCCGCACATCGCCCGAAAATTCCTTGACCCCTATCACGTTGGGAACTGCCGCCGCGATTTCCGCCAGCAAATCCGGGGTCAGGTCGGTGGAAGTATCATACGGATTGTTATAAGCTACAATCGGCATCCCCACCGTTCCCGCCGCTTTGTAATACTCGACTACTTCGGCCCGCGCCGGACGGTAGTTTATCGGCGGGAGCAGCATCGCCCCGGCGGCCCCGGCTTCTTTGGCGTGCTTCATCCAGCCCAGCATTTTGGCGGTGGAAGGGGCGGCGGTTCCGACTACTACCGGCACTCGCCCTCGCGTCGTCTTGATAATCTCCTCGACTACCAAAGCCCGCTCCACTTCGGACAGGGCAGCATATTCGCCACAAGAGCCAGTCGGTATCAGGCCGTGTACTCCGCCTTCCAGCAAATACTCGATATGTTCGCGCAATCGGGGATAATCCACTTCCCCATCGGTTTTGAACGGCGTGATTATCGCCACATACACGCCCGGAAATCTTGCAGCCATCATTCTTTACTCCTTTTTCGGTAGAAAAGTGGTCAGTGATCAGTGATCAGTAAGAAAGTGCTGAGTGCTGAGAAAATACGATTAGTGCTTGGCATTTTAACTCAAAACTCAAAACTTCTTTTTACTCCGGTTTGCGACCTATCATGTACCACAGCCCGACGGCGTGGCGCACATAGTCGAGGTCAGTGAACCCGGCGCGGGCGAACTCGTATTCAAAGTTGAAGTGAATGAAATCGCTCAACCAGGGTTCTTGAAAGGAGGCGTTCAAGGCATATTCGCCGCGATAGGTGTCGCAATAAAGCACCCAACCGCCCGGTTTGGTAATCCGGCACATCTCTTTAAGAATTTTGGGAGTCCACTCCTTTGGGGTTTCGTGAAAAAGTAGGGAAGAAGTCACCAGGTCAAAGGAGTCGTTGGGGTAGCCGGTATCGCGGGCATCTATCTGCTCGAATTTGGCCCGGTCGCCGAACCCGGCCTTCTCGAATTTGTGCTTGCTGATGACCAGCATATAGGGCGAAACATCGGTAATCGTAAATTGCATTTTGGGGAAGCGGCGTGCCAGAGCCAATCCGCCTTCCGCCGACCCTGCCCCTAATTCCAGCACACTTACAATCTCGTTATCCGCCGGAAGTTGGGCCGCCATTCCCTCCCGCATATCGAGGGCGCTGACCCGATGGCTGGCGGGAATAATCGCGTCAATCGCGGCATCCCAACCCAGACAATTCTGGGCCGTCGTATAGCTTTCAGTGCTACCATGAATCGGGGCGTGAATATATTCAGGGTAATATTCGCGGTCAGTGCGATAGCCCTTTAACTCCTGTTCCCAATTGACGCTGCCATATTCCTGCATCACTCCCGGCATGGCCGCCATAATCTTCTGTACAATGTCGTTTCGGTAAGCTTCTTTGTCTAAAGTCGTCCACTTTGCCATAAATTATAAACCTCCTTGTTTTTTGGGGATATGAAATCGAAAATCTGAAATCGAAAATCTGAAATCGAAAATTGGAGAAATACATGGCTCAGAAAATTCGCTAGTCGAGGCAGTTTAACTCAAACCTTTCTAAACTGATTTTTGACCTTCGATTTTCGATTTCAGATTTTCGACCTCTACCCTTCTGAAATCCGTTTACCTGCGCCGCCGATACCGCTGGGACTACCGGGATTGAGCTTTTTGGTATCGGGTTGCGCGTCATGATTATTAGGCTGGTTGGATAGTGGCACAGTCGAACCGCCGTCGGCTGCCCCCAATGTAACTGCGTGGTGAACCGGTTCGGGGGCGGCTGGCACAATTGCCACCTGCACCTCGCGGGCGCTGCCGTTTACCACCACCTCGGTTTCTTTTTGGTTAGTCGGAACGGGGTCTTTGTCAGGGTAGCTGATGCGGGGGTGGTAGATGCCGGTCAGCAGTTCGACAAACAGATTACGAACCTCCTCAATGTCGCGCAAGGTCAAATCGCATTCACTGAGTTGGTTTTCGCGGATGCGGTCATCAATAATTTTATTGACCACATCCCGAATCGTAATATATTTGGGTGCGTCTGGCCCGGTTGGGTGTTGGGCCGTCGGAACTGCCGCCGCACTGCCAGTCAGGATGCGCCCACTCTGGACATTGGCCCGTACCGCCGCTTCGCAGCCATCCGCCAGCATCACCAGGGCGGCGATTTTGGTTTGCGGCTTCGGGCCAGGGTAGCGAAAATCCATTTCGCTCACGTCCAGCCCCATTTTTATCGCCTTCTGGTAGAAAAAAGAGATAGTGCAAGTCCCGTGATGCTGCTCAATCACATCCACCACCCGGCGGGGTAATTTGTGCTTGCGGGCCAGGGCCACTCCATCGCTGACGTGCGCCCGAATTATTCGGGCGCTCTCGCGGGGGTCAAGGGTGTCGTGAATATTCGCGCCGCCGCCCTGATTATCAATAAAGTAGGTGGGCCGGGCCAGCTTACCGATGTCGTGGTAATACGCTCCGACCCGCGCCAGCAAAGCGTTGTCGTCCAATCGCTCGGCGGCTTGTTCTGCCAGATTACTGACCATCACCGAATGATGATAAGTGCCGGGAGCTTCCCGAATCAAGCGGCGGAGCAAAGGCTGATTGGGGTGGGCCAGTTCTAGCAATTGCAAAACGGTGGCGACCCCGAACAGCTTGCCCAGCACGCTAAAGCAGAAGAAAGCAAGGCTGGCGGAAATCAGACCGTTGAGCAGGCTGGAGAGCAGCAAGAAAAATATATTCAAGTCCAAAAGCCCGTGCAGCCACAAATTGGCGCACAGCCCCACTACGAACTGCGCCCCGGCGACGGCAATCGCGGCATAAGCAAAAAAGCTGGTATGTTCGGCCCGGCGCAAGGTTAAAGCCCCCGCCGCGCTTCCGGCGAAAAAGACTGCCACCAGTTCGGGCGAACCACTGACCATTCCGGCTAAAATCGCCAGCAAGCCGGACAGGAAAAGCGCCAAATTTACATCATAAAGCGCCGCCAACACCATTGCGACAGTTGCCAGAGGCAGCAAATAGGGGACAGTGCTATCTTTGGGGCTATTGGTCAGCAAAAGTCGCATAACAATCGTGGTGACAATCAGCGAAACCGCCAAAAAGAGCGGCCAGCGCCAGCTATTCCAGACCGAACCCGCCAGCAAAGTGCAGTATAAGACCAGCAAAAGCACCAGCATTGCCGTCACGCCCACCGTTCCGACGACCTGATTAAAGCTGAAATTACTATTACTCAGGCCCAATTCTTTTAGCTGTTCGACCTGAAAAGGACTCAACACGTCGCCCCGATGGACTATGGTCGCCCCCTTGAGCAACGTAACCTCGACCTGCCCGACTGATTTGCGGGCTTCACTCTGCTTTTTGGCGGTGGCGGCTTCGTCCAGCACATTATTAGGCCGGACATAGGCCTTGACCAGTTCGATGACTTGCGCCCGGTTGGTTTCGTCCAAAAGGGCGAAACTGCCCGAAATATTATAGGGGGCTTTGACCGCTTTATTCAGCATTTCAACCGAGCCGTTTAGCTCTTCCGGCAAAATATCGCGGCTCATAATAAAGTTGAAAACGTTGCGGGTTTCCTGATTGACGGTAGACCAGACGCTATCCGGCAAGTTGAGCAAAGTAGTAATCTGCTTACCGTCCTGGGCCGCGCTTTGCAATACTCCGGCATCCTGGGGATTGGCGCGGGTTTTGTCTATCTGGTTCAAAAGGCTGTTTAAGGCCTCGCGCTGATTGGCAATCAGCAAAATGTCGCGTTTGTAGACCTTGTTAGCCGAATTATTGGCGGCGGCATCGCCCAACTCTTTGGTTTTAGCGGCGCTATTATAGATTAGATTCTTGGGGGCTAAGACATCATCGAGGGCAATTTCCCCGGCGGGTTGTTCCAGCACGACATTTTTGCCGAACTGCCAGAGCAAAATAAAGCTGACCGCCGCCACACACACAAAGGAAAATAGGGCTACACTCCCCAGGCGTTTCCAATTAATCATCACCCCTTGATTCAGGCTGCTTTCGGGCAATTGGGGTGGCAGGTTTGAGCCGGGAACATTGTTGGCCTGAACCGCCAGGCGCACCAGGGTCGCCTTCTCTTTGCCGGTTGGCCCATCCGCTTCACCGGATTTAGGATTGTTTCGTTTGAAAAAAGCCATTATGTACCGTCCATCCCGCCTGACACGAGGCGCTCACCTAAGTTCGAGAAGCTTTAATCCGCAATTCTTGAGTTTCCAGTAATCAGATTTAGATTAAATAAAAAAAAGTGCCAGCGGCGAAGGGGTTTGAACCGATATTACCTATCGGTGAGCAAAACCGAAGAAATTCTAACCGGGTAAATTCAGCTCTCACAACCCTCATTTATTGACGGTAATATGTCCCAGGTGGTTACAAAGTTTTCGATAAACTGAATTAAAAACTTAGCCAGAGCCTTACTATCTGACGTTATTTTACTACGACGCTTGTTCTAATTGTACTCTATTCGCCTGGCTTTCGCAATATATCGGCAATATCGCGGTTTGGGGCAAGTGGTTAGGGCCGCTTATCCGGTTTTTAGTGGGATTTCGAGGCGAGGACTGTCGAGGTCGGGGGTAGCATAAAAAAGCAGGGAACGCGGTTGGTTACGGGCGGCATCGCGCACCAGAAAATACAGCGTGCCAGTGGCTTTGGTCTTGCCGGGGGCAGTAGTTGTCGGAGCAAAAGTCTTGGGGCTGAAACCGTCTTTGGCTTCCAGAGTATAAGGCCCAACGCTATATAGCTGCCCATCGCTATCACGCAACAAGAACGGGAACGAGTTCAGATAATCCGCCACGTCTTTGCCGTCGGTGACTTCCACCGTAATCTTGACGGTTTCGTAGTGATACCCGGCGGGCAAAATCAGAGGCGGAGGTTTAATCGTCGCCGACACCACATAATTGGTGACGCTAATCCCATAGCTGCCAATCAGCGACCGTTTGCCAACTTCGCCCTGCAAGGTCGGGGTAGTTGGGAAAGGAGTGGGCGAAACCGCAACCGTAGCCGCGACAGTTGAAACCGCCGGAGTAGTCGCCTCAATCGTTGGGGTAGCGACATCCTGAGTTGCATCTACCGTCAGGGTGGCAATGGGAATGGTGGTGCTGATCGGTATCGGCGTAAGGGTCGGGGCAACCGCCACCGGGGCAGAAAATGCACCGGGCGAGGCGGCTACAATCGCGGTATTGGTCGGAATCGGGGTAGCCGTCGGGACGGGGGTGCTGGTTGGAGCAGGGGTACTGGTCGGGCGTGGGGTAGTAGTCGGAATCGGGGTAGCCGTCGGGCGGACGGTGGGCTTGATAGTCGGGACGGGAGTCGCCACTGGCAAGGTCAAGTTTACCTCGGCGCTGTTATTCAGGTCGGGCGCAGCAGTCGGATTAAAGGCCACTCGCCGCAGGGTTGTGCCGTCTTCCACTTCAAAGGTCAGCCAGGCCTGCCGCTTTTCGCCCGGCTGTAAACGGCTGACATCCAGGGCCGGGGCGCGACCCCCGTTGAGTGGCTTTAGAAAATTGCTGCGTCCGTCTACCGCCTGAAAATTGTCGCTCTGAACTGGCAAGACCCGCGAACTGATATTTTCAAAATCTACCAGCACCCCCTCAAAGTGGGTATTGGCTTTGGGCGTACCTGCCCCGCCAAACGAGAAATTGTTGGAGCGCCGGTCAAAATTGCTAAACATCACGGCATAGCCTCGCAAAGCCGCCCGCTCGTTTTGGCTAATACTTAGCTTGAGGGCCGCCGGGGTAGTTGGGGCCGGGGTATTGGTGGGCAAGGCCAGAGCCGCGTCGGAAGTGGGGAGCGCGGCTATCGCTGTCGCCGGGTCTTCCAGATTGCTGACCGAGGGAGTAAAAGCGGCCTGGGTAGTTACTACCGGCAAGGTAGGAGCAGGCGAACGGGTCGGCGGCGGTTTTAGCACCAGGAAATAGACCAATCCTCCAATAATCAGGATTGGCAAAAGCAGAAGCAAGCCGACCAATAGCGGACTGACCCGGCGGCGCTTGGTCTGACTATAGGCTTGACTCAGGATTACCCGCAACTCGTCTTCTTCATCCGGGACGACAATTGGCGGTAATAAAGCCTGTGAGTCTTTCAGATTTGGTTTAGTAGAATTAGCCTCGCGCCCTTCCCGATCAATTTCGACGGGACGATAGCCCATCTCGAAGAAATCGGGCTGTTCCCGGTCAGTCATGGGCAATTCTTCTACCCGCAAACGATTGGGATTTGAGGATGGACGCGGTTCTTCGGGCGGGGGTTGATTACTCGGATTATTGCCAGGATTAGGTTCAAGTGTGCCACTATCGGCGGCGGCATTATCGGCTACCCCAGGTTTATTCTGAACTGCCGCCAGACCACGCTGGGCAAACTGGTTATCGGGGTTCAGGGCCAGCACCCGCTTGAGGGCGACAATCGCTTGCGAGCGGGGCAACACTCCGGCCAGATAGAGCCAGGCCTGTTCGTTGCGAGGGTCTTGCTGTACCGCCTCTGCCAGCCAGTTACGAGCCTCGGTTCGTTGTCCAGCTTTGAGGGCCGATATTCCCTTTGTAACCAGTTCCTGAACTTCTGGGCCGCTCATTTTACACCTTTACAATGCCGTGAAAAGCCATACACCTTATATTATGTTGAGCTGATTATAACATATCCCATAAACCCGTGCAATAGGTTTGACATAATCGAAGATCTGAAATCGAAGATCTGAAATCTAAAGACGGGTGCGGTAAAACCGTTTGACAAAAACTCGACTTTTGGGATATAATTTTCTTAATAAATCTGACAATCGGTAATACCTTAAATTGATTATATTGCGTTTCACTTTTTGCGTTATACTCCACCTTGCCGATGAGTTTCCAGAAAATTAAGTTGGTGGCTCAATCGGGTGCTAGTAGCTAATCAGCTTTGCTCTGTCAGACTTTGGGGAAGAGATAAATATTGTGTAAGCGCCGGGCCGGATGGCCTGTCTCAAGGTAGCCACGAAAAAGCGAGCAGTTTGTTCGCTGACCTTGAGCTATATTTATTTTGGATTTGCCAAGTGTGATAACTGCTCTCAGCAGAAAGGAGCATCCAGGTGTTAGTTATAAACAGACCGCAAGGTTTATTCAAATGGCTATCCGCGACCAATGTCGCGCTCTTAGTCGGTCTTCTCTTTATTGCGCTCTTTGCTTTCGTCCCCAGAGCCAACGCCATCAATCCGGTCAGCAATGGGCTGGTCATCAGCCAGGTCTACGGGGCGGGCGGCAATGGCGGGGCAACCTACAATACCGATTTTATCGAAATCTTCAACCGGGGTAGTAGCCCCATATCCCTGAACGGCAAATCGCTCCAATATGCCAGCGCCACTGGCACCGGCAATTTTGGGGTAGCGGGCCAAATTATTTTGCTGCCTAATGCCACCCTTGCCGCCGGGCAGTATTACCTGGTCGCGGGAGCAAACGGGGCGAATGGGGCAGCTTTACCCGCCGCCCCCGACTTAATTCCGGCCTCCACCATTAATCTCAGTGGAACTGCCGGTAAAATCGCCCTGGTCAACGATACGGTTTCGCTGGGTTGCAACGGCAGTTCCACTGTTTGTACCGCAACCCAGGAAGCCAAAATCATTGATTTGGTGGGCTATGGGACGGCTAATTACTTCGAGACTGCCGTCGCGCCCGGCCTGACCCCGACTACCGCCGCCAAACGCAACGGCAACGGTTGTGCTGAAACCAACAATAATGCCAGCGATTTCACGGCAGTGCTACCTGCCCCGCGCAATGCCGCCAGTGCGCTGGCCTCATGCGTTGGTAATGCCCCGCCCAGTATCAACGTGCCGACTACTACCGTTTTGCAAGGGGCGGCACCCTTTAACATCATCCTCACCGGGCTGGACGACAATAATATCTACAACTGGACAATTGCCGCCACCCCCGCCCCAATCGGGGTCAGTGCCACCAGCGTCGTCGGTGCGTCCAACACTGCCAGCTTTACGGTGCAGGTGACGATCCCGGCGGTCTTTTCGGGGACTGCCAGCTTTACCGTCACCCTCAGCGATAATGTGAACCCGCCAGTCAGCAAGCTGGTCACTATTAGCGTCACGACTATCACCAAAATCTACGAAATTCAGGGTGCCTCGCGTAGCGCCAATTTTGTAAATCAGGTCAAGACGACCATCGGGGTTGTCACCGGCCTCAAAAGCAATGGCTTTTTTATGCAAGACTCGATTGGCGATGGCGATGACACTACCTCGGATGGTATTTTCGTCTTCACCAGCAGCGCCCCGACAGTAATCCTGGGCCACACAGTAGTCGTGACCGGCAAGGTCAAGGATTTTATCTCCGGCAGCCGCCCAACCGATGCCCCTCTGACCGAAATGGACACTATTACCAGCATCGTTGACCAGGGAGTCGGCCCGGCGATTACCCCGATAACTATCACTACCGACCCGGCCCGCGTCGGCCCGAATATCCGCAAAGCCCCGCCCGTGATAATTGACCCGGCCTTTGCGGGAGTCTATGACCCGACCAAAAACGGCGTTGATTTTTACGAGGCGCTGGAAGGCATGTTGGTCAAGGTGGATGGCCCGCTCAAAGTGGTCGGCCCGACCAACACCTTTGGGGAAATCTGGATTGTGCCGGACGGCGGCATCGGGGCAACTGGCCTCAATAGCCGGGGCGGGATATTTATTGACCCCGCCGCCAACGACTTCAACCCGGAGCGCCTCCTGATTGACGATGAGATTTTCAGGCCGACGGCGCAGGTAAAAGTTTCAGTCGGCGATACGATTAATACTTCGGTGACTGGCCCGCTGGACTACGCTTTCTCCAACTTCCGCATTCAGGCTCTGAGCGCCATTTCGGTTTCGGCGGTGGTCAAAACCAGCCTGGGTCAGGAGAGCGCCACCCCTCTAGCGAATGCCAATCAGTTGCGGGTCGCGGCCTATAACGTCGAAAACCTCGACCTGGGCGATGGCGAAGCCAAATTTACCAATATTGCCGACAATATCGTAAACCGCTTCAAGTCACCCGATATTATCACCCTGATAGAAGTGCAGGACAATAGCGGCCCAACCAACGATGGACAACTGGCCTCGAATCTGGTGTTGGATAAAATCGTGGCGAAGGTCATTGCTGCCGGTGGCCCAACCTACAGCTATCGCTATGTCATTCCGACCAATAATACCGATGGCGGCGAGCCGAGCGGCAATATCCGGCAGGTATTTTTGTATCGCACTGACCGGGGTGTGACCTTTGCTGACCGACCTGCCCCGGCAGCTACCGCCGCGACTACCGCCAACTCGGTGCAATCAAATGGGGCGTTGCTCTATAATCCGGGCCGGATTGACCCGACTAACACGGCCTTTAATTCCAGCCGCAAGCCGCTGACCGGCGAATTCTATTTCAATGGACAGCGCATCGTGGTAATTGGCAATCACCTGAACTCGAAGGGCGGCGATGAACCGCTCTACGGCAAGAACCAGCCGCCGACCCTGAACAGCGAGGTGCAGCGCAACCAGCAAGCGACGATTATCCGCAACTTCGTCAACCAGCTTCAGGCAGCTGACCCTTATGTAAATATCATTCTGAATGGCGACCTGAACGACTTCGAGACCAGCAATCCGCTCAATATCTTGAAGAACGGGCCGACTGCCTCGCAGAACCTGACCGATGCTCTCGAAAGCATTACTCTGACCTCGGACCGCTATACTTACGTCTTTGAAGGCAATTCTCAATCGCTCGACCATCTGCTGTATAGTCAGACCCTGGCGGACAACTTTAAGGGCGCGGATGTGATTCACGTCAACGCCGACTTTTATGTCGGAGCGCCGGAGCGGGTTAGCGACCACGACCCGGTGACGGCGGTCTTTGAGTTTCCGACCCCGGTGACAAGCTGTGACCGTCCGGCCCTGGGGCAGTTGTCGTCTTACCAGCTTTTTGGCGATAGTTTTGGCAACCAGAATCCGAGTTACCCTCTGGCTAATCTGGTGGATGTGTCGAATACGCCCGCCGACCAGACCATGTTCGGCACTTTCTGGGCCTGGACTAATGCGCCCAAAGCAGTCGCCCTGGAAATTAACTTTGGCGTGACAGGCGCGACGATGCGGGAGTTCCGTATTTTCAGCCACGACCCGACCAAAGCGCCAAACGTTTACTTTCAGTTTTCACAGGATGGGATTAAATGGTACGATATTCCCGGCCTGACCAATCTAAATCTGAACGTGAGCTATGGCTATGTCAATCTGCCGCTCAGTTCGCCGATTACAGCCCAGCGTTTCCGGGCGGTAATTGACAACATGACGGCCCAGTTTGATTTGGGCTATTGGGCCGACCTGCTGGTTTGCACCACGACTGCCGAAGGTCGTCCGCTCTATCCTTTTACCCTGCCCACTCCGCCCACTCCTAACCGTTTGAACATTGTTGGGGCGACTTCGCCCGATGGTGGCAATCCCCAAAATGTGCTGGACGACAAGGATTGGACTGGCTGGATTGTGAGCGGCAGACCCAGCAGCGCGACCCTCGAAGTGACCCTCGATAGCGTCAAAACTATCACCGAGCTTGACTATTTCCAGACGAATTCGGCGGTAGCCCGAACCACCGATATTCAGTACTGGAATAGCGCAACCTCGGCCTGGGTGACTATTCCGGGTCTAGCGGGGATTAATACCGGCGATTATAGCAACTACGGCAATAACCAACTGACGTTGGGTAGTCCGGTCACAACCAATAAAATCCGTTTTGTCATCACCAACACGGGCAACGATTGGACGTTGGGCGGCTATGGTCGGGTTGATGTGATTGGCTACTAAGCCCGCCTGATGATTATATTAGGACTTTCGCTTGGTGCGGTTTTTGTAAATTGAGGAAATCGGGCTAAACCCAAAATTGAGTTTGGTTATATTTGGAAAATTTACACCGTAAATTTTCCAAATATAACTTTTCTGGGTTTACCTCGATTGACCAGCGCAAGTCTTAAAGATAACACTAACCGATAAAACCCATTTCCTCACGTTCTGAGATTGCGGGGAAATGGGTTTTTTCTTGTTTTTTCTTTTTGAAGATATGCTAAAATAGAGTAATCGTCTTTTGATTTTCGTTGGATTTTCAAAGAAACCAGGGCTTTTGTCCATCCTCAAGCGAAAGGCCAGGCCAGCAAGCTTATGCAAGTACCCCAGGTCCAAAATCAGATTCCTTTGAGCCTGCTCGATTTGCAGGCCGCCGAGCAGCGTATTCAGAAAGTGATTTACAAAACTAATCTGCTCTACAGCGATATTTTTAGCCGGGAAATGGGGACTGAAGTCCATCTCAAGCTGGAAAATTTGCAGCGCACCGGCTCTTTCAAGATTCGAGGGGCGACCAACAAGCTTATTCGGATGCTGGAAGCCGCCGCCGCAAAGGGTGAGCCGCGCCCGGCGGGGGTGGTAGCAGCCTCGGCGGGCAACCACGCCCAGGGAGTTGCCAGCGCCGCCGCTTATAATAACTTGGCCGCGACGGTGATAATGCCGTTGGGGGCCTCCATGACCAAAATGCGCTCGTGCCGCGAGATGGGGGCGGAGGTAATCCAGTTTGGCAACAGTCTGGAAGAAGCCGCTGGACGCGCCCGCGAAATCGGGCTGGAACGCGGCTATATTTTCTTGCACCCTTACGACGATTGGGATGTGATTGCCGGACAGGGAACGCTAGGGCTGGAACTATTGGAAACCTTGCCCGGTCTGACGACGGCGGTAGTGCCGTTAGGCGGGGGCGGACTGCTGGGCGGGGTTGCCCTGGCTCTCAAGCTGCAAAACCCGGCGATTCGGGTGGTCGGGGTGCAGACCGAGGCAGTTTGCCCCTATCTGGGCTTTATCCAGACCGGCGAATATAACCATCCTGCGCCAGGGGCTTCGACTATTGCCGACGGTATCAAGGTCAAAGCGCCCGGCGCGACCAATTCGGCAGTTATCCGCCAATATGTGGATGAGATTGTGACGGTGGACGACAACCAGATTAGTGAGGCGATTGTGACTCTCTTGGAACGCACCCGTACCATGAGCGAAGGGGCGGGGGCAGTCGGGCTGGCGGCGATGCTGCATCATAAAATCGTGGTCCGGCCTGACGAAAAAGTGGCGGTGGTTATCAGTGGTGGCAACATTGATACCAGCCTGGTCGGGCGCATCCTCGATTTTGGTCTGGTATCGAGCGGACGGGCCTTGTCGGTGGCAATCATTATTCCCGATACGCCCGGTCAACTGGTTCGGCTGCTGAATATGGTGGCGGCCCTGGGCATGAATGTGCGCCAGATATACCATCGCCGGGGAGAGCTACATATCCCTGTAGGCCAAACCGAGGTCGTCCTGGAAATTGAGGCCCGCGATTGGGCGCATCAAACCGAGCTTATCCAACGTTTTGCCGCCGAAGGGCTGGATGCCCGCAGCCTGACGGCCTGATACACTAGCGATTAACTACTCTTTGTACTCGTTACAGCCTGAGACTGCTTTTCCTGTTTGATTTGCTGAATCCGCAATCGTAGCGCCGTCACCTGGATTATCAGCCCTAAGAGGGCGACCCATACCCCCCAACCTAATGCCCCGTCGTTAGTCTGAGGGGTGGCTTGGCGCCAAGTCTGGTCAAATATTAGCCAGACCACCAACGGAACGACGATCATCAGCCCAAAAAAGCCCCCCAGCCATCTGAGAATCCCCGATAAAGGCGGACGGCCCAACCGATAGACTAGCTCGATATAGCTGACGCAACTGGCGAGAGCGCCCAATCCTACCAGATTAGCCGTCAGAAACGACAGCAACATTCCCCAAACCGGCAGCCAGCCCCAATCGGTAGTCCGGCCTAGTGGCCCATAGATCCATGGGCCGCCAAAGCCGACTACCAGTAAAGCCATTCCTAGTATATTTAGCCGATTTGCGATTTGCATTGTTTTGATAGAGGCCTAAAATCTAAAATCTAAGGTCAGAGAAAAAGACGAGGCGATGTTCCCTAATCGTAAATCGTAAATACCTCAGTCCTCAGTCCTCAGTCCGGCCTTTCCCCCGACCCCTAGCCCCTGCCTAGCAGTCGCGCTATCGCAGTCTGCCATTGCTGGCTGGCAAGGTCGGCGGCAAGGTCAGTAGGTAAAGGATTGAACTCGACTTGCAAGCCCCGCCGGGCCAATTCTTCGGCCACCGGGCGACTACCCGCCAGCAGGCGCTGGGCTTCGGCCAGACCGCGCCGCTCGGCTTGCAGCAAGGCTGCCACCGCCTGAGCTTGCTCGGCCTCCTGGTCCTGGGTTTTGAGTTCGATAAAAGGCTGAAAAGTAGTTTCCAACGGCGGGACGGGGGCGGCGGGGCGGGCCATGCGACTGCGGCTGACAAAGTTAGGTAAGGCTGTCAGCCAGACCCACTTTTGGGAGTGCTGTAGCGACCAGGCCGGAAAATCCAGGCAGAGCGCCAAATCCACTCGTCTTCCGTTGCTTTCGGTTAAATCGAGCATCCGCCAGGTGAAAGCTGCTTTTGAAATATCCCGCGGCCTGAAACTGACCTGCGGCACTTTTACTATTTCGGCAGTACACCCGGCAAGTTGCAGTCCGGCGCAAAGCTGCCCGGCGAGAGTGACAAGATAGCGAGCATGGGCTAATTCTGGCGAGGTTTCCTCAAAATTGCGCTCGGTATCGGCTTCGGCTTCGAGGGTATCAAAAGTCGCCTGGGTGTAGCAGACCAGCACCGTTTCAATCGGGGTTTTTGGAAAAAATGGATTTTGGCTCATCTGAAATTTATAAGTAAAGCTATAAAATCCTCGCTAAAGCAAAGCCCCGCCATTATGGGCGGGGCTTATAGCGGCTTTGAGTTCAAATCACCCAATTCAGGAGCAAAAGCGCGGTTACGGATTAGGCTTAATCTGCTCCAGATATTGCGAGGAGGCCCAGCCGTCTACCCCTTCGTAAGCTATCGGCCACCATGTAATCCCGCCGACTGACCTGAATTCGCCACTGCGGATTTTCACCTGCCGCCCTTCCGGGATAAGCTTCAAAACCTGGGCGGTTGTCCCTGGGTCTTTCCGCATTTTGAGACCATCCGGCCCAACTCCAATCACCTTTGCCATTACCTCCGCCGCCTTGACCGTCGCGGTTGGGGCTGGAACGGCGGTGGCCGTCGGCACAATGTTCGAGAGGGTCGGGGTCGGAGTGAAATTATTTTTGGAATTGGTTACTCCGGCGACACTTGGCGCAATCGTGGCGGAAGGTGTCCCACCCGCCGGTTGATTATTGGTCGTGGTACTATCCTTTTTGCCACCCAGCACATTCAGTAGTACGACCAGCAGTATCAGGATAAGCACCCCCCAGGGCAAAACCTTTAACCAGTTCACCCGTCCGATAGGGCCATCCACTTTGTCATAATATGGAATGTTCTCGACCAACCATCGCCGTACCCGGCTAGGTTTAGGCACTACCCCTGGGGTAGCGGTAGCTTTCTCGCGCCGGGTAATTACCGGCAAATTCGGGTTTGGCCCATTGTCTACCGGCTGGGCTGAAATTGGCTGGCGCGTCCGCAGAATGCCATCTGGCGGCATTTGTCCGCGCCGAGCATCTTCCTGTCCGCTATCGGCGGGGGCTGGGCCTATAAAAGGGCTGTAACCAGCATCCTCGCCATCCATTTCAGGGGTAGGAACTGGCTCCCAATAAATTCGAGCGCGGAAAACCTGTTCACAATCTATTGTCGCCGCATCTACCAGATGATTAGCCCGCCGGTCATAGAGGCGCGGGTTACGACACCAGCCTTTACGCCATAGTGGGGCTGGCTCAAAATATCGGCAATTACCACACTTGCGATTGCGAGGTAAAGACTTGGTTTCTTGCTTTATCTCCATTAATCTTCAATTCCTACCAAATTCCATGTGGAATTTTAGAGTAACTTCGGCCATTTTATGCTGGTCGAACCGTCCCCATCATAACCCAGATAGCCACTCCGTCCGTTCCACCCAGGAGCAGAAATCCAGCCTAAATTTACTCGTTACCTGTACTATTGCCAAAAGGCAAACTCCTTCAGCAGACTTAATATAATCGCAGTGTAACCCAAAGCTATCGCTTAGTCAAGTCTATCGAGCCTTCCAAACATCGGGCCTCAGTGCCACTTAAAGCACCCGGTCTACCAGTTTGAGCAATTGGGCGGGGCTAAAAGGCTTGGTGATAAAGTAGTCCGCCCCGCTCGCAAAGGCCAAATCGCGGTCTTTGCCCTGCCCGTGTGCCGTCAGCATCACAATCTGAATCGGGCGGGTTGCCGGGTCTTCCTTGAGTTGCTGACAAACCTCATTGCCGCTCAGACCGGGCATGGCAACATCCAGAAAAATCATGGCGGGTTGTTCCCGGCGGGCCAGTTCTAGGGCTTCGAGGCCGTCGGTAGCTTCCAGAATTTCGACGGCTTCGGCATCCAGGGTTTCATGCACCAAAAAACGCAAGGCCTCTTCGTCATCGGCAATCAGGATTTTTGGTTTACGGTCTGTCGGCTTTTCAGTAGTTGGATTGGACAAAGCTTCTTCTCACCCGCTCAATAAACGGTTTGAACCATACGCCGCTATTATATCAGAAATGTACATAGTCGGGATTTACCAGAATTAAAATGCGAGCCTAAAAATCCTCGCCGCAGTAAGCCATTTGCCCTGGCTGCTCTTCAACTCCAACTTCAATATAATTGAGGTTTTGGAGTTCAGGGCGATTTTGCTGGACGAGCTTATGGCGGATTTGGCTCAATAAATAGGCTGCCAATTGCTCGGCGGTGGTATTTTCAATCGGCAGCAAGGCCACTTCCGCCAACGGGAAGAGATAGCGCCGCGTCCCAAAGCGCACTTCGGTTTCGGTTTCGGTATAGTTGTATTGCAGCAGAGGATTTTTGGTCGCCAACAGCATCCGATGGTCGAGGGCGTTACATTCCTGCCGAACCAGAGGCTTGAGGTCGCTAAAATTGTACACAAAAAAATCCGGCCCATTGCGGCCCATCAACTGAACTTCGACCCGGTAATTATGACCGTGAATGGTCTCGCAGTGTCCCCCAAAGGTGACGAAGTGGCCCGCGCTGAAATCGAAATATTCTTTGTAAACTCTAACTCGGTAGTTTTGTGACATGTTTCTTTAGCAGTGGTCAGTGGTCAGTGGTCAGTACGAAAGTTTTGAGTTCTGAGTTCTGATTAAGCCAGAACTGCCAAGCCTTTATCGTATTTACTCAGCACTCTTCTGACCACTGACCATTGCCCCTAAAATTCGCCCAATATCGCGTCCAGAATCTCGATAGCCTCATTGACGTGGGCTTCGGTGATAATTAGGGGCGGCATAAAGCGCAAAGTGGTCGGCGAGACCATATTTATCAACAATCCTTCTTCGGCGCAGCGATTCACAATTTCGCCACCGACCTCCTCGCGCAGGTCAATCGCCCGCAACAGGCCCAACCCGCGCTCGGCAGTTATCAGGGAGTGGTGATCCATGAGGTCGCGCAAACGTTGGCCCAGGTATTCGCCCATTCGGGCGGCATGGGCGCTGATATTATTATTCAAAATCTCGGTCAGAACCGCGACCCCGGCGGCGCAAGCTACCGGATTGCCTCCAAAAGTCGAGCCGTGGTCGCCCGGCTCAAAGACTGCTGCTGCTTTCTTGGCTAAAAATGCCCCGATGGGCATCCCGCCGCCTAATCCCTTCGCCAGGGTCATAATATCCGGCTCGACTCCATAATGTTGATAGGCAAACAGCGTACCGGAACGTCCGATGCCAGTCTGCACCTCATCGAAGATGAGCAGCAATTTTTCTTCATCACACCAGCGCCGCAGCCCTTCCAGATATTCGCGGGTAGCCAGATTGACCCCGCCTTCCCCCTGCACCGGCTCGACCAGAATAGCGACGGTTTCGGAATTGGTCGCCGCCTTGACCGCTTCCAAATCATTAAAGGTGACGTTGACAAACCCGGACGGAAGCGGCTTGTATGGTTCTTGATAGTGCGGCTTGCCTGTCGCCGCGACCATCGCTAGGGTGCGCCCGTGAAAGCCCTTGAGGGTGCTGATAACGGTATAGGCTCCGGGCTTGTTGACTTTGCCCCATTTGCGGGCCAGCTTGACCGCCCCTTCGTTGGCTTCCGCGCCACTGTTGCCAAAGAATACTTTATCAAAAGCCGAATTTTCGACCAGCAATTTACCCAACTCAATTTGGGGAATAGTATAATATTGGTTGGAAGTATGAATAAGGGTAGCGGCCTGCTGCTGAATTGCGCTCACTACCGCCGGATGGCAATGGCCCAGGGCATTGACCGCCCAGCCTGCCATAAAATCGAGATACATTCGTCCGGCATCATCCCAAAGATGGACTCCCTCGCCTCGCACCATCACCATTTGAGGGCGCTTGATATTGAACATCAGATAGGCTTTTTCCATTTCGGGCCAGGTTGCAGTAATCACGCCGCTATCCTCCCTTCCTCTCATTTTATTTTCTTTATAGTTTTAGCGAGATTATTCTCAAATCAGAGAAATCATCCCAAGCGAAAGTCCTAAGCATAATCAAGCTTAAACTTTGTAAGGCTTGACAATTTGCCCCTATTCCGTCATGCTAACTTTTACTTGAAGGCAAATTTTCTAATCCAATCCTAAAGTGAAATAGCCTGGCAAGGCGAAACACGGTTGCGGTTGGTTAAGTCTAATAGGGCGAGAGCCATGAGCCAGCTTGCCGGAATTTCAGGCTCTAATTGTATAACTTTTACCTCGGTAGGTCAATGAGAGGCTAATCAGGATGTATTGTCCCAATTGTGGCGCACCCGACCAGCGTCAGGCCGAAAAATGTACTCGCTGTAACAAACTGTTGCCCCGCCTTTCGGCGGAAGGCGAATTGATTCCAGCTCTCGAAATCGAAGCATCGCTTCCGCCGATTAGCGAACCACTTCCGGCGAACCGCCCCGCCCAACCTGGTCAACCTGGTAGCCAATATAGTTACGGTTTGGGTAGTTATGCTTACGGGGGCGGATATAATCAAACTACGCCCTGGTATCATTACGGCTACCCCGCCCCGGTTGCTCCGGCAGTGGCGCGTCCTTTGGAGGCCGGTTTCTGGCTGCGGCTGGGCGCTTTTGTGATAGATTGGATTATCGTCAGCCTGATTTTCGGCTTTGTATTTATTCTGCCGACTATATTCTGGTATGCCAGTTGGTTAAATCGTCATCTGGACGAAATTTCACCGATTTGCGACCCGACCCTACCCGGCTTTAACCAACCAGTTTGCAACCAGGTGATTGAGAGAATTCTTTATCAAAATGGCGAAATTACTTCTTTGATTGTTCTGCTCGCCGGGTTGGGCGGTTTAGCATTGTTGCTTAGTCTGCTATACTCGGTCTGGATGACGGCGCGAGGAGCGACCCTGGGCAAAAGAGCCTTTGGCCTTCGCGTCATTCGGCAGGATGGCACGCGGCCTGGTTTTGGACGGGCTTTGCTACGCCAGACCGTAGGCTATCTCCTCAGCAGCTTTTTCTGGCTGGGCTTTATCTGGATTGGTCTTGACCCCAAAAAACAAGGCTGGCACGATAAAATTGCCAGAACTTATGTAATAAGAGCTTTTGGGTGAACATTGGGCAGTGGTCAGTGAAATATAGGACGGAAGACGGAAGAAATCCGGCTAAGTACTTGGCATTTTAACTCAAAACTCAAAACTATCTTACTGACCACTGACCACTTTTTAGAGGTGATGAAAATGTATAACTCAAATAGCAACTTTGACCCCCAATATCAGGATGCTTACAAACGGGCCGAGCGGCGGGTACAGGCCAAGCTGGGGTTTTATTGGCATCTTTCATCTTATGTCATTGTAAACGGGGTATTGATTATAATTTATCTGCTCACCGGCGGACTTTCGGTATATCCCTGGTTCGTCTGGCCCATGTTTGGGTGGGGTATCGGCCTGTTGTTCCATTTTTTGGGGGTCTTCGTCTTTAGCAGCTCTGGTAGCGAAGATGCGCGCCGTCGCATGATTGAAGAAGAAATGCGCCGCATGGGAGTATCAAATTCATCGGTTAGCGCGGGTGGCTACAATAGCAATCCCTATAGTAGCGAGGTCGGTGGCTTCCCACCCGCGCCGGGGCAACCTGGTAGCGGGCCTGTGACCCCGGATAAACCCGGATAAACTCTAAGTTATTCTACGGGGCAGGTTTGTATGGAATCATCTGAAAACACTGTTTATGCCACTTCTTCCGAGGGTCAGGCTAGGGTACTGGTAGTAGATGACCATCAAGATAGCCTGGATTTACTCTTGATGGCGCTTGAAAATGAGCGAGTGACTATCAGGACGGCCCACACTGGACAGGAGGCCCTTGCATTTCTGCGTAGCGAACATTTTGACCTAATGCTTTTGGATATTCTGCTGCCTGATATTAATGGGTATGAGGTCTGCCAGATAGTCAAAAGTCACGAGAATTGGCGGGGCATCAAGGTTATCATTATTAGCGGCAGAACCTCGCTGAATGATAAGCTGTTGGCCTTTGATGTCGGGGCGGATGATTATGTTACCAAACCCTTGCCGCTCAAAGAACTCCGGGCGCGTATTCATTTGATGTTGCGCCTGCGCCAAACCGAATGGGAACTGACCCAACGCAATCGCCAGCTAGAGGAGCTTATCCGTATTTCGGAACACCTGAATGAGCGGCTGGATTTAGACCAAACTGCTCAGGAAATCGTAAAATCGGCCCTGCGTATATCCAATGCTGACCGCTCTTACTTGCTTTTATGGGAAGAAGAACTGCAACACCATGTAGTCGTGGCGGCTGAAAACCGCACTGGTAAAGATAATCGCTACGTTATCTCTAAAGACCTGGGTTTATCCAAGCTTATCCGGCAGACCGGGCGACCAGTAGTAGTACCAGATTATCATACTAATGAAAATGCTTCGCCGGAATTTCCCAAAGATAATTACGAGTCGGCTGGATTGCCGTTACGCACTCAAACCCGCCATATTGGGATATTGGTGGTTACATTCACCGACCCACACGGGCATTTCCATCAGTCTGACCTGGATATTCTTACTACTCTGGCAAATCAGGCTGCCATCGCCCTCGAAAATGCCCAGCTTTACACTGACCTGGCCCGCGAAACTGAAAAATATCGCCTGATTGCTGAGAAAGCCAGCGATATTATTATCAGT
>JBBRSG010000071.1:0-34358 GCA_038245615.1 Chloroflexia bacterium | reverse complement strand
CTTAACATAATGTCAGTATTCGCCAGCCGGACGGTATAATCGCGGTATTCACCCATGTAAACCTGATGCTCAATTGTCCCGGCAAAGCGATTTAACTCGTGGGAACGAGTGTCATCGCCGTCCATCTGAATCGAGTGAGGTCGCACACTCAAAATCACCTTGTGTCCCACGCTGACCCCTTCAGCTTGGCTTTTGGCGACAATTCTCAACCCGGAACTCATCAACACTCCCGGTTCGGTCAACGTCCCGCGCACAATGTTGCAGCGCCCGATAAACCGGGCCACAAACTCGGTGGCGGGGGTCTCGTAGATTTCTTCGGGAGTACCGACCTGCTGAATCGAGCCATCGTACATAATCACGATGCGGTCAGAAGTCACCAGCGCCTCGCCCTGGTCGTGGGTCACATAGACTGTCGTGATACCGAGTTCATCGTGCAAGCGCCGGACTTCCGAGCGCATTTCCTCGCGCAGGCTGGCATCCAGGTTCGAGAGCGGTTCGTCCAGCAGCAAGGTTTGCGGCTCAATAACAACGGCTCTCGCCAGGGCTACCCGTTGCTGCTGTCCGCCCGAAAGCTGGGCCGGATAGCGGTCCGCCAGCTTGCCCAACCGGACGACTTCCAGGGCTTTTGTGACCCGTTGCCGTAGCTCATCTTTTGGTACTTTGCGGAGTTGCAGCCCAAAGGCCACATTCTCAAAGACCGTCTTATGAGGCCAAATCGCATAGCTCTGGAAAATCATGGACATATTGCGCTTCTCAGGCGGAATGACCTTGTGCGGGGCGGAAACCACCTTGCTATCCACCAGAATCCGCCCGTCATCGGGCGCAATAAAGCCCGCCAGCATCCGCAGGGTGGTGGTTTTGCCGCATCCCGATGGGCCAAGCAACGAGATAAATTCGCCGTTTTCGACGTGCAGGTTAATGTGGTCTACGGCGTGATGCAGCCCGTAAGTTTTGGTCAGGTTGTCCAGGGTAATTGTCGCCATCGTTTGTCTACCTCTTGTCCACTAGAAAGTCTTTGCCAATCACTTTGTAGCCGACGGCTACTACCGCGAAAATTATCAAGAGCATTACCACCCCGATGGCGGCGACCCGCTCGAAGCTGCCTTCGTTGACCATCTCAAATAACACCGTCGGCATAACCTGGGTGTTGGTACTAAACAGCAAAATTGCACAGCTTAGTTCGCGCATCGCCAGAATAAAGACCAGCATCCAACCGCCCATCAGGGCGCGTTTGACCAGTGGCACGGTAATCCGCACTACCGTCCCGACCTGGCTTGAACCCAAATTACGGGCGGCTTGCTCCATTTCGGGGTTAATGCTCTTGAAAATATCGCTGCTATTGGAAAAAGCCATCGGCATAAAGCGGGTGGTAAAGGCCACTATCAAAATAAAAGCCGTGCCGTACAACACTAGCGGCGGGCGGCTGTAGGCCGAAAAAATCCCGATGGCGATGACAATCCCCGGTATGACCAGGGGTAGAATCGCTACAAACGACAACAGTCGCCAGCCGCGCACCAATTGCCGATTGACGATATAAGCGATGGCAATCCCGATAAACATCGCCAGGGTCGCCGCTCCCGCCGAATAGAGCAGACTATTTTGAATCGAAAGGCTGGTGTAGGGTTGCTTGAACAATACATCGTCGTACCATTGCAAGGTCAGATTGGAACTCTCCAAAGGTCGGCCCCAGGCTTTAGACAGGGAAGCCCGCAACAAGATAAAGAAAGGTAGAAATAATGAGAGAGTTGACATAAATAAGCAAAAACCTAGAAAGGCCCAGCGCCAGCCGCGAATATCCAGGGTGCGTTTAGCCCCGCCTTTGCCGGTGAGGGAAGTGAAATTGCGTTTTGCCAGCAATCGGCGCTGAAACCATAGTAACAAAGCGGTCAGTCCCAGCAAGGGCAGCGAAAAGGCCGAGGCCAGTTCGATATTGGCGGGTGCCTGGAACATCTGCCAGATTTCAGAGGTGATAATCGGGGTGCGGGCCGGTATCAAAAGCAGGGTCGGCGAACCAAACAGGGCCAGGGCTTCCAGAAACGAAAGAATGAAGCCCGAAATTATCGAAGGCATTACCAGCGGTATCGTGACCTTAATGGTCGTCTTAAACGTACCCGCCCCCAACACCATCGCGGCATCTTCCATTTCGGAGGATACCAAATCGAGGGCTGAACTGACCAGTAAAAAGGTGTACTGGTAGCTATATATGCTGACCACGAAGACCGCCCCCGCCATAGTGTAGATATTTATCGGGCCTTTCTCCGCCCCGGTCAGGCCCATAATCCATTTGTTGAGTTCGCCTGAATTTGGCCCGGCTAAGAGCATCCAGGCGATACCCCCCAAAAATGGCGGAGTAGTGAAACCCACCAGCACCAATAAGCGCATCAGGCCGCGTAAGGGCATATTGGTGCGGGTGATAGCCCAGGCCAACGGTACGCCTATCAAAGTGCTGACCACCCCAACCGAGGTTGCCAGAATTAGCGAATTCTTGATTGACTCCAGATAGCGCGAGTTGGTAAAGGCTTCGACATAATTATTCAGGGTGAAGCCGCCATCTTTCGGCAGCGAAAAGCTCCGATAAAGCAGATAAAAAATTGGCAGACCGACCAATACCAGTAAAATGGCGACCATCAGCAGCCAGAAAAAGGCCGAAAAATCTCGGCCTTTCCGTAGCTCATTCTTGCGCTTTTCGGCAGTCGGGGCAATCGTAGATTTTCTGACTTGCTCGGCCATTGAGCGGTTCCTCCGGGGTGTGAAATCTGAAATCTGAAATCGAAAATCGTAAATCTGAAATCTGAGGTCAGAGAAATTCAGGAATGGAGGATTAAGTTCCTCAATCGTAAATCCCCTGACCCCTGACCACTTTTCAGAGGAGTTTATGCTCCGAAAAGCGTTTTCCACTTTTTGATGACATCCGGTAAATCCTTGCGAATGTCAGCAGTCTTGGGGCTGTAGCCCGCCATCTCTTTGTAAGTCTTGCCTCCCTTGACGGTCACATCAGGCCGAATCGGTTGCTCGAAATACTTGGCGCAAATTTCGGCGTATTCTTTGCTCATCAAGAAATTCATAAAGAGTTTGGCAGCGTTGGGGTTGGGCGCATCCTTCAAAATGCCGATGGTGTTGACTACAATCACCGTGCCATCGCTGGGAAATACCGCGTCAATCGGGTTGCCTTTGCCCTTGCCGGTTAATATCTGCCCCAAGGGACTGATACCGACCGACCGTTCCCCGGCTACTAGGTCGGTTACGGTGTCGTTAATCGAGCGCCCCAGTTTGGGATTGAGGCTGTTGAACTTGTTGAAATAAGCATCCCAGCCGTACTTTTGCTGCATACTGAGCGCCCAAGTCCCGACCTGTCCACTGGCCGCCCCGCTCCCGGTGGTAATCTTGTCCTTGTATTTGTCGGTAATCAGCTCTTGCCAACTCTTGGGGGCATCTTCGGCCTTGAGCTTCTGGGTGTTATAAGCGATTATAATTGGCACAAACGAGCCAACGTGGTAAAAATTTTCGGGGTCTATATTGCGGAACTCTTCGTAAAGCACTTCTTTACCGGCAATTGGATAGGCTTGCAGTTTGCCGCCCTCTTTGAGTTCAATCAACTGCCCAATATCGGTGCTGGCGTAGACATCTACGTTCTTGATACCCGCCTGCATTTCCTGGGTTAGCTTTTGATAGATGGTCGCCGCCACGTTGCGGACACCCTCGACCTTGATACCGGGGCAGGTGGCAGTAAAGGCCGTGCCAAT
Organism: Chloroflexia bacterium; assembly: GCA_038245615.1. Lineage (GTDB taxonomy): Bacteria > Chloroflexota > Chloroflexia > Chloroheliales > Chloroheliaceae > 54-19. The sequence goes on along the minus strand of JBBRSG010000071.1, from coordinate 30,615 downwards.
ATCATTGATGATTTCCTGAGTAAACCAGACGGTGTACCAGGTGAACTTACCTTCTTTTTTGGCGGCTTCACAGAGGGCGGCAATTGCAGCGGGATTAGCCGGGCCACCGGCGGCAGTTGCGCCCGCCGCCGCCGCAGTGGTGGCACCGGCGGCGGTAGTGGCGGCACTCGCGGCAGTGGTCGCAGCACTAGCGGCGGTAGTTGCGGCAACCGGAGCGATAGTGGCGGTGCTGTCGCCGCAAGCTGCCAAAAGGACGGTCAGGCTCAGAATCGCGGCCCAGAGCAGCGAAATTCGACGGTACTTAAACATAGCGTGGCTCTCCTCCTTGAGTAGTCAGTCGTCAGTCCATTTTCCCTTTATAACAGCGGTTAAAGCTTGAGCGATAACGCTGGGTTCTTACCACAATACAAAACTGATTTTTGTTGGATGAAAATTAAATTTGAAATCATCCTAACCTGTTGGATAGTACTTGTCAATGTAAGAGAGTGGAAGACAGCCGAAAGACTTTGTTTATTTTGAGTTAAGGAAAGCTTCAGCTTTTGATTTAGTTTAATTTGGCTTTTAGTACTAATCAAAAGTTAATCAAAAGTAACCGGCTAGTAACTTTTGGGGGGCTGAAACAGTCTTATTTATAGCTGGATTAGGCTCAAGCTGCCGAAAAATTTTAGAATCAGGTATAATATTTCTATGACTGAACAGGCTAAACCTTTTAAACCAATCCAATATCAAATCAATACCCAAGCTGCTCCGCCGCTAGATAAGCCGAATGAGGTTGAGCGGGCCGGATTGAGGTCTAAAACCGCCGATTTTAGCGAACTACCGCCCGAAAAAGGCGGAGTGCTGGATAAGTGGGTCGCGGCGGGCCGGATAAACTGGGAACTGGTTTTTTGGGTCGTAATCATCGGGCTGGCAATCGTCACCCGGCTTTGGGATTTAGCACCCCGCGCCATGCACCATGATGAAAATAACCATTCCTGGTTCAGCTATGACATGTACAAGGGTCTAAACACCTACCGCTATGACCCGACCTGGCATGGCCCCTTTTTGTATTACATGGTGACTTTCTCATACTTTATTCTGGGTGGCGCAACCGAATTTAGCTCCCGTTTTGCTCCGGCTATGTTCGGCATTGGCCTGGTAGCGATTTGCTATCTGTTGCGTCCGCTCATCGGTAAAATCGGGGCGCTGGTCTTTGCCGTCCTGATACTGGTTTCCCCCTCGATTTTGTACTATTCCCGCTCGTTGCGCCATGATATCTTTGCTACTTTTGGCACGCTGCTATTTGTCATCGCGCTCTTTCGCTTTGCTCAATCGCGGGCCGGAAAACGGGCCGAAATTCGCTGGATGGCTCTGGCGGGACTGGGCTTCTTTATCTTGTTCAGTAGCCACGAAATGTCTTTTCTCAATCTGGCAATTGTCCTGACCTGGCTGGGGATTGTCTTTTTGTTTGAAATTATTGTGCTGCCGTGGCGGGGGCTGCGGGAAGACGGAAGACGGAAGACGGAAGACGAAGAATCAAGGTCAGGGGACGGTGGTCAGGGGACGGGAGTCGGAAGTCAAACCGCAAGCCCTGAAATGTCCGACTTTGACGACGAACTAGATAATCCTTTATTGGACGACGAACTAGAAAGCCCGCTATTTTTTGCCGATGCTGACATGCTTGAAGTCGCGCCACCTCAGCCCAACGAAAACGCATCCCCGACCCCCAACCCCCAACGCTCAGACCTCAGACCTCAGTCCTGGTTAAGCAGTTTCAAGCTGGTTTTTGCCGGGCTGTTTGCCTTGTTCGGGTTGCTGGTAGTGAGCGGGGCGGTACATCTGTTTATAGACAAAACCGCCGATGGGTCGCTGCAAAAGCTTTTCGGGATAAACGCCTATTTCGAGCTGATACCACTTTATTTGCTGGTGGCGGCGGGAATCGCCTTTTTGCTGGCAAAATTTATCAGCTTCGGCTATCGGGGACTAAGCCGGATTGCCGGGTTAGTCGCGATTATTACCGCCGGGGTCACTTTCGTCATTTTAAGCGGGGTAGCGACCTTGCTGTTTTTGCGGGGCGCGTCCCCGGCCAAGCTCTTGGCGGCGGTCAATGTCCAGTTTAGTGGCAATTCCAACCCGACCCTCACCCGCTTGGTCGGCGAGGGTTATAGCCCCTTCAACGATTTTAGCTATGTAGGGTTGAAATGGCCCTCGCTTGTCCCCCAACTAGGGGCAATCGTGGTCGCGGCGTTGCTGCTCGGTCTGCTGGCTGGTTGGCTGTGGGAGCGCCGAATGCTGGTCTATAGCTGGAACGGGGCGATTAGCGCCGGGATAGTTTTCTGCTTCGTGCTGGTGCTGGCAACCCTCATCAGCCTGCGCTTTGTGCTGGTCGCGCCCGGTGCCGCCCTGCCGAAGGGCAATTTGCTACTTCTGGGGACGGTAGATAAATGGGTGGCCTACACGGTGGGCGGGACACTCATCGCCCTGGTAATTGGCTTTATCGCGGGCTGGTTCGTGACCCTGGCCGAGCGTTACCCCGATAGCTACTGGCATGGCTCGACGGTACTGCGGGCGATTGTCCGCTTCGCTCGCAACCCCTGGACGGTGGGGGCGCTCTTGCTGACGTTTGGGATACCTTATGTGCTGCTTTTCAGCAACTTTTTCTTTTCGCCCGAAAGACTGGCGGACGGCTTTTATCGCGGATTGGAATATTGGAGCGAGCAACACGATTTGCGTCGGCTGGACGAACCCTGGTTTTATTACCCCATGCTGATGCTGCTCTATGAAACCTTTGCGGTCATCTTTACTTTCACAGCCTTGATATACTTTCCAATCAACTGGTGGCGACGGACGGCCCGGCGAGAGCGGTTTGTCTTTAGTGCCAAAGGGGTCTTTATCGGTCTTAGTTTCTGGTGGTCATTTTTAGCTCTGATTGCCTATTCTATCGCAGGCGAAAAAGTTCCCTGGCTCAATATGCAGGTGGCGATGCCCTTCAGTCTGGCGACTGCCGCCTTCTTGAATGATTATCTGGCCCGGCGAGACTGGAAGCGAATTTTGGCCTGGAAAGAGGGGCTGCTTTTTGCGGTCACTTTTATCCTGATGTTTGCCGCTACCCTGGTACTAATCGGGCAATCTATCAACTTCCCGCGTCTGGGGATTTACAGCCCCGAACTCAGCCGCGAGGCCACTTCCAGTGATATAGCTCTGGCAATTACCGGCATGGTTCTAGTCGGGGCGGCCTGGCTGGGCTTATTCGGCTTTAGTATGTGGCTGTGGTGGAGCTATCGTTTGCAAGGTCGAACCGCCCGCTCGGTCATCGTGCTGGTTACGGGCCTATTGGTGCTGGCTTACTGTATTCGCAGCACGATTTTGCTTAACTACGACCATCCCGATACCGCCAGCGAACCGATGATTTACACCCAGACCACTCCGGCCATTCCGCTTTTTGTAAAGCGGGTAGAGCGGTTAGGCCGCGACATCCGCGATAGCTATAAGCTGTCTCCGCCCCCCGCCAATCCCGGTGGTCTTCCGCCGATTGACCCTGACCCCGGCGGCTATAAAGGTTTGCCGATTTTCGTAAGCGGGGAAGCGGCTAACCCGTTTAATTGGTACTTTCGAGATTATAACAATATTACCTGGGGGACGGTCAAGACCGATTTGGCGACTAATCCGATTGACAAGCTGACCGATAGCCGGGGCAATAACTATGTGATAATCATGGTTTCAACGGGCGAGAATACCAGCCGTCTGCAACAACAGTTAGCTGGGCAGTACACCCCCCACCAATATAAAGTCCGCTGGAATTTCCCGGAAGACGAGTCCGGCTATGGGGGTTTGGGCTATGTGCCACCCGACGATTTCCGGGAATATCGCATTGCGGTCAAGGATATTATAAACACCCGCTGGGATTTGATGTGGCGCAGTCTGGTCGAGCAGCCCTATGCCGGGCGGCTGTGGCGCTATCTTATGTATCGCCAGTTGTGGTTGCCCTTGCCGTCTTTCGATATGGTGGCTTACGTCCGTAACGATGTCGAGGCCGATTTCGTGGCTGGAAGCGACCCTCTGGCCCCGCCCGCCGACCCCAATGCGACTTACGACCTGACGGCTTCCTCCACTTTAGGTAGCGCCAACGGGCAGTACAAGATTCCGCGCAATCTGGCGGTCGCGCCCAATGGCGATATTTTGGTACTGGACAGCCTGAATGGGCGGGTTCAGCGGTTTGACCGTACCGGCAAATTTATCTCCAAATTTGGTTCGGCTGGAACTGGTGACGGACAATTTGCCCTGCCGCGCACCGATTTAGGCCCGGCGGGGATTGCTACCGATGAAGACGGCAATATTTATGTGGCGGATACCTGGGGCTACCGCATCGAAAAGTTCGGCCCGGATGGTCAATTCTTGCTCAAATGGGGAGATGGACAGGCTACTGGCGGCGATATAACCAAGAACCAGCAATTCCCAACCTCGTTTTATGGCCCGCGCTCGATTGCCTATGATAAAACTGCCGGTGAACTCTTTATCACCGATACCGGCAATCACCGGGTAGTAGTTTATGACAAACAAGGTCAGTTCAAGCGCCAGTTTGGTAGTCGAGGGAGTGGCCCAGGCCAGTTTGACGAACCAGTTGGCCTTGCGATTGGCCCGGATAGCAAGCTCTATATCACCGATTTGCGTAACCGGCGGGTTCAAGTCCTTGACCAGCAGGGGGGATTTGACCGCCAGATTGCCGTCCCGGAGTGGGCCGAAGCCGCCTTGAGTGAGCCATACCTGACTTTTGACTCGCAAGGTGATTTGTACGTCAGCGTGCCGACCACCGGAACGATTTTGCGCTTTGACCAAGCCGGACAAGTGGTTGCTTCTTACAATCTAGGAAGCGGGGCTAACCTGCTCAACCCGGTTGGGCTGGTTTTCGATAGTGACGGTAATCTATATGTCGCCGATGCCAAGCGCCATGCTATCGTTAAAATCAAGCCCTGAGTAGGTATATAACTAGATAGGGTTGGAGAAGAAATAGACCGTGAACGAGCAAGATAATGTCTGGAAAGAGCTTCTCGATTACTATTTTCCGCAATTTATGGCCTTTTTCTTTCCAGCGATTGATAAGGACATAGACTGGAGGCAGCCTTACGAATTTCTGGATAAAGAGCTGGAAAAGCTGGTGCGCGATAGCGAAATTGGACGACGGCTGGTAGATAAGCTGGTCAAGGTTTATTTGAATGATGGCAAATCGGCCTGTCTGCTTATTCACATCGAGGTACAGGGCTATTCTGATATAAAGTTTGAAGAGCGAATGTATATATATCACTATCGCATCTTTGACCGTTATCAAGAAGAGGTGGTCAGTCTGGCAGTGCTGACCGATGGCGATGCCCGATTCAGACCAACTAACTATCAGCAAACCCGTTGGGGCTTTGAACTGACCTTTCGCTTTCCAATCATCAAGCTTTTGGACTATAATAGCCAATGGGAAACCCTGGAAGCCGACCCCAACCCATTTGCCGTAGTGGTGATGGCCCAACTCAAGGTGCTGGAGTTGCGCGGGGCTAACGAGTTACTAGCCTGGAAACTACGCCTGGTGCGGATGTTATACCAGCGCGGCTACGAGCGGCAGGATATTCTGGAACTATTCCGGTTTATAGATTGGCTGGTACGCTTGCCGATAGAATTAGAACAACAGTTTCAAGACGAAATACGCCAAGAGGAAGGTGCTAAAATGCCTTATGTAACTTCGATTGAACGGATGGGAATGGAGCGTGGTTTGGCGGAAGGCCTGGAGAAGGGCCGCGAGGAAGGCCAATTAGAGGGCAAATTGAGCCTGCTTTTGCGACAATTTGGCTTTAAGTTAGGCCCGCTTTCATCGGAAGTGGAAGCTAGTATCCGCAGTCTTACCAGCCTTCAATTGGACGACTTGAGCCTGGCCTGGCTGGAATTCAAAGACCCTAGCGAGCTATCTAGCTGGTTAGAAGCACAAGTTGAGGAATAATTTTTGACAACAACTGTGCAATATCCTGGCACTCAGGCCGGGGAGGTCGCTGCGCCAGGGAAGGCGGGTCGCTGGTGGTGGCTGGCTGCGCCCGGCGTGGCTTTGGTCGCAATGCTGCTTTTTGGCTTGACCCGCTTTGGCAATTTCCAGGGCGAAGATTTTACCCTGTTGAATCAGTTGCGCGGCCCAAAGCGCACTATCGGCGACACTTTGGGCTTTTTTGGTAGCGATTGGGGCTTGGAGGGTAAATCTTACGCTCCTTTACCCCGTTTGTTATTCTATCTGGAATACCGCTTTTTTGTAATCAATCCCGTCGGTTGGCATTTATTTTCGGCGGCGCTGCACGCTACCTGTTCGGCTTTGGTCTGGGGAGTAGCCTGGCGCTTGAGCCGCCGCCCGGTGTTGGCCCTGAGCGCTGGGCTATTTTTTGCAATAATGCCGGTGCATGTGGCGGTGGTGGCCCAGCCATCTTATCAGGCCGAAATGCTGGCGGCTATATTTTGTCTGGCCTCAGCGATTGCCTTTCTGAATGCGAGGCAACGTCCCGAAGTCGCCTCTTTAGGTTATATCCTGGCAATCGCTTTTTATTTATTGGCACTATTGTGCAAGCAAACCGCTCTGGCACTGCCGGTGGCGCTACTAGCCTATGAATTTGTGACGGGCGGGCTTGACCGTATTTTGGGGCTGCATAACGACCCCGAAAACGAGCAAGCAGATAACCTGACTCGCTTGGCGGCCTATCATTCGCCTTTTTGGGTTCTGCTTATATTGTATCTTGGGCTAAATTTTGCAGTGCTGGGTGGTCTGGACGCTTTCGCCTACCCTGCTCCTCGCCCAGGAATTAGCGAGTTTTTGCGCGGTAATTTGCGTCTACTGACAAATCCTTTTGGATTGGGCGGCACTGACGGACTGATATTACTGGCGGCCCTGGGCGCGTTCATGGCGCTGACGGCAGTCCAGGAGTGGGAAATCTGGCGGTTTAACTATGGTTTGGCCCTCAAGTCAGCTTCCAAATCAAGAACTCGCCGCCGTCGCATCCACGACCCGGAAGATGAAGAGATGGAAGATTTTTATAAGCTGGATACCAGCCCGATTGAACCTGTTTCTAGCCCGCCGGTTGTCCCCTTTGCTTCGGAGGAAGCCGTCCCACTCGAAACCACTCCATCAGTCACATCGCCTTATTATTGGACGTTGCGCTTGATTGGTTACGGCTTTTTATGGTGTGTGGCGTTTCTCATACCATTTATCCTGGTGCAGCCAAATGCCCGCAGCCTATATTTACCCAGCGTTGGGTTTGCTTTATTTCTGGCGGCGGTACTTGCGCCTTTTGGCGCATCCAGCTTGCGACCTGAAGTGCGCCCAGTAGCGGGTGGACTTTTCGGGTGGCGCGAAATCAGCTTTTGGTTGCGGCTGGCGGCAATTTTGGCAATCCTTTTTTCCGGTTTTGCCACCTCGGTTACGGCGATAGATGCCTGGAACGGTCTTAGCAAAGTCTTTGAGGGATAAATAAAGTTAAAGTAAAGTAGCCAAATAAGTCAAGAAAAACAGGCGTAACCATTGTGGTTACGCCTGTTTTTCTTGACTCAGTTATCCGACAGTCTCTTTTAGGCCGGGCAGGTGGGAGTCGGCGACGGCGACGGCGTGGGCGAAAACGAAGGGTTAGGCGTAGGCGTGGCCGTCGGCGATGGTGTAGGAGTACCACCGGGGGTAGGAGTAGCTGTCGGCGGCGCAGTCGGTGTCAGACAATACGGCGGAATCGGGGCGGTAGTCGGCTTGGGGACTGCTGTATTAGTCGCTGGAACTGCGGTGTTAGTCGGTTTCTGGGTAGGGGCAGGGGTATTGGTCGCCGGAACTGCCGTATTAGTTGGTTTTTGGGTAGGGACGGGAGTATTGGTCGCCGGAATAACTGTGTTAGTCGCTGGGATGGGAACCGCCGTAGTATTTGCGGGAGCAGCCGTATTAGTTGGCTTGTTACTGGCTGCCGTCAGAATAGCATTAGCCGTTGCCGTCAGCCCGGCGTTATTGGCATTGTTAAGATTGGCGTTGGCGGTCAGGACTGCATTTGTCGCTGCAATATCCGGGGTCGGCAAGGGCGTAACCGTCGGTAGATTGGGATTAGGTGTGAGCGTAGGCAGCAAGGTCAAAGGTGGAACTGTTGGCGGTAAATTTACCACCGTCAGGGCGGGTAGGGTATTAGTCGGAATGGGCGAAACTACCGCCTGGGCCGTCAGGTCAGGCCGATTAGGATTGGTGGCACTGAGCGCCAGAAAAACCAGGACCCCAATTATCAAAACGGCCATAGCCGGTAGCAAAATAATTACCGTTTTAGCCGGGCTGGACTGTTGCTGCCACCAACTTCTCCCGGCAGGGTCGGGTGGAGGCCGATTGTTCTGTCCCACCACGTAATATTCTTCTTCGTCTTGTCCGCCATCGTCGCCGTCATAATAACCCTGGGGGTCATAACTTCCGGTGGGCGGGTACGGTCCAGCCTGGTTAGGGGCATAAGGGTCGGCGGGCCGAAATTGACCACTCGGTGGCGCATAGGGGTCAGGCTGCTGATACTGACGGCGTGAGTCGGGCGGCGGAGTGGGACGGGGTGGGCGTGGCTGACCACCGGACAGGTTGGGGTCCTCATCTATAATAAACGAAAGCTCATCCCCAGCCTCCTTATTTTCGTAGCCGGGCGGGGGCGGCGGGGGGACATAATTGGGGTCGGGCCTTCCGTAGGGGTCGGAGGGTTGTCCACCCCGGCGGGGCGGGGGAATATAATTGGGGTCACGGGGGTCGTTATTTTGATTGTCCATTTTCCTGTACCATAGTTAAGAAGCGGTCAAACAGGTATTGATTATCCTGCGGGCCAGGTGAGCCTTCGGGATGATACTGCACCGAGAAGGCCGGTAAGCTTTCGTGGGCCAAACCCTCGACCGAACCATCATTGAGATTTAGCTGGCTGACCCGCCATCCTGCCGCCGTCGGAACTGAATCAGCTTCGACCTGAAAGCCATGATTTTGGGAGGTGATATGCACCTCGCCCGTCGTCAGGTCTTTGACCGGATGATTGCCGCCGCGATGCCCGAACTTGAGGCGACTGGTACTCGCCCCAATTGCCAGACCGAGCAACTGATGACCCAGGCAAATGCCAAAGAAGGGTATCTGTCGAGCCAGAACGCCCTGTAGCGTTTCGATAGTCGGGCGGGTATTTTCGGGGTCGCCAGGACCGGGCGAGCTAAAAATTGCATCCGGCTGCAAAGCCAAAATATCGCTCAGACTGGCATCATAAGGCACGACGGTGGCATCTACTCCCCGCCGGGCCAATGAGCGCAAAATGTTTTCCTTGAGGCCGCAATCTATTACCGCCAGTCGAAGGGCCGCGCCTTCCAGCGAGCGAGCAGGATAGCGATACAAGGTTGGAGTAGTCACTTCACCCACCACGTTTTTATCGGCGGGCATCTGGCTGCGTTGGGCGCGTTTGACCAAATCTTCTTCGGTCAGGCCGGGTTGCAGTCGGGCGATAACCCCCCGCATCAATCCTTTGCTGCGTAAGTGGCGAGTGAGGGCGCGAGTATCCAGCCCATAAATCCCCGGAATCTGATTGCGCTTGAGGTATTGATGTAGACTTTCGCGGCTGCGCCAGTTGCTCCAATAGGGGGTATATTCGCGGACAATCAGGCCGCTAATCCAGGGCTGGCGCGATTCTTCATCCAGATTGATAGCGCCATAATTACCGATGAGGGGATAGGTCAGGCAGACGATTTCGCCGCGATAGGATGGGTCGGTGCAAATTTCCTGATAGCCGGTCATGCTGGTATTAAAGACCACCTCGCCTTCACAGGCGGTGTCTCCCCCGAAAGCAAACCCTCGAAAGGTTCGACCATCTTCCAGGGCCAGGATAACCGGGCCGCCAATTTCGCTGGCTTCTTCCGGTTCAGCCAGCGCTCCACTGGGCCGCACCCAATCTTTAACTTTCGACTCCTGCGCTATCAATGCTTCGGTCAATTTCGTTATTACTCCTTTTGAAAAGTGGTCAGTGTCCAGTGGTCAGAGAAATACAGGGCGAGTGCCAAATAAATTTGGCTAGTAACCTGGCATTTTAACTCAAAACTTAAAACTCAAAACTCAAAACTACCTTACTGACCACTGCCTGTAAATCGCCTGTATTATACGCTATTCTGTGGCTTAGTACAATTTGAAAACGGGGCTGTAGGGATTTTTGACGGGTCAGGATAAGCTCTCTGATGGAAACTTGGCGGCAAACGAATTACAATGCTTTAAGCTCTCTTGCTATAACCTATTTATTATTTCAGTCTAGCGAATGAATACTTAGTCATTTAGTGTGAATTTTAAACCAGTATATGCTAACAAAATTATCATAACTTTATTTACTTAGCCATATATTAAATAAAATGGATTAAAATGAGTATTGATAAAATTATATTGGTTTGCTATTATATGCTATATAAATATTTTAACTTATAGGGTGCAATTGTCATTGCAACGTTTCACTTTCGGTTTGACTATCGGCAATTTTTCACTTCTGTTGTAACCCTCATTTTTGGTTAGCTAGACGCTCAATTTGTTAGTGTACATATTATTATATTAAAGCTTAGGGTAGATTTTTTCGGAGTTAAAGCTACCTTTAAGTTGGCTTGCTCGGACGAGCCTTAATTCGTGGTGTCAACTTTATTATATGTGGACAACTTCCTAAACCTGTGGTGTTAAATTTCAAGCAATAATCTTACCCGGTTCATTATTAATCCGGGGTTTGTTAGTCTTGTCCTTCAAGTTCCTAAAACCAACAGACTCGAAGATGAGGAGGTACGCTCTCTTATGCAACCACATTTTTTACAGGTATCGGCTCGAAAGGCGCTGGTGCGCTATGCCTTAATCGCCGGCCTTTGCGGATTGGCCTTACTGGTAGCAACTCTGCCAGTAAAGGCTGTTCCCCTGGCAATCTCAGGACCGTGTACTACGACCTGTTACGTCAACGACGCAACTGGCAACGATGTTAATAACGGGGACACCCCCGCGACTGCCAAGAAGACGGTTCAAGCCGGAATTGATGCAGTTTCGGCGGGGGGAACGGTCCGGGTGTACCCCGGCAACTACGTCGAAACCGCCGCCGGGCGTACCGTGACCAGTATCGGTGGCACTTACCAATTTGGTATCTTCGTAAGCGATGCCAAAGCTGGGATTACAATTCAAGGTGTCACTGCCGCCGATGCCGATATTACATCGGCTAGTGGCGTACTGGCGAACATTAAGACCCATTCTACCAGCAATTTTGGCCCAAGCAATTTTTTCATTGAAGGCGATAATGTGACGATTGCCGGGGTCAAGATTTTGGAGAACCTGGACGGTCAGAATAAGACGATTGAGGTAATTGGCGATAACTTCACTCTGAAAAATTCGGAAATTGCCGAGTTTGAGGGTTCAGTTTACCTGAATGACTTCCGCTATAATACCAGCACTAACACCTCGCATGTTCAGAAATACTCAATCCTGAATAATAAGTTCAGTGTTGGGGTCAGCCTGGATATTGCAAGTGGGGCGGGCTTTAGCGGGCCGGTCAGTGGTCGGGTCATCCAGGGCAACAGCTTTGACCTGAACAATGATGCCTACGATTACCCGGCAATCAGCTTCACTGGGTCGGGCAGCGGCGTACCCTGGTTTGTTTACTCAGTCGGGGGCGCGATTATCAAAAATAACGATTTCAAGAACGGAGTTTCGCAGTATATCCGTGCTCGCGGGACTTACAACAATGCTCAGTTCAACTGGGCCGATTACTGGAATTTGAACACCTTCGACAAAGCCGCTATCGTCGGGCCAACTCCGCCCGCCAATGTTCGCACCTATTCCTATCCCAACAGCTATGGCACTTTCACCGATGTGCGGCGGATTGGGGCGACCATTCAGGGCGAAGTTGATCACGGAATAGCCGGTGATACAGTTTTGGTCAAATCTGGAACGTACCCGGAGCAGGTGGTAATCAACAAAAACCTGACCGTGACCGGGGCAGGCCAGGCTACTACCAATATTGTGCCACCGGCGACCTTAGCTGATAATGCGCCGAGTCCCGCCGGGTTTCACGTCATCAGCCTGCTGACCGTCGAAAACAGCGCCACCGGCAATGTTTCCGGCTTTACCATCAAAGGCCCATTTGCCGGAACCCACGCCTGTGCCGACGATGCGACCGGGGTCTATGTCCACGCCTCAGCGACTATCAACCTGACGGCCTCAAGCATCAAAGATGTTTACCTGCTACCTTTCCCGGCTTTGTTCGGCTGTCAGGCTGGCATCGGGATTCGGATTGGGCAATATATCAACGGGGATAGCGCGATAACCAGTACCCCCGGCAAAGCCACAATTGATGGGGTCACGGTTTCGGGCTACCAGAAGGGCGGCATCGTCGTCGCTGAGGCTGGTTCGGATGCGACCATCAAGAATAGCACTGTAACCGGAGTTGGCAATACTGCCGCGATTGCCCAAAACGGGATTCAGGTATCCTATGGAGCGAAAGCTGATATTCGCAATAATATTGTCAAAGATAATCGTTGCGACAATTCGACCTGTGGCCCGGATATTGTCAACCAGTCCCAATCTGCCGGAATATTGCTTTATCTCCAGGCGGCGGGAACGGTGGTGGACAATAATACCGTCAGCAACAATGACATGGGGATTTACCACTATAGCTCGACCAGCGTGACGATTAATGCTAACCTGTTTACTGCCAATCGCTATGCCGGAGTTGTTCTGAACCAGGGCAAAGCTACGGTTTCCAACAACGAGATTACCGGGGCGAGTAATTTTGGGGTCGGGGTAGTTTCTTATAAAGACGATACTGCCAATGCTGAAGGAACTCTGACCAACAACTTTATTACCGGGGCCGGGGTTGGGGTCAAGTTGATTGACGATTTTACCGGGGATACTTTCATCCCAACGATTGTCGCTAATCTGAACAGCATTACCGGCAACGCCACTTTTGGAATTGAGAACACGACTCCCGCTACGGTTGATGGGACTAAAAACTGGTGGGGTTCGCCCAGTGGCCCGACCAATCCCAGCAATCCGGGTGGAACGGGTCAGAAGGTCAGCGCCAATGTGAACTTTACGCCCTGGCTGTGCGACGGGACGGATACCTCTACGGCTCGTGGTTTCCAGCCCAATGTAACTCTGTGTACCGGAACCCCGCCTTCGGTGGCCTGTGTTCGCCCGACTTTGAGCCAGCTCTCGTCTTATCAGGCTTTGGGTGATACCTTTGGCAACCAAAATGCCAGCTTCCCGCTCAAGAACCTGATTGATACCTCTAATGTGCCAAACGACCAGACTATGTACGGTACTTTCTGGGGCTGGACTAACTATCCACGAGCGGTGGCGCTGGAAATCAATTATGGCAGCGTTGGTCGGACGGTGACGCAGTTCCAAATCTGGCAGCACGACCCAACCAAATCGCCCAAAGTTTACTTCCAATTTTCGCAGGATGGCGTGAGCTGGTACGACATTCCAGGCCTCAACAATGTGAATGTCAGTACTTCAGTCGGCTACAAAAACCTCACAGTGCCGACGATTACCGCCAAACGTTTCCGGGCGGTGATTGAGAACACCGATTTCATCAACGATGTGGGCTATTGGGCTGACCTCCTGGTTTGCGGCTATACCCCGGTTGGGCCATTGAGCGGGCCAACTGCCAATGTTCCACATCAGTTGAAGATTGCCAGTGTTTCGGTCAGTGGCGGTAACGCCAACAACGTCAAGGATGGCCTGTCCTACACCGACTGGAAGGTAGACGGCAAGCCGAACAATGCCAATCTGACGGTAGACCTGGGCGCAAGCCGCACCATCAGCAGCTTGAGCTATTTCCAGACCAATTCGGGAGTCGGGCGCAGTACCAAAATCGAGTACTGGAACGGCTCGGCCTGGGTGACTATTCCCGGTCTAGGGGCGGTCAATACCGGCGATTACAGCAATTACGGCAACCATGTAATTAACTTTAGTGGCCCGATAACCACTACCAAAATCCGCTTCACGATTAGTAATCCTAATAATGAATGGACTTTGGGCGGTTATGGCGATGTCAAGGTGTTTGGGTTCTAGTCAAAAAGCCAAGTGCTAAAAATAATTGGGGTGGCTCGCTATGAGCCACCCCAATTATTTTTAAGAAAGTCCACTTTCCTACTGGGAGGGTTGAATAAATTCGCGTTTTATGTTAAGCTGGCTAGTAGTAAATATCTTGTACATCCCTGATTAGGACCTATTCCAGAGGAGGCCTATGTTACGGCAGAGAAATAGCAAAGCATCCATTCTGAGTATAGCTGGGCTGGTGGGCTGGTTTATAATCGCCCTGGGATTGGCGGCCTGTGGCGATAGCACTCCGACGGTTCGGCCTGTGCCAGCAACGGCTACTCCTGCCCCGCCTGCGCCTTTAGCATATCTAGCGGATACTGAGTTCAAGTTTTCGGATGAAGCCGAAAAAGCTAACCGCACTTTGCTAAATTCGCGGCCCGATTTCCCGGCTTATGCGTCCTGGACGCAGAGCAATCACTGGTATTTGCTGGTGCGCGATAGCAGTGCCGAGCGGCTTCAGCAGCGAGTCGGCAAGGATGCCCGGATTTTGCCAGTGACGTATCTTGGTGAGTCGCTGAACACGCGAGGCGGTTCGTCCGAAGCCTATATGCTGACCTTGAATCGGGTAACGGTGGACGTGAAGGCGGCAGGGGCAAAAGAGGCCGGGCAGCTTCTGTTTAATCGGGCCTCGCGCCAGTTTGGGTTGCAAAACGGTCTGCTGGTTTTCGCGCTAGGCAACGACCAGATTTTCGTACTGGCGACCACCGCTTTTAGCCCGGAGAAGGTTCTGGGACTGGCAAGTGTCGGTAAAGTCGAGCTAGTTTCGTTGGGGGACAAAAATTTGGCGGATGGGACGGTTATTGCTACCAGTGCCAATCCTGCTTTGGGCAATCTCAAGCTCAAGGACACGACTACCTATAATACCCTGGCGGAGAATAGCGATTTTTCCTCGTTTGCGGCCCGCAATCAGGTGCAAGGTTCGAGTTTGCCGGGTATTCTGGATTTCCAAATGCGGACTGGGGCGAAGCTCTATGATTATACTCGCGCCAATATCGGCAAATCTATTGGGTTGGTTTTTGACCGCCAGATTGTCACCAGCGCCCGAATTAGCGCCGCGATTAAAGATAAAGGTGAGGTGCAAGTACCGCGCTGGGCCGGGCCGGGCGGTCAGGCCGATATGCAACGCTTCATTGATATGATGAACGCCAATCCCCCCCAGCTTTTCGAGTCCAAAACCCTTTACAAAATCCCCACCTGGGGTTATAGCGGGACGTTTACTCGGTAGTGGTCAGTAGCTTAGTTTTGAGGTTTGAATTAAAATGCTGAGAACCAGTGACATTGGTCAGTGCTTAGAACTGTATTTCACTGCCTCCTGACCCCCAACCCCCATTTGACATTGCCGATAGCTAGTGCTAGTATCTTTTTGCACAATCCAGGCTGACGGGCTATTTATTAGGCCCAGTTTAGAGCCACCCGATTACCTCGCCATCACTGGACATTCGGGCGCAAAATCATTAAAATATAGCTTCCACTACTAGAATCTTGACGGAAAATAAATTTGTATCCGGGGAAAGAGAGAGGTTTCAAAGGTGAACATAGTAGTTTGTGTAAAGCAAGTCCCCGAACCCACCGGCACTAACCGCATAAACCCCGCTACCTTGCGAATCGTGCGGGAAGGGGTGGACTTGGTGCTTGACCCCGCCGATGAATTTTCGATAGAAGCGGCCCTGCAAATCGCTGAGGCCAATCCCGGCTCAACTATAACTCTGGTTTCGATGGGTCCCGACAAGGCCCAGGAAGCTATTCGGCGTGGGCTGGCGATGGGGGCGGACAAAGCCATTTTGGTGAGTGACCCCAATTTGGCGGGTTCGGATGCCCTGACCACTGCTAAAGTGCTGGCGGCAGCGATTAAACGCGAAAACCCCGATTTGGTGCTGACTGCTACCGAAAGCTCGGACTCGTATACCGGCATGGTGCCGGGCGGGATTGCCGAGCATCTTAAGCTTCCGCTCCTGAGTTTTGCCAAAAAGCTGACCGTCACGGGCAGCAAAGTCCAGATTGACCGCCAGACCGAAACTGGCTTTCAGCGCATCGAAGCCACCCTTCCGGCGATGGTGACTTGCACCGGCTCGGTCAATACTCCGCGCTATCCCGCTCTAAAGGGGATTATGCAGGCCAAAAAGAAGCCTATGGAAGTGCTGACTGCCGCCGACCTGGGCTTTTCGCCAGAGCAAGTCGGCGAAAAAGGCGCAAAAGAAAAGGTATTGGCCTGGCAGCCCGCCGAACAGCGCAAAGCCGGAACAGTAGTAAAAGATGACGGCACCGGCGCAACCCAAATTGCCGATTTCCTGGCCCAACTGAAAGTAATTTAACAGAGAAAAGTACTGAGTGCTGAGTGCTGAGAAAATACAGCGCGAGGTTTGGCATTTTAACTCAAAACTTTTCTCTGACCCCCAAAGGTGGAGGAAGTAGAACGATGACAAAGATACTGGTTTTTGCTCAATTGAGCGGTGGTCAGGTGCAAAAGGTGGCCCTGGAGCTTTTGACCAAAGCCCGCACCCTGGGCGAGGTGACGGCGGTCGCGCTTGGCCCTGGCGCGTCTGAGCAGGCCGCCCTGTTGGGACAGTATGGCGCAAAGCGGGTGCTGGTTAATGATGATGAGGCTTATGCCAACTTTTTATCCGAACCCGCCGCCGACACCCTGAGCGCAATCATCGAGACCGAAAAGCCCGACCTGCTGCTGATTGGCACGACCTACGATGGCCGCGATATTGCCGCCCGTCTGAATGCCCGACTGGACTGCGGGGTCATCACCGATGGCGCGGAAATCAGCCTGAGCGGTGACGAACTGAAAGTGGAAGTCCCCTGGTACAGCGCCACGACCGTTGTAACCGTTACTCTGAGCGGGGCGACCAAACTGGTGCTAGTGCGGCCTAAAGCTTTCGCCGCCGAAGCTCTGACCGACGCGCCCGCGCCCCAGGTTGAGCAGATAAGCGCCAATATTTCGGAAAACGCCCGGCGAGCGGTGGTTCTGGAAAACGTGGTACAGCAGAGCGAAGGGCCAAAGCTGGAAGAAGCCGCAATCGTGATTAGTGGCGGGCGCGGCCTCAAGCAGCCCGAAAATTTTAGCCTGCTGCAAGACCTCGCAGCCCAGGTTAGCGGGGCAGTCGGGGCGACCCGCGCCGTCGTAGACGCGGGCTGGGTGCCTTACAGCTTTCAGGTGGGGCAGACCGGCAAGACCGTCAAGCCTAGCGTCTATATCGCCTGTGGTATATCGGGCGCGATTCAGCATACTGTGGGCATGAAGGGCGCAAAATATATCGTGGCGATAAATACCGACCCGGATGCGCCCATCTTCAAGTTTGCTGACCTGGGCATTGTAGGTGATGTCCTGAAAATCGTCCCGGCCCTGACCGAAGAAATCAAGCGACGGAAGGGGTAGAGGGCAGGACTGAGGACTGAGGGCTGAGGTTTGAAAGACGGAAAAAATCCGGGGAGTGGTTGGCATTTTAATTCAAAACTCAAAATTCAAAACTCAAAACTAGCCTACTAGCTTCCGCCCCCCGACAAGGTAAATCAAATGTGGGAATATTACCATTTTGTACTGCCCGGCAAAGTGACCGACCCCAAAGGCCCCGCCGGGTTTGACCCTAATGTTGGACAAGGCCCGCAAGCCCTGGCCGCCCAGCATCAAGCCTATACCAATCAGCTTGGAGCGCAAGGCTGGGAGATGGTTTCGTGCTGCCCAGTCAGCGTGATAGATGGTATTACGGTCGGGATTTATTTTGTCTTCAAACGCCGTAAGGGGTAGTGTCGAAAATCGAAAATCTAAGATCGAAAATCTAAGATCGAAAATCTAAGATCGAAAATCCTCTCAGCTCTATATTTCTTAGATTTTCGATTTACGATTTTCGATTAGGAAACTCAAAACTATTTCCCCCTTTCTAGTTAGGAGTAAGCAGCGTGGCTACCCAAAGTCTGATGAGCCTGGCCCTGGCGGAGGCCCCGACTAAAGCCCCCAATAACAATCCAATCGGGATTCTGGCCTTTTTAATCGTGGTCGGGATTACCGCTTATCTCTTTTTCGGGCGAATTAACCCCCTGATTAAGCTGGTGCGGCAGGGTAAACCTGAAAACCGCACCGACCAACTGGGGCGGCGAGTCGGGTTCTTTTTCACTGGCTGGATTTTCCAGAAAAAGCTGTTCCGCAGTCTTATCCCCGGTATCATCCACGCCCTGATTTTCTGGAGCTTCTTGATTGTGAATACCGGGGTACTGGCCTCGGTGCTGTACGGCATGTTGCCGATACATCTGCCGTTGGTTTCTTCCCGTCCGGTTGCGGTCATTGTAGATTTGTTTATGCTGATGGTATTTGTAACGGTGGCCTATTTCGCCATTCGCCGGGCCTTCATCAAACCCAAATATTTGACCAACACCAAAGACGGCTGGATTGTCCTTTCGTTGATTTCAACCGGGAT
This sequence comes from Chloroflexia bacterium, assembly GCA_038245615.1. Taxonomy (GTDB): domain Bacteria; phylum Chloroflexota; class Chloroflexia; order Chloroheliales; family Chloroheliaceae; genus 54-19. The sequence goes on along the minus strand of JBBRSG010000071.1, from coordinate 12,117 downwards.
TATCTTTGAAATATTAATCGAGGCTTTCGCTTGGCGAGCAACCCTTTTGCCAGAAGCGGGATATGCCCCGGTTGGGCGGCGGCTAGGCGATTTATTTGGTACTAACCCCGAAACCTCTTTGACCCTCTGGACGGTTTTTTGGTGGCTGAAAATACTGATTGTAGCCTGCTTCGTGGTTTATCTGCCAACTTCTAAGCACTTTCATGTAATGACCTCGATTTTCAACACTTTCTTTCAGTCCACCCGACCCAAAGGTGAGCTTCGCAAAATCGAAAATATCGAGGAGATTGAGCATTACGGGGCGAACAAAATCGAGGATTTTACCTGGAAAGACTTGCTGGATACAACCTCCTGCACCGAATGTGGACGCTGCACCCAGGTTTGCCCGGCGAACCAGACCGGCAAGCCGCTCAATCCCAAAAAAATCATCGTGGATATGAAGCTGTCGCTGTTCAACCAGAGCAAGATACCCTTGACCGGACATACTGTAACCGCTGGCGGTTATGCCAATAATAGTGTTTCTATTCCGCCACCGGGGGCTGAAGTTGTGGTCGGCGGCGGTTCGGCTGCCGCGATAGAGATAGATACGGCGGGGGCGGCTGACAGTGGCGGAGATTCGGCTCAATTACCCGCGCTGGTCGGTGGTCTGATTACCCAGGACGAACTGTGGGCCTGTACCACCTGCCGGGCCTGTATGACCGAATGTCCGGTCTTTATCGAGCATGTGCCGAAGATTATAGATATGCGGCGCTATCTGGTACTGGACGAAAGTGAATTCCCACCCGAAGTGACCCCGCTTTTCAACAATCTGGAGCGCAACGGCAATCCCTGGACGATTCGGCCCGATGAACGGCTGGAATGGACCAGCAAGATGGATTTCGAGGTCAAGGTGCTGGGGGCGATGGACGAGGGCGAGGAAGTAGATGTGCTTTTCTGGGTGGGCTGCATGGGGGCGCTCGACCAGCGCAACAAGAAAGTAACCCAAAATCTGGCGAATATTTTGGAAGAAGCCGGGCTGAATTGGGCGATTCTCGGCCCGGAAGAAAGCTGTACTGGCGACCCGGCCCGGCGGATTGGCAATGAGTATCTGTTCCAAATGTTGGCCCAACAAAACGCCGAAACCCTGAACGGCTACAAGGCCAGCCACAAAATCAAGAAGGTGGTCACGGCTTGTCCGCACTGCTTCAATTCGCTCAAGAACGAATATCCGCAGTTTGATGTCAATTTCGAGGTGGTGCATCACACCCAACTGATCGCCAAGCTGATGGAAGAAGGCAAACTCAAAACCGGCGATGGCATGGACGGCACCAAAGTGACCTATCACGACCCGTGCTATTTGGGTCGTTACAACGACATTTACGATGCCCCGCGCTATATTCTGAACGAACTGGGTAGCGGCCTGAAAAAGATGGATTTTGTGGAAATGCCTCGCAACAAATCTAAAAGCTTCTGCTGCGGCGGCGGCGGGGGGCGCATGTTCATGGAGGAGAAAATCGGGACGCGGGTCAATCAGACGCGGGTGCAAGAGGCTGCCGATACCGGGGCGGAAGTAGTCGCGGCGGGCTGTCCTTTCTGCGTTTCGATGTTCGAGGACGGGATTAAGGGGCGCGGGCTGGAGGACAAAATTAAGGTTATGGAGCTAACCGAGCTGATTCAGGTCAGCCGCAAGCCCAAAGCCGAAATTGTCACCGCTTCCGAAAGTACCAGCCCCACCCCCGAAGAATAAGCTATACATTTACCAGCAACCCGGCTTGAGCCAAAATTTGGTTCAAGTGGGGTTGTTTTTATTTATCCAGCATGTGTTAAAATGTAACTAGCGTTTTCTCAGCTCGTTGGTGACTGCGAAAACGAATTTGCTTACAACTTGCGGGTTTCGCTTACAAGCTCATATCATTAGCTATCTCAATTCAAAGTGGAAGGAGAATTATATGGCTATGTCTATTGGTTCAGGCCACCTTACGACCAGCGACGGGGTCAGGTTGAGTTATCTTGAGGCTGGCAGCGGGCCGCCTTTAGTTTTGATTCCAGGCTGGTCGCAGACTGCCGAGCAGTTCAAGCATCAGCTTGACGGGCTGAGTGACCGCTATCGGGTGATTGCGATTGACATGCGGGGTCACGGTGACTCGGATAAGCCAGCATCGGGCTACCGAATTGCCCGGATTGCCAAAGATGTCCATGATGCCCTCGAAGCTCTCAATTTGGAGAATGTCAATCTATTGGGGCATTCGATGGGTTGCTCGGTCATTTGGAGTTACTGGGATACTTTTGGCAGTGACCGACTCTCGAAGCTGATACTGGTAGACCAACCACCTTTCCTTACCTCGAACCCAGTCTGGTCGGAGGCGGAACTGGAAGCGTCCGGGGCGATTTTTACCGCCGAGTCAGTCTATGCTACCTACAATGCCTTGATGGGGCCGGATGCCATCCCGACCACCAATGGTTTTGTCGGCGGGATGGTAACAAGTGCAATAGACCCTGCCGTGAAAGAGTGGATTATCGCCTTGAACCACAAAATGACCCGTCCTCACGCCGCCACTTTGCTTTATAATCACTGCACCCAGGATTGGCGGGATGTTATTCCTGGCATCAATCTGCCGACCCTGATAATCAGTGGACGGGTTAGCCTGGTTCCCTGGAAATCGCAGGTCTGGATAAATCAGCAGATTAAAGGCTCGCAGCTGGAAATTTTCGAGGAAGACGAAGGTGGTCAGCACTTTATGTTTATCGAGAACCCGGCGAAATTTAACAAATTGGTAGCTGACTTTATCGGCTAATCTCGCCGACTTATCCCCTATTTTCAGTTTTTGGATGGGGTCAGGAATTTATGATTAGAGAACTTACAACTAAAAATTATTCTCCTGACCCCATCTCAGGAGGTCTTTAGTGCGGGTAGTGATACAGCGGGTCAAGCGTGGAAGTGTGATCGTCGCGGGTGAGGTGGTCGGGCGCTGTGGGCCGGGCTACGTTATTTTGGTGGGAGTGGGGCAGGGGGATAGCCAGAAAGAGGCCGATTATCTGGTTGGTAAAATCGCCAATCTGCGGGTCTTTGAGGACGAGGCGGGCAAGATGAACCTGTCGGCCCTCGACCTGAACCCGCCCGCCGAATTGCTGGTTATATCCCAATTTACCCTGTATGCCGATACTCGCAAAGGTCGCCGTCCCGGTTTTGGGCTGGCGGCAGCCCCGGAGATTGCTGCGCCATTGGTCGAATATTTTGTAGAGAAGATGCGGCAAACCAACCTCAAGGTCGAAACCGGACGCTTCGGGACTGAAATGGTGGTAGAGATTATTAATAATGGCCCGGTGACGATTATTATGGATACCGCCGAGGGATTATGAGCCAGCCGCCCGGCTCAATTCTGGAATGGCAACGCTGGCCTTTGGCAGAAGATGGGCCTAAAGGTTGGCTCAAGGCGGGGGCGGTACTCTTGCTGGTGGTTATTATCGGGGCGGTGTTGCTGGTCAGCTTGCCGCCTACCGTCGCTTTGGGGCTGGGAGTGCTGGTGGGCCTGGCCTTGCTGCCCTATTTTCTGCCCCGGCGCTATCTGGTGTCGGAACATGGGGTCGTCATGAATCGCGGGTTCTGGAATGACCGGCGGGAATGGGCCGATTTTCGGGGCTATAGCCGGGCCTCGGACGGCTATTGGCTATTGCCGGAAAGCTCAACTCCGCGACCACTGGGCCTTATTCGGGCCGGGCGGGTACGCGAGTTTTACCTCGCCCGCCCCCTTGACCCGTCCACTGCCCTGGCTTTGGAAACCGCTCTCACTGCCCATTTGATGATAAAGGAGTAACTGTTCGGATTAAAGGAGAAAATTCGATATGGCGCTTAAAATGCCCCCAGGCTCAGAAAATGACTCGCCGACCAATCGCCGCCCAAGCAGTTATCGCACTATCGCTGGCTGCGCTAGTGCGATTGGAGTAATGGGTTTTTTATATTGGGAATATTTATATTGCTGTTGGGAGCGGGTGGCAGCTATGACCGGGGTTACGATAGCAGCCTACAGGGAATAGGTCTGGGAATAATTGGGCTGGCCTTTGGGCTGGCAATCTTTCTGTTTATCCGAGGTAGGCGCAGAAATCGGTAATCGGGGACGGGGGTTGGGGAAATTAGAACCCAGCCTCTACCTTCCGCCTTTTTATCCCTCATCCTTGTCCCCTGCCCCCCAACCCAGACCCCCAACACCCGTCCCCTTCTCATGGTTCATCCCTCATGCCTCATGGCTTTAATTCTCAGTCCTCAGTCCTCAATCCTACCCTAAGTCGGAGAAAGTGCGGCGATGTCGGCGGCGCAAACGGCTGCCTCCGAACCAGCCCACCCCGGCAAGCGGCACTATCCAGATGCCCCAGGCCGCTAGAGTCACCCCAACCGTGAATAATAATTGTAGGCCGCGCACCGAACCTTCCCAGGCGCTATCCAGAGCTTTGAGAGCATCCCAACCTTTTGGGGCCGCCGGAGGTTCTGGTTTGGGGGCGACAGGTGGAGGGGGCGCAAGGCTGATGGTCAGGGTAGATAGGGCCGCCTTCTTTTCCAGATAGTTCTGGCGACCTATTTTGCTCTCAATCTGACCCCGAACTCCGCCTAATTTCTCCTGCACCGCCATAATCTCGGCGACATTATTGGTTTTGGTAAGAAGTCGCACCAATTCGGTTTCACTGGCCTTCAAGTTGCCGATTTGGGCCTTGAGGTCTACATATTCTTCGGTCACATCCTGGCTGGTGGTATTCTCGCTCTCGACCTTCACTCCGCTCAGGCGGCGCAACTGGTTCATGGTCTCATCAAAGACCATCGCCGGAATTTGCAGAGTGATATTGGCATAGATTTTATCGTCGCGGACAGTAGTACTGGATTGAGCGACCAATCCATTTTGGCCTATCGCCAGCGCCCGAATTTCGCCCAGGGTTTTCTCCACATCCGGGGCAGTCAGGGCCAAAGTCGCGTTGCGGATAATCAGCCGCTCGCTGGTTTGGTTCGGGAGGCTGGTGGACGACCCGCTATTGGCTTGCCCATTGGAGGTCACGACGGGGTTGCTTGAGGCCGCCCCATTTGGAGTTATAACCGGGCTACTTGCCCCCGAACTCCCCAGCCCTTTGGTGACGGCGGAAAAAACCGAACCAACCTGGGGCTTGAGCAATAGTAGGCTGACGATACCCAGGGCCATCGCTACCAGTACAATTATAGCTCCGGTAGTCACCGCCGGACTCCACTTGATTTGTTTTACACGCATTTTGATGCTCCTTTCAAAATCTAAAATCTAAAATCTAAAATCTAAAATCTAAAATCTGGGGACGGGGGACGGGGACAGGGAGCGGAGGGAATACAGGACTGAGGCCCTAATCGTAAATCGCGGCCTCGCCCTCTTTGGGGGTAAATCGTAAATCGTAAATTTCCCTCTGTCCTACCTATCCCCGACCCCTATCCCCTGATAGCTATTTTCTCCACGATGTCCCAGATTTTGTCGGTGTAGCGCAGGTGAGCGGTGTAGGTGAACCGCTTGCCGCCGGAAGAAAGATAGGTCACGTCCATGCCGGGCCAGCCATTGCGATAATGCAATTGCCCGAAAACAAAGCTGTGGACGATCCGATTCTGGTTCTGGCGGCGCTCCAACGGAATCAGCTTCGTGACCTCGAACTGCTCGCTATCGCTAAATTCGAGCTGAACCGGAGTTGTAGCATAAATATCGTAGAGCCGCGCCCGCACTTCGCCCGGTAAGTTAGCCCGACTGAGCATCAGGACTGCCGGTTGATACGAACCGTCCAACTGACGGCTCAGTTCGACATCCAACAACTGCCGATAGAGCGAGACCTGATAAGTCGGGTCGGTAGAGAGGACTGTCAGTCCGACCATCAGCACCACCGCTATCATCAATCCCACCACGAATACTTTTCCTGCCATAATTGACCTCCAATTTGCTAACATGTTACTACCTAGTATAACTATAAACCTAGTGAAACTACATACTATCGCACACGTATTTATGACTTATTCTACTTTCTAAGACCCTATCCCAATTGGTGAATCGAGGCGTTCCGGGCGCTGCTTGCCGCGCCCCTACTGGATAGGTCTAAAGACTTTAGCCCTTCCTTGCAATTGGTTCAAACTCGGAACAATCGTCTGAATAACTGGCAGCTTATCTAGGTATGTAGTTCTACAGGGCGTATAGGAAAACTACATACTGCCTCAAAAAAAAGCCTATTTGATAAGTTGTTTACCATGCTCATGCATTTTTTCCAGCATGACGACCACCGAGCGCGGCACAAAGATAAAGGCAGCTAATAAACAGGTCTGAGCCACTACTGCCCAGGGATAAATTTCGATATGGCGGTATACCAAATCCGCGCCTTGCTGGTACAAAAGGCAAATCACCAGCGCCACGAAAAGCAAGCCGCCCCGCATCAAACGCGGACGGGCATAGAGCCAATCCAGCATCGGGCGCAACCAGCGCGGGGTAAAGCGCACCTGCAAACCTTTGGTCGGATAGCGGGCCGGATTGAGCGACAGGCTCAGATAGACCGCGACTAATCCGGCAAAAAGCAGTCCTCCGCCCAAAAAGACGGCGGTATGGGCTGGCATTTCGTTGCGCCCGATGCGGAGCGGGTTCAGCAAATCGAGAAACTGCCCGCCATAGGTTACGGTTGCGGTTGGCCCTTTGCCGGATGACTGGTCAATCCCAATATAGGTATCGTAAACCCGGTATGGGCCAATCACCAAAAAGGTGAAAGCCGACAGGGCGCTTGAAGTCCATTCCCGGCGGGCCAGCCACAATAACAGAAAAATAAGAAAAAGGGTCAAGGCCAGCTTGAAGCCAAACCTGGTGTAGCCCCACCAGCTTAAAAGCGCGTTCAGCCGGTCTACCTGGGCCGGGTCAAGCGGCTGAGGCTTGCCGATAGGGTACGGGTTGGTCGCTAGCTCAACCAGTTCGGCGGGCATCAACATCGCCCGGAAAAAAGCATAGCCGCAAGTCGCCAGGAGTGCTACTAAGGCCGTCCCCCACACGATTTGAACCGGTGAGCGCCAGCGATGCGCGAAAAAGAACCCAACCGTCAGCAGAATCGCACAAGTCCCCAGCGCCGTCACGCCCGTCTGCTCGACCTGACGGGCGAAAGCACCCCAGTTCGCTTCCAGCAACGGCACAAAGGCTACCGGAAAGAGAGCCAGCAAGCCAACCTCGCGGGGGCTGAGGGTCGGGCAGTAAACCGCGTGCAGACGCTTGCCCAGCAGGTCGGGCGACCCAAACTCCTCAATCGCCCGCAAGATGGCAGCCTCGGCCTTCAAGGTCGGGTCAAATTCCTGATAACAGGCCGCCATTTCGCGCAGGTCGCTCTCTATTCGGGCCAGCGCCCGCCGCTCCGGGTCGCCCCGCAACCGTAACTCCTGTTTGACCGCCGCCAGATACTCGCCCAGCCTGATTTCCCCCTCAGTCTCACCGGATTTGATCAGAACTTCGGTGGGAAGCATCTGCTCCTTTATTTGGGGACTAATAGATAGGCTGGTTTCAGACATAGCCCGGCGGTCTCCTGTCAGGGACGGGGTAAAACTCCCGCCTCTAAATAACTCTAAAGCAAACTACCCAGTTTATTGGTGAAAGTCCGCCAATCCTCGGTCAAGGTCTTGAGCGATTTGCGGCCTTCCTCGGTGATATGATAATACTTGCGGCGTGGGCCTTCGGTTTCTTCATCGCCCCAACGCCCCTCAATCATGCCCTTTTCTTCCAGTTGGTGCAAAGCCGGGTAGAGCGTGCCTTGCTTAAATTCAAAGTAACCATCGCTCCGTTTGTCGAGTTCAGTAGCGATTTGATAACCATACATCGGTTCTTCGTTCAACATTTTTAGCACAATAATGACTGTGCTACCCTTGCGGAACTCCTTGATTAGCCCTCTGGTCTCCGGTGCTTTCGGTGGTTTTGCCATCAGTATTGACCCGCCATTTAGCTCTAGTGAAGCTGCTTTTCCTAAACTTCTCTCAAGTGTAGAATACTCTAATAGAAAGCTTCTCTTTAATTGTCGAATTACTACATAGTGTGATTGTAGCAAAAAAAAACCGCCTGTCAAGGGGTTTTTGGTGAAATCTAAAATCTGAAAACTAAAATCAGGAGACCTTCGACCCTCGATTTTCGACCCTTAATCTTAGATTTTAGATTTAATCGTCTTTTTTGCCGCCGAACATTCCGCCGAGTGCGCCCTGGACCTGGCCCATTACGCCGCCATCTTTATCGCCGCCGCCGCTCAACAGTTTAGGGATTTCGGAGGCATGATCCTTGAGGAAGCTAACCACTTTCTCGGCAGTCGCCTTGTCAATTCCGACCTGACTCGCCATTTTCTCAATAAATTCTTCCATAATAGTAGTAATCTCCTTTCAATTGCATCATCACACCTAAAAAGGGCCTCGATTGGTTAGTAAAACCCCAATCGGATTTGCGTTGTTAATTTGGAACAAGAACTCTGGAAACCAAAAGTCGGTAAGCTGCCAGTAGTACAGCTTTATTATACACAGATTATTACTAATTGCTAACCAGAAAGCTTAACAATTAGCTTGCACCCAGAAACCATGCTTATTCTTTTTTGCGCCGCCCCGCCCAAATACCCAAGCCGGTGGCTGCCGCCGCCACTCCACCCACTGCGATTTCCTTTGCACTGGAAGAATTACCACGCTCCAGGCGGTTGGTTCGCAAATCGGATAGCACCACCTGGGCAGTATTATAGCCCGGTGCGCCGCTCACTCCGCCGCCGGGATGGGTGCTTGCCCCGGTCAAATAAAGGCCCTGAACCGGGGTGCGATAGTTCGCCAATTCCCGGACTGGTCGCCAGAAAAACATTTGCCCGATACTCATATCCACGTGCATCAGATTGCCGCGCAACAGCCCGTTAATTTCTTCCAAATCCACCGGGCTTTTAAGATACTGCCCGAGTACCGCATCCCGAATTCCCGGCGCAAACTGCTCGACTACCTCCAAACACTGGTCGGCCTCACGTTGCCGAATATCGGCCCAGTTTTCGCCGTTGGCAAGCCGGTAAGGATGATTTTGCGCCCAGATATACATAACATGTTTGCCTGGTGGGGCAAGACCGGAGTCAACCACGCTGGGAGTCATCGCAATCACCGCCGGTTGGGTCGGCGGACAGCCGCGCTCGGCCTCGGCATAGACCTCTTTTAGATATTCCATCGAAGGGCAAAGCAATTGCATTCCGCGATGATGCTCTCCGGCTAAAATTTCGCCAGTCGCAGGGTCGAGGGTGGGGCGGGCGCTATAGTTGGGTAAGTGTTCCATGCCATAACGGACGGTCATGCCAAAGCCGTTGACTACCTTGATATTCTCGACTTTGCGGCGCAAACGGGGTTTCAGGGCCGTTGCCGACAGCAACTTGAGCAAAGTAGTCTGGACGTGGGCATTGGAAATAACCACCGGGGCATAATATTGTTCGCCATCCTCGGTTTCAACCCCGCTCACCCGGCTTTCGTCCATACTGGTCAGGATGCGGCGCACCGGGCTACTGACTTTGACCTCTCCGCCAAAATGTTCCAGGCAACGGGCCAGCGCCTGGGTCAACATTCCGCTCCCGCCCTTCGGACGGCGCACCCCCAAATAATGATACAGCGATTGCTGCATTGCCATAAGCTCGCCGCTCATTGGTTCATCCGGGCCAGGGCCGCTCTGTGCGCCCAACCAGGCCATGGCTGCCCGCATTTCGGGCGATTTAAAGGTACGATTAATTTCCTGTCCATAAGAGCCGAAAATTGTCCTTAGCATCGCAGGGACGGCGAGGGGATTGCCCAGGGTGCGCCAGTTGCCAGCTTTAATCCGCTGTTCCCAGACCAACTTGGAGATTGCCTCGATGGTCGGCGGGATGCAAAATACTTCCATAATGGTGCGGTTGAACTCAATCCAGCGGGCCATAAAGCGCCGATAGGCCTCGGCATCGTGAGTTGAAAAACGAGCAATCGACTCGGCGGTACGGTCTACATCGCGGTAGAAAAGAATATGATTCCCGTTGGGAAAGGGTGCAAAGCCCCACGGGTCAACCTCGATATATTCCAGACCGAATTTCTCCAACTCCAGTTCCCGAACAATTGGGGTGCCGTGAATTACAACGTGATAGCTGCTACAGGTATCGAGCTGAAAGCCATCCACCAAATCGGCTTCGGTCACGACGGCCCCACCGACGATGTGCCGCCGTTCCAGGGCCAGCACTTTGTACCCGGCTTTTGCCAGATATGCGGCGCAGACCAAGCCGTTATGCCCTGCGCCAATTACAATTACATCATATTGGTTCTTTTTCATGGGCTGAGTATAACCCAAAGCGGCTGTTGGAAAATTCACAAATAGGGCAGATTTGCGGGAAAATTGATTGACTTCCCAAAATGTTTGATTAGGCTATTTTGGCTATTTTGCCCCAAATCAAGCTGTCGTAAGATTAGCTGTAATCTTTTTCTGGTACGATAAGTTAAGTCTGACCACCGCCCAACTATCGGGACTCACTTGGTTACTGACCCGTTTTTAATAGCCTAGACCAGAGGTGAAACTTGACAACCGTAAATGGCGTACAGGCTGGCGAACACGTCGGCAATTATACTTTGGCCCGCAAGGTAGGGCAGGGTGGTTTGGGCGAAGTCTGGTTAGCTTATCATAGCAAATTGGCCCATAAACCGATGGTCGCCATCAAGTTTGTCCTCTATCCCCGCTCTCAAGAGATGCTGCGCTTTGAGCGGGAGGTCGAAATTCTCGATATGCTGCGTCTCAATCGCCATATTATCAAGGCCGAGGACTATGGCGAACACGATGAAAAACCCTATCTGGTAATGGAATATGCTCCCGGTGGCGACCTGACGGCGGCGATCAAACGCGAGCCGTCGCTATTGACCATGGCCGACTATCTGGACGCGATGGCCGATGGTCTGGATTTCGCCCACCGTAAAAGTGTGGTTCATCGCGACCTCAAGCCCAGTAATATTCTTTTTGGGGAGGATGGGACGCTTTTGGTGGCGGACTTCGGGATTGCCCACGAAGAGGATTACGAGCTGACCGATTCGGGGGTGACGTTGGGGACCCTAGAATATATGTCTCCCGAACAGTTCACCGATGCCAAGCGGGTATCCTCGGCGGCGGACATCTACAGCCTGGGGATAATCACTTTTCAAATGCTCACCAAACGATTGCCGTTTGGACATCGTGGGCAAGGCAAAACGCCCTACCAGATGATGCACGACCACTGTACCGCCCCAATTCCCCAAATCCAGCTTTTCGGCCCGAATCTGCCGTCGGAGCTACAGGCCGTTTTGGAAAAGGCCCTGGCTAAAAAGCCGGAAAATCGCTATGCCACTGCCGGGGAGTTTGCCGCCGCTTTTCGGGCCGCTATTCCTCAAACTGGCTCATATAGTCCCGCCGTGCCGGGTCTCACTTTGCCGTTGGCGGATACTCCGGTCTTGAATATGTTGAGCCAGTTGCCGCCTTTGCCCTCCGCCGCCTCCGACTCACTTTTAAGCGTCACGACCCCGGTTGGCAATCCGTCACCTGTCGAAGATGTGGCCCGCCTGCCCGAAAATCAATCGGTGCTTTATGGGTCGGCTTTGGGCGCGACGCAAGCCCTGACTCCCGCCCCGTCGGTTGTCAGTACGGTTGTGCGCTACGACCCTTACGCCGAGCTAGGTTTTGAGACCAGAAACAAACCAGCCCGGAATATTTCGCCCTGGCTGACGATGGGTTTGCTGGGCGCGATTATCTTTATCCTGAGCGTGGCTTTGGTGCTGGCGGTGCTGATTGCCCTGCCCGCCCTCAATCCCCAGGCTACTCCGACCGCCAATCCCTCTAACGGGAGCGGTTCGCCGAGCAGTACCGCCAAAGCGAGTGGGACTGCTACGACTGCGGCGACCTCAACGACTGCCGCCGTGCCGAATAAGGTGCGCGTTCCCGATATTACCAAACGCACCGCAAAAGAGGCCGATGATGCGATTGCGGCGGCCCATTTGCAGGTTGGCGAGGTACGCTTTGACTATAGTCTGGAGATAGAAGTCGGGCGGGTGATAAGCATCCTGCCCAAACCTGGTACCGAGGTCGAGATTAATTCCAAAGTGGTAGTGGTAGTGAGTAAGGGCCGTCCTACTCCGGGGCGGTAGATTTT